>JADFMM010000020.1 GCA_022563885.1 Planctomycetota bacterium | reverse complement strand
TCCCAGGAGTTGTCCGCCGGCGACGTGGAGTCGGTCCAGGGCGTGGAGGATGTGGTCTCGGTCTGATAGCAGTTCCCGTTCGACCAGGATGGCCCCATGGACCTTGCCGGCCATGATGGCGGCGTCTGCTACGGCCAGAAGAGGAGGGCTGTCTATTAAGATGACGCCATACTGGAACCGTTCGCCGATTTTATCGAGATAGGTTTCAAAGGCCCCGTTGGAGATTCCATCAAAGGGTTGGTGGGTGTCGTCTACGTGACCTGCCGGCATAATCTTCAAGTCGGGGATATCCGTAGTAGCCATGATCCGATTATTGATACTATTGCCGCGGGCGATGAGTAGGTCGCGGAAACCCTCTTCTTCGTGAAGATCAAATCGTTTTGACAGGGTCTTTTTGTAGGGGTCGCCATCGATTATCAGGACCTTCTTGCCGGCCTGGATTAGGCTCCTGCCGAGCATTAGGGTGAAGCTGGATTTACCCGTACCTTCGTTGGCACTGGTGACCAGGATGGTTGCCGGATTCTCCTGGTTCTCTAAACGTGATAACAGGGCGGTACGTAGGCTGCGGACAGACTCGGTAACCGCGGGATGGTTCTCGTAGGCCATTGTTTTGTAACTGCGTATCAGCGGGACGCAGCCCAGGAAGGGATTATACGAGGTCATGGGGATATCGCTAACGGCTCGGATGGCTCTATCGCGACTGGCCCTCAAGAAAGCCACACCGCCGCCCATGCCCAATCCCATAAACAGGGCCATGGCTGTAAACACAAGGCGCCGGTCCTGCGTGGGACGGGAAGAGACCCGTGCATTGGTCAGGATTGAGATGGAACCCGGGACATTTCGTTCCATGTTCTTGTGATCCCGTCGGTCACGTACGGCCCCGAACAGCTTACGTTTGTGCTTTAGTGCGGTGCTCTCCTTTTCCAGTAATTGGGCGCTTTCCATGATTTCTTTGAATTCCGTCTGCTGCTGCTCATAGTCAGCTTTGAGGAGTTTTTCCTCGAGTTTGTATCGCTCCAGTTGAAGATTGAGTGCCTTGAGTTGCCCTTGGTAATCGGGATCTGGGATCTCGAAGCTGAGGAGGGGTGATTCGACGGCAGTGGCAGTATACATGTTAGGGCGGGATTGTCTTAACCAGGCTTCGTCAAGCTGGATCTCTCTTAACTTGAGCATTTCGCGGGCGAATTGGATATTTTGTAGCAGACGTTGACGTTCCGGATGTCGAGGACCGTAGAGGCTGATATTTAATTGGTGTTGCAGGGCCCTCAGGTTGACATCCAGATTACGCCATTCGACGTCTTCGTGATAGTGTCGTGGTTTTTCCCAGGCTGTGGCCGGTCCAATGCTGTTTCCCGTTGCAGTCAGGATATACGACAATCTGTTACGAAAAACGGTCCAATCCCCTTCCATGGAGATGGCATGTTGTTGAATTTCCGCGAGAGTGACTTGTTTCATGGTTGACGCAATATCGGGGTCAATGGCCGGATCCGGGGTATTGTTTGTGAGTAGCGATAGGGTCAGTGCGTCGAGGTGATTTCTGATGTTCCTTAACTCGGTCTCTAGATCATTTGCCGCGGCTAAGGACGGGAGTTCCATGATCCGGGTCCGGCCTGGTAAAGTATCATTTCCATCGGGGATCGGGAGCTGTTTTAGGAGGCCTGCCCATTCCTGCCGGTTCTGTTCCAGGACACGAATTCGGTGTTTTACTTCCTCGAGATGGATCCGGGCTTCCTCGATCTGGACGGCTCTGTTACCGCTTGTACCAAGGGTAGCGACCAATGCGGTTATATGAAATTGGATGGCTTGCAGGTTGTTGTTCAGGGTGGCGTATTTCAGCTCATCGGCGTTGTCATGGAGCTGAGGTGCGTCTGCTGCGGAAGCTGAAGAGGCGACGCTATTGCCGTCCTCCGGGCTGGTTGAGCTGATCAATTCCGTTAGCTTCTGCCGGTCCCAACTCAGAAGGGCCATGCGGTTTTTCAGATCATTCAGCCGGTTTCGGGTCTCGTCCAGGCGCATGCGTTTGGTGGCTACCAGTACTTGGGGGACTTCGGTGCCCATGGATTTGCGTAGCTCAGCGCAGATCTTCTCCCTGCCGAGAATCTCGTTTTCCAGGGCCCGATATTGCTCTACCAGTTTTCTGTAAAGATCGTCTTCGGTGGCATCCGCCCTTTCCCCGATATACTTGATGTACTGATCCAGGACCGTGTTGACAATGATGGCGGCATCTTTGGCATTGGAATCGGTGAGGGAGACGTCCATGATTTCCGTTCGCCGGCGGGGTCGAACGGAGAGGGCCTCCCTGAGCCTTTCCAGGGCTGGAGTGGGAGGATTTCCGAGCAGACGTTGTACCGGCGATTGAGAGGGGGACTGGTACCATTGGGTATTTAGCACGGCTTGCTGATCCAGGACTCGCTGCAACACGGTGGGGCTCCGCATTATGGAGACCTGGGTGTTCACAAAGGAAGCATAAAAGGGTATAGCGCCGTTTTCGTCGGTGCGGAATACCAGACGTGGAATGATCGGTCGAATACGTATTTCAGCCTTGGCCTTGTATTTTGGGACGTACAACATCCAGACGGCAGTAATTAATGAGATGGACGTCAGCATCGCCACCAGGATCACTGTCCATTTGTAGCGTAACAGAGAGGCAAAAAGATCCATTGGCGGTGTGGGTGTGGCAATAGATAAGGAGGAGGCTGAGGGCTGCCCTGCCTGGCGTAACTGGGGTTCCGCCAATAAGGCATCGGTTTTGCGGATGACGTCGGTCCTCTGGAGGCCTTGCGGAGCGTCATGGGTGTCTTTGGGATTCTGAGCGATTGGATCGGAGCCACTGGGAGATTCGTTTCTATCCATGAGATCCTCCTTTCTGGTCCTGCTTTTCGTGATCCAAGGTATAGGTGGTGTCCGCCTCAACATCCACAAACACCGGCCTTATTTTATTTTTGATCATTGGTCAACTCCTCACCGCGGGATAGTGCTGGTCCGGCTGTTTCATACTTGGCTGACAAATTCGTGATCGATAAATCTTTTGTTGTGGTTCGGAAGGTTTGATTCTTATTCTCATCGATTAAACGACCAAACAGGGAAGCGCGACGGGTCGCCGCTTCCAAAGACCCGTCTTTTGAGATGGCAAGTTTAAATTCGAGTGACTCATGCCGTTCGTTGGCAAAACCGGAATGTTCATGAGGATGAGTTCCTCGGCCTCAGGTTTGTAGTTGGGGTTTCGCCAAACGGTGGTCTGCGAAAACCCTTGTTCGTCTGTCTCCTTACGGGACAACCAAACAAAGTCCAGTTGATTTGCCGCCTTACAGGTTGCCGTCCAGAGACCGGAGGTGTTCTCGACTTGTCGAAACACGAGCTGTAAATCCTCAAAGGTTCGTATTTCATTTCGACTCACACGTATGATGGCATTCCGACGCTGCAGGGCTTTGAATGCTTTTCCCAAGCGAATCGAACCGGCAACATAAAAGAACTGAAGAAGCAGTGCCACCACGCACACAAAGATGACAAGTGATCCCCACTCGGAGGCGACAAACATCAACAGACCCAAACCGGTACATCCTACGGTCACGATGTAGATGACAAGGACGGCGTCTCGATGCTTAAAGCCCAACTCTAATAACCGATGGTGAACATGGCCTCTATCCGGAGCAAACAAAGAGCGACGTTCAATGAAACGACGTATCATGCTGAAGAAGGTATCCAAAATTGGAACGCCAAGTGCCAATACGGGCAAGGCCAACGTCGTCAAAGTCGGTGACGTCGTCGCACACATCTACAGTGGACGTGCTAATAATAAAACGAAGAAGCGGCAATCACCAGAACCACATGCGGAACGTGACGTAACGCACCACCAACTGCGTTCGGTATACAGGCCGTGATCAGTAAGGGGCAAGTGATCGAAATAAATATCGACACCCCTCCTAAACATGCCACGGTTTTGGTATGTACCTTGCGCACACCCGGTGCATCAACAATGCCAAACTTTTGGGCCAGCCTGATCACAATGGGTGTAATAAGCAGTGCACAGAACATGGCGAGTAAAAAGAGCTGTAGGTAAGGGAGCATTTTAAGTTAGCTGATTAGGCTGTAGGCTGTTAGGCGCTGTTAGTTCTTTGAATCCTTACTATCAGCCTAAATCCCTACAGCCTAATCTACCTCTTCTTCATTATGTTTGCGGGCAAACTCCGTCCCCGTCGGTGACCAGTTTTGGAGGGCGTCTAGCATTGATTGATTCTACGTGCCCTTCATCATGCATCGCTACCGTTATTTTAAGTCTTTAGTACATCCAGTATATAAAAGAGTATCCTTCTCAGATTGAAGTACATAAACGTACATCTTGGATTTCCTATTTCACAGGGCGAGTATTGTTTGGACAAATTCTCAACTCGTATGACTACGTCGTTGTTCATAGTGAAAGGTGAAAAGGGAAAGGTGAAAGGTGAAAGGTGAAAGGTGAAGCAAAGGGTGAGACTTGCTCCTGGTTTTCTGTCCATCACTTTTTGCTTTTAGCTTATTACTTTTTACTGCTTTCGTTCTATCATTTACTTGCGTGACTTTTAAGTAGGGGTCCTCTTTGCCGCGGATGCGGTGCCACCATCGATTCAGGTCGTGGGAGACGGTTCCGGTGCCGACTAGGCCCAGGCGGTATTGCTTGCTTAGGTTTTCGATTTGGATTACTACGTCGGACACTGTTAGTTAAAAGTTAACAGTGAAAGGTGAAAAGTGAGCGCTTCGCTAGGAGCGCCTTTGGCTGTTAGAGGTTAAGGATTTAAACTTATCGCTTTGGTGTGAGCGCCGTTGGCTGTGAAAGGTTAAAATGGATAAGAGGCCAAGTGCCAGCACCCGTGTGCCACTCTTGTATCATCTGCCCTAGCAGGAGGCTCCACACTGAAACCTGCGGTTAATAGCGAAGGCAAGGAAAGCAAAAAGAATCTGAGGATTGTTGGCCTTGCTTTTGCCATTTGTGCTACAATTGGCTTGTTCCTAAATTCAAGCGGATCACGTGTGCCCATGAAGGAGACCGCAATGGATGAACAACTGAGACAGCGGATCACGTTTAATCCCAAAGTTATGGTCGGAAAACCTGTCATTCGAGGCACTCGAATTCCGGTTGAGCTGGTGGTACGCATGTTGGCCCAAGGCATTTCGGAAAGTGAGATTATACAGGAATACCCTCGGCTGCAGCCTGATGATATCCGGGCGGCCTTAATCTACGCCGCTGATGTACTCGCCCACGAAGACGTTTTTCCTCTAGCCGGCTAGATGGCTGCAGTGATGCATTTCGTTGTTGATGAGTCCACTGGCGCTGCTGTTTTTTAGAGTTAGCGCTGCGCTGAGAGCACCATTGGCTGTGAAAGGTGGATTGGGAAAGCTAGCGCCGCGCTGTGAGCGCCTTTGGCTGTGAAGGGTAAAGTGCAAGAGCAGCCATAACAGCATCTCGCTTACTTTTCACAGTTTACGCTCCCAGCGAAGCGCTCACTTTTCTCCTCTCTTTTGTTTCAAATGTCTTATTAGTCCGGCTAGCTTTATAGATACCGAGTTGACCAGATCTTCGATCGATGCCACTTCGTCTGGATGGAGATAATTCAATTGCCTGGCAATTTCTAGTTGAGTGTCAATCTCACTAAGAGACCCGTTTGCCATGTTTAGGAAACGAAGGAAATCGCGGTCACTGTTCCGGGCCGCTCCTTCGGCGATATTCGAAGGAACTGACACACCGGCACGACGGAGCTGCGATACGAGACCAAACTTTTCGGAGTCAGGAAAGGACTCCGTTTGTTTGTATAGCTGGGTCGCCAGATGAACCGCACCTTGCCATACTGCTAGTTTTTTGTGTGCGCGGTTCATTCTTTTAGAGTTAACGCTGCGCTGGGAGCGCCTTTGGCTGTGAAAGGTGAAAAGAATGCGCTTCGCTTGGTTTTACGTGTTAAGAGTTAAAAGGGATCAGTCAAAGGTGAAAGGTGAAAGGACGATAGTTAAAAGTCAAAGGTGAAAAGGGAAAAGTTAAAAGGGCGATAGTTAAAAGTCAAAGGTGAAAAGGGAAAAGTTAAAAGTCAATGGTGAAGAGGAAAAAGTTAAAGGGTAAAAGTTGAAAGGGAATATCATTCTAAAGTTTTGGCTAGGCCATACAGCATTTTGGAGATTTCTGTCAATTTCTGCATGATGAAGTTTGAAACCACTCTACCATCTTGAGGGTGCATTCTCGGACCATAGGTATTAAAGATACGTACAACCTTTATTCTAAGCTTGTGTTGGCGATAGTAGTCGAAAAAGAGCGTTTCAGCACAGCGCTTTCCTTCATCGTAGCAAGAGCGAATCCCAATGCAATTCACATGACCCCAGTACTGTTCGGTTTGAGGATGTATTTTGGGATCACCATAAACCTCACTTGTAGATGCCTGCAGGATTTTCGCCTTCACTCGTTTTGCCAAGCCCAGCATGTTGATTGCGCCATGCACGCTAGTCTTGGTGGTCTGCACGGAACAAACTGGTAGTGATTCGGCGATGCTGGGCAGGCAAGGTTGTAGATCTCATCCACCTCTACATACAATGGAAAGGTGACGTCATGCCGTATACTCTCAAAGTTCGGATTTGACATCAGGTGGGCTATATTCGCCTTTCGTCCGGTATAGTAGTTATCTACACAGAGCACGTCATGGCCGTCGTTTAGGAGCCTCTCGCAGAGATGTGAACCGAGAAAACCGGCACCGCCAGTAACTAGGATTCGCTTCATTTGTTTTGCTCGACTTCTGTTAACAGCGCGATTTGGGCTTTAGAATAGGGGTTCGGGCATGGTTAGTTAAAAGTGAAAAGGGATCAGGGAAAAGTTAAGGGTGAAAAGGGAAAAGTCAAAGGTGAAGCGTGAAAAGTAGGCGGTTCGCATTTTCGCTTTTCGGGGCCAGGGCAGTCGCTGTGTTTCAGGTTTTAGGTTTTAAGTCGCTTCGCTTTTCGCGGCTCGGTTATCGGACGTTCGCGTGGCTCACTCTTCGGTATTCGGGTGTTCGGTTTCGACTCGCGCCGAATGCCCACTGACCGAATCGCGAATCGCTGCTTTTTGGTTTTCGGGAGTTGGGCTATCGAACTGATTCTCGCTCGCCAATCGGGCAAACAACGCCGCTCTTCGGCCAGCAGACTCCAGTGAACCATTGGTCACGATATCAATTTTGAAGTACTGCGCGTCTCCTCGCGGGTGACCGTTGACTGGAAACGTCATTCGCAGCACGTCTTCAGTTGGCATCTCGTCATCGGTGTGACCGTTTTTCCAGCAGAAGCCGGGCGCTGCGCTTTTCGCGATTCGGTGTTCGGACGCGACGCTTCTCGCTTTTTGGGATTTCGACTGTCGAGCCGACTCTTGGTTTGCCATCTCTAGCGAGAGGCGGGTGAGATCGAGGGCCTTGGCTGCTTTGCACATGCATTCCCACCACTGGTCGAAAGTTTGCGCGTCGTGGAAGCTGAGCCGCGCCTTTTCGAAGCTTCGACGTTCGAGGTGTTGCTGGTGCAATAGCCAGATTCGTTTTCGCGTTCGCTCGAGAGTTTCTTTCACCTGCACTACGCCTGTGATTCTGAGAGCCGTCAGTAGGAGCGCAAGACTGAAAACAAGAACCAAGATGGAAAAGGTGCTCCTCGTGAGCATCATGAACAGGCCAAAGCCAGAGACCAACAGGGTAATACCGTAGGCAATGATCGCAACGTGGTGTTGGCGTAGACCTCGCCTCAGTAATACGTGGTGAAAATGGCTGCTGTCTGGAGACATGATGCCGTGTCGAGCCAGAAGTCTCCTCACGATGCTTAGCAGTGTATCGAAAATGGGTATGCCCAGGACAAGCATGGGCAACGCAATCCCCACCAGGGCCTCGGCCTTGGACGCCGTGAGCACGGATGATGTGGCAATCAGAAAGCCTAAGAACAGGCTGCCGCAGTCTCCCATGAATATCTTGGCGGGATGGAAGTTGAAGAACAGAAATCCAGTTAAGGCGCCGAACAGGGCAAGCATTACCACTGCCAGGACAACATTGCCCTGCCACATGGCGAGCATCGCCATCACGGCACAGGCGATGCCGCATATGCCTGCCGCGAGACCATCCAAGCCATCTATCAGGTTAATGGCGTTGGTCACGCCTACAATCCATAAAATGGTTATGGGGTAACCCAACCAGCCTAATTGAAGCGTTCCCAGGTCTCGGATATGAATGGCATCGACGCAGATCCCCGCTAGACAGACAAGGCCCGCGCACAGGCACTGTGCGGCGAGCTTTTTCTTCGCTCCTATTCCCTTTAGGTCGTCATATAGTCCCACCAGAAACATAAGCGTCGACACGACGAGGAGGGCCGAAATCTTGGGGCCCAACTGACGCAGCGCACTGCCCACGGAGTTGTTGATTGCCAGCGCCGGCAGGATGGCCAACATGGCGCCTAGAAAAATGGCAATCCCGCCTACTCTGGCGATGGCACGCGTGTGGATTTTCCGGGCGTCAGGTTTGTCGACCAACTTGCTCCTTTGCGCCCAGGCTATGACGACAGGGGTCAAGGCCGTGGATAGGAGCAAGGCTAGTGCGTAGGTGAAGAGGTAGGTTGTCATGGTTAAAAACAGGCATTCGGGCGCTTCGCTTTTCGCAGTTTGGTGTTCGGCGCTGGCCAAATCCGAAGAGCGTCAGCGCCCGAACACCCAAAAGCCTTAGCGCGCACTCCGTGCCCGTGGGTATACTACCCATTTTCTGGCCGCAGCCACAGAGGAGTTCCCTTCTCCGAGACTCTTCCTTCCCTTCGCTGGTGTGACACGGACGATTAGACCTCTACCGTACAGTTCACCAACGTTGGATGTCTCCGCCTCGCTCGTAGGCTCGTCCCTCTTTTACCTTTTAAGCCTAAGCGGCTTAGTATACCTTGTTCCGCGGTTTTTGTCAAGCTTTTCTATATCCGAAACCTGTCGTAAAAATAAGTGGATTCGGTGGCTTATATGCCCGACAAAGAGTCGGATCCTAGGGGTTGATGTTATCGGGTGTTTTGTTCGCTCCATCGGGTTTCTTGGATTCATGTCGATGCTCGGTTACCTTGCTCGTTGTGATACTCCCATTCCTCGCTAGGGGTAGGCCAGTTTATCATCAATAGTCTTCATTTCATCTGCTTTTTTTGCCGTGCTCTTTAAACCTTCTGCCAATGTTTCGAGCCCGTGTTCCTCTATTAGTCGTGTGAAGAGAGCCCCACGTCGGCCCGCGCTTTCGATAGATTGTTTATGAGCGGGAATCGCGACCTCGATACGGCCCAGGCCACCCTTACGCCGATCTCGCACGGGAATCCTGAGGTGGATCAACTCCTCTTCGCCAACGGGCTTGATCCCGGTTTTCTCACGGTGCCAAACGAAGAGGCGAGGATGCCCGTTGCGGGTCTCCAGGCTCAGTGCGATGCTGGTGCAGTCCAAGGAGCTGCCCGCTTTCATTAGGCTTTGCCACCATTGTTCAAAGGTCTCGGCATTGTTGAAGCTCAGACGGGCCTCTTCAAAGCTTTTCTGTTCCATGCGTTGCGCATAGGCGATGCCGGCTCTTTCGCGGATTACCTCACACGCGCGCCGAAAACTTGTGGATCCTATTTCCTTAAAGACCATTAGGATTAATGCCAGACACAGAAGGAACACCAACAAGGATGCGGTGCTCCGGGTCCATATCATAACGAAACCCAGGCCTGATACGAGGGCCGTGATAGCGTAGGCGAGCATGGCGACATGATGTTGCTTTAGGCCCCGCTTCAAGAGCACATGATGAAAATGGCCCCTATCCGGCGACATGATACCTCTTCGATCCAGGTAGCGTCTCAGCACGCTGAAGAAGGTGTCAAAGATGGGGATCCCAAGGACAATGATCGGCAGGCAGGTCCCAACCAGGGCCTCTGATTTGGCGGCCGTCATGACAGAAGAGACCGCTAGGATGAATCCTAGAAACAGACTGCCACTATCTCCCATGAAGATCTTGGCCGGATGAAAATTAAAGAACAGAAATCCGGTGAGTGACCCGCACAGGGCAAGCATGACCACGGCAAGAACGGCATTCCCCTGCCAAAGCGCCAGTACCGCTATCACGGCGCTGGCAATCCCTGAGATGCCGGCCGCCAATCCGTCCAGGCCGTCGATCAGGTTGACAGCATTGGTGATGCCGATGATCCAGAGGATGGTCACGATGATTCCAAAATTGCCCAGCTCAAGCGTGAAAAGATCTCTGACGACAATCTCTTCTATGCGAACGCCGGCAAGACAGACCAGAACCGCCCCCACACCTTGGACCAGTAGTTTCGTACGAATGCGCAGCCTTTTCAGGTCGTCATATAGTCCCACAATGAAGAGAGCCGAAGAACACAAGAGCAGGACCACCACCTGGGGCATCACTTCCCTGAATTCAGCTCCAACTTGATTCCGCATTGCGAGTACCGGCAGGATGGCCAACATGGCCCCCAGAAAGATCGCAATTCCCCCCACCCGGGGTATCGCCAGAGTGTGGATCTTCCGGGCAGCAGGCTTGTCTACGAGTCCTCTCCTTCGCGCCCACAGAATGACAATCGGTGTCATGGCAGAGGCCAGCAGGAGGGATAGGCAGTATGTGAACAAATACGTTTTCATGGCAGGGAAGAGGCTGTCTGTTGAGTGAGTGACGGGGTGAGAGGATCAGCTACCCCCGTCTGCGCCAACAACGGGGCTGTCTGAAAAACATCGAGATAGCAGAGCGTGTGTGGCTCTTTACAGGACGGAGCACGGGCGCGTTGCCCGCGCCCTGTTGCCAGACTCATGATCCACTGTGCGAGCACTTCCACCCAACTCCTCCTCTGGTCCTACCGGGACCCAAGCACTCACGCGTCAGAATGGCATCACCCGCCAGCGACGAATCCCGATCGCCGGTTGCCACTCTATCCGTCTTACCATCTCGCCCGTTATTCTCTTATCATATCACAAATGCATAGCATAGGCAAAATAATAGTGATCTACACTGATAGCAAGGGAATACCTTGATATTTAGCTAAAAACCCGCGTCTCGTCAAAGACGCCCTGCTTTTCTATTATATTTCCTGGACGTTTCAAGAACAGGCACCGACTCTTCCGAAGGGCTGGTTCATACGCATCTGGACCCTGCTACTGACGGTCGGTCAGTGCTTCATGCGCCTGTGAGACAGGTCGCCAATGGGATTTGGCGATTCGGCGCCATTGGCATCCGCTAGACCGAAGTTTTGTATAGTGTCGAACTACGGTTATATTTTCTAAGCCATTGGCCTACCTCAACTTAAGATCCCCCTCTTGTGAACATTCGTTCCTCCCGTATGTCGCGGGCTACTTTTTTAGCGTTTTGACATCATGATGTCAAAGGCAACAGGGGGGGCTCTAGGCTGATGAAGAACTCACGCAGTGGGTGGGTCGTCCCGTAAGGACGTCTATGCCAGGGATAAATGGATTAACAACAGAGTTGCTCTTTGAAGTCTTTGACGAGAGGATAAACCAGAACGTATTTCTTGGGTAATGTGCCGTGCACTGATTTTTCTAGCTTGCCACGGCCTTGCGTAATGCCGACTTGCTGCCAGTTGGCGGCTCGGTAGCAGGTCCCTGTAAAGCGATCAATCTCAACAAAAGTCTCCAGTAATACAGGGCAATAGTGGTATCGGGTGTACCAATCTTGCCGTATCTGTTTACAGGCTAATGATAATATCTTAGAGGCCAGATTTCGGGACTTAATCCAGGGGAGGATTAGAAACCGGGCATTGTTAACGATGAGATGCAGATTGCTTTTGCGCTGCTCAGCAGTCCAACCGATCATGCGATCTCGACCTGCCACGCTCCAGGCCGAAGCCCCAAAGCCAAGCGTGGCCAGAAGACGAGAACCCCCATAAACAAAATAACGCAGTTGAGCACCGGGTAACGGCTTATGGCCCAGGTAATGATAGCGCTCTATCAATTCGTTCCATAGTCCGGAGGTGGTGCCCTTAACGACTAGCTCAAGCCTTAATGGTCCCAAGGCACCCGCCCCAACGCAGACATCAGGCTTCGGATCAGAGGCACGGCTGATGCGGACTTTGGCCGTGCGATTGCCGTTGCCTTTTTGAGGCGGTGGCAACCGGAGCAGACCATCACGTTCCATGCGGAGTAACGCGACCCGACAGCTCATCTCCTTGAGGCCGCCGTCTGGCTTGGTCCATCCCATGGCCTCACACACACGCCGAGAGATCTTTACACGATTAGGGCGATCGTCTGAGGCGATGATTTGACGTACCTTCTCCAATTCTGTTCCAGAGAAGTCCCGGCCACAATAGCGATAGGATGGACTGGCGGCCTTCATGAGGTATCCGGATATTGGAATCGAGCCAACTGCTCTTTTGACATGGTCCAAGGTAAGAAACAGGCTAAGTCTTTGGGGGAGTGACCATGGTTTTCGGCGCACTTCTGTAAATACTCGGTCAACCATTTACGGGGATTGATCTTCCAGAGCTTCAGTGTTTGAAAGATACTAAACAGGCTCGCGGTAAAATGACCGCTCCATACTGAGCCGGAACCGTAGTAGTTTTTTCGTCCCAATGCCGCGGTAACCATTCGTCTCTCGGCCTCACTGTTGTCCATGGGAATCCACGGATGATCCACAAAGACCAGCAAGCCCTCCCAATGTGCTTTGATACTGTTCAAACGTTTGGCTCTTTCAGGATGTAAATTCTCTTCGGTTAATTCCAACTCGAATTGTTGTTTCATGGCATCCAGCGCTTGACGCAAGGACTGATCGGCCTGGGCAAACTCGGGCGAATCAACCTCATGGGCCATCCGCTGATTATTCAGATGAAAGATCTCACCAATAGAATCAACCCACGCCATACCCCATGCTTCGAGTTCATCAAAGCCCTTGGCGCTCGTCAAAAAGTCCCTTCTGACGTGAGTCCAACAGAACGCCAGAATGACATTCTCACGGTCTTTGGCAAAGGATTTGTAGGATGAATAACGATCGACACTCAAGATCAATACACTGACGACGTTCAAGTGTTTTTCAATGACACTCGTCGCACGACTGGGGTCTAATATATACACCACCGTCTGTTTCGAGACAAAGACCCACATATACCAACGATAGCTCTTTTTGCCCTCTATGAATTCAAAGACCAGCCAACGGGTCTCATCCGCATGGAGGTGTCTTTCGGTTTGATTCTTTTTGATGATCTCCTTTAAAACAGGTTCAAAGAGGGGTGCCAGTTTTTTGAGGCCATCACCGATTGTTCCTGGAGGCACCTCGTATTCAATATCCTTGAACGACTCCAAAAGTCGATTGATCGGACGCTGATAGAGATACTTTTCCAGTAAGAGGTGAACCCATACAGAGATGCCCAATTTGCCCTTGTTAATCAACTTGGGCGGCCCCGGGGCGGTGATAATGCCTGGGACACCCTCACATTGACAGGTTTTCTTGTATTTTTTTCGCCTGGCCTTGCGGCGATACGCCTTGACCTCTATCTCAATCGTTTCGGAGTCATCGGTGCCCAGCAATGGATCCTCATGGAAAGGACAGCGACATTTAGGACAGACGGCTTGATCTAATTCATAAGTCTCCTCTTCCACCGGAAGGTGGCTGTAATCTCTGCGTCCATGGCCAGGACTGCCTGGCTGCTGACCTCTCTCTTTTTTGGGTGGGTCATCACTGGACGAAGAGGTGTTTTTCTCGCTCGAGTTCTTCTTCTCAGAATTACGACCATAAAGCTTTTGCTCCAGATAGCGGATTCGTGCCTTGAGTTGTTGAACCTCCTGCTTGAGCAGTTCTTCTCGGGTTTTAGCTTTTTCGTGCAGGCTCCTGTAGTAGTTTTTTTCACAGTACAGCGCACGATTCTCTTGGAGCAGTTGCCCTAGATGGAGTCCTTCGCTGACTGGGCCTATCGGCCGATCCAGACATCCATGTTCTGGTGCCATAGCTATCATGGGGACAACTATAGCAGGGGCCTTGAAGCGTGTCCCGAGAAATCTTTAGAAATGCTGATAAAAACTGAGAGGCACTAACGGGAGGAACGAATGTTCACGTTGTTCTCAACGTAAGTCATTCTAAAATATGGGATTACAGCGCGCCAGGAAAAATTCTCGCACACGCGTCAGGTTAGTTCGACCACTCCTCAGCAGCACAGTTGTAAATCGAGTCCCGTCTGTAGGTTCGACAATGCGAACGGTAGTCATCGAGCAAGACAAGATAGAAACGTGTATTTTACCGGTCTGCCGGAAGCAGTTTGTCGTTGCAATTCCAGGGGGAATTTAGTACAAGCTTCTCTTTGTGGTCGGCCCTAATCATTCAGCCTGACACAGAGCTGAAAGAGGCCCTTTTTCCTTAATTATGATTGAATTGGCAGGAACATGGCACGCTACCGTGGTCAAAGAGCCCTTTACGAGGCAATGAGCCGGGCTTCGAGTCGCTCGCAGGCGAAGTTGACTCGCGGTCGCAGTGCGCAGCAGCAGATCGAACCGCCGGCCGAAGCCGATCGAACCCACAACGGAAAGATGCATTGGAAGCCCAGGGCCTTTCAGTTGCATTCGGGTAGAGTGGAGTTGAGCCTTCCCTATTCGGCCATTGCAGGCGTTTCAATTCTGTTTGTTCTCGCCCTGGTGGCATCTTTTCGGCTGGGTCAGCACAACCAGCCCCTCTCCAGCTTGGCGAGTCAACAGCCACCGGCTCCCGAGGCCGCACGAGGGACCGGTGGGGAGAGCGAGGGGGCTGAGGGAACGACGGAGAAAGTTATCTCCCATTCCGCGGGCGCGGATTCCTCGAGTTCCTTGGTCCGGCCGGGCAGTACGATCGTGATCCAGCAGTTTGATAAGCTGGAGGATCTGATTCCGGTGCGCCAGTTTTTCACAGGCCGGGGCATAGGGACCGAGATCGTTCGGAAGGATAAGGCCTACTTCTTGTTCACAGTAGAGCGCTTTTCGTCTTCATCCCTGAAAAAGGGGACGAGGGAATATAGACTGAAACAGCGAATTGCCGAGTTGGGCCAGGAGTACAAGGCGCCGCCTGGGCGGGAAAGCTTTGCCCCCAACCGATTTCGAGGTGCCTATTTGAAGCCCTTAGATGAGAACTACAACGGAGAAGTGATCCATGTCAATTGACAGATCGTTGAAAGTCAGAGGTGTATTGAGCCGCCATCGTAACGTCCTTTCGCGTGCCGAACGACTCGAGAGACTCAAGGAAGAGGAAAGGTGGTCCGAGGGAGACTCGGTCATGGGCCTGCCCAAGGTCGGCAATCGCAAGACCGCGAAGGGATAAAATACAGTAATCAGTGATCAGTAAACAGTAAACAGTAAACAGGGGCTTAGCTCGACACCGATTACCGATTACTGCTTTTACTGATGACTGCTTTAACTTCTTCCGCTATGATCTCAAGCCCCTGATCTATCACATCGGTAGGTGGCGCGTAGCTGATGCGAATGCACTGCTGAGCGTGTTCCCAGGATGACGGCGCTCCCGGAAAAAAGTATTCGCCGGGCACGACGATGACTTTTCGTTTCTTCAGAGCCTCGTACAACTCCTTGGCCGGCACGGGTAGATCTGGAAGCCAAAGCCAGAGGAAATAGGCGCCCTCCGGCGTGTGGATACGAAAGTTTACTCCTTCCAGAGCATCCACGAGTTTCTTGACGGCGTGCTCGGCTCTGGACTGGTAGAAGGGCTTGATCCACCTCTCAGAAAGGTCCACGATCTCCCCGCTCTCGATGAGATCCAGCACAAGGGCAGCCCCGACGCCGCCCGGTGCCAGGGCGGTGATGGCATTGATCCGCGCCATCATACGCACAACCTCTTCATTGGCGACGACGATACCAGTCCGCACCGCAGGCAATCCTAGCTTTGACAGGCTCATGCAGACGATCATGTGCTCTTGCCAGGCAGTGACAGCGTCCACGAAGATGATGCCGGGAAAGGGCAAGCCATAGGCACTGTCCAGGATAAGGGGGATCCCGTGGCTGCGGGCCAGGTCGCTCAACTGACAGACTTCAGAGTCGGTCAGCACATTGCCGGTGGGATTGGTCGGCCGGGACACACAGATGGCCCCGATGCTCTCGTCCATGAGATCCTGTAGAGCCTCCAGATCAAGGTGGTACTTGAACAGGTGGCTGCCCAACAGTTCGATCCTGGGTCTGGCCGAGACGAGCATGTCCGGTTCTAATCCCAAGTCACTGTAGCCGATGTACTCGGGCGTCAAGGGTAGGAGAATACGCCTCTTCTGGCCGCTCTCAGAGGTACCCCCAAACAGGTTGAACAGAGCGAAGAAGGCGGATTGGCTGCCATTGGTCAATGCGACGTTCTTCGGCCCGATCGGCCACCCGAATCGCTCCCGCAGCAGCCGACTCAGGGCCTCAATCAAGGCCCGGTTTCCTTGGGGTGGATCGTAGTCTCCCAGCGCCTTGGCGAAACGTGTCTCGCTCTGAGCTATGAGCAAGAGCCGATCACGAAACTGTTTCTGAACTTGGGGGATGTGGGCCGGATTCCCGCCTCCCAACATCAGAACATCGTCCTCGCCGGACAGGGCCGCTCCCAGGTCCTCCATCAACTGCCAAATGCCCGAAGGGACCGCCAAACGACGCCCAAAATTGGATAGGCCCTTCATCTTTCCGACCCCGACCCCGGACGTTGGAGTTGCCTGCTCGCTCAAGGTCACATGCCCTGGGGCACGATGTAGATCTCCACACGCCGGTTCTTCGCGCTACCCCCTTTATTGGGTTTGTTCTCCTCGACGGGCCTGAATTCGCCAAAGCCACGCACGCTCAGCCGTTTGGGGGCGACATTGTTCGCTGCCATGATGTTTAGCACGGAGATAGCCCGGTGGGCGGAAAGATGCCAGTTAGTGGGATGCTTGGCCCTGGTCTCCGGTCTAAGCACCGGAATGTCGTCGGTATGGCCTGCAATGATCACGTCAAACTTCTCGGCTTCGGCCGAATTGAGGATGGTACAGAGGGACTTAACGCCGCCGATGGCAGAACTCGTCACCTGATCACTGCCCTTCTGAAAGGTCAAGTCGCTCTCGAATTTGAGCACACCACGGTCTGCGTCGTAGCTGATCATGTGGTACTTGCCGGCCAACTCTTCCAACTTGCTCGTTAGCTCGACAGGGAGTTGCCCCCCTGTGCTCAGCAGGCGTTCCTGCATAGACGAAATCATCGTCTTCTTGCTTTCCAGGTCTTCCTTCAACGCCGCGACTTGCCCCTTGAGCTGCTCGACCTCGATATTTTCTTCTTCGGCAGCCGTGGCGAGTTGGCGGTCGCGCTGCTCGAGCAGGAGGATCTTCGTCTGCAGCTCGCTCTCCAGGTCCGCAATACGGGTCTGCTGCGTCCGATTCATGATCTGCAGCTCTTGGTTGCTACACCCGCACAAGAACGCCACGCCAGTGCACGCAAGCACGAGTCCACCCAATCTTGCCGTTCGCATCGTCTAGTCCTTTCCAGACTCCCTGAAGCCTGAAATCATTGTTGTCGAGCGTGGCAACTTGCTGACATACCACATATGACAATTTTTACGACAGTTCTTACGCCCCTCCGCCAAATTCCTAGGCACATTAAAACCATTTGCCGAGGCCGTCAAGCAGAATTTTGCCGAATCCGTTCTTCCCTAAACTCGCCACAGACTCTAGAAGTGACCTCTTACATACTTCACGGCGTTGTCAAAAATCGTCCTGCCATCGCACTCGATATTGCCATTCATACGCGTCCAGCGGGGATGCTGGGTGGGGTGAACAAAACGCTCGGGATGCGGCATCAGCCCCAGAATACGGCCGGTCGTATCCGTCAGCCCGGCAATCGACGCCATCGATCCATTGGGGTTGACGGGGTAGCCCCCCTCCCGGCCCTGAGCATCGACGTACTGAAACGCGATATGCCTCATGCTCTGGAGCCGACTCAAGACGGACGGGTCCTGCGCGACCACCTTGCCCTCGCCGTGGCCGACGGTCAAGTAGAGACGGCGGCCCGGCTCGATAAACACACATCGATCTGTCTGCGGGGCGAGGTAGACCCAACGATTTTCAAACTTGTCACTGTCGTTGTAAGTGATGGTCACGTCCTCTTGCGTGTGGGACGATGCTGTCGCTCCGGGCAACAGGCCGGCCTTGACCAGGACCTGGAACCCGTTACAGATGCCCAACACCAACTTGCCCTGCTCGACGAAGCGTTCCAGCGCATCACGCAGATGATGCATCACCTGGTTGGCCAGGATCTTGCCGGCCGCCACGTCATCGCCATAGCTGAAACCACCGGGCATGACGAATATCTGATATGCGTCAACGAGCTCCAGATTCCGAATGAGGCTATTGATATGGACCCGGTCTACCCGTGCCCCCGCCAATTCAAGGGCATGCTGCGTTTCCACATCACAATTGGTGCCGGCGGCCCGTAGGACAATGGCTTTTACGTCTGTCATGTTTGCGTCTTCTTCCCTGTTCTCACCCTGGCCCATCGACGCCTCCGAAGGGCCCTTTTTCGACTACCAGTTTAGCGGTGCCTGCCAACGCGACTTGAGCATGTCGATTCCGGCTTCGATGACGGTTCTTCCCGATGCATCCTGAACGCGGAGGATCTGAGCCTCAACGACGCTACCGATCTGACCCACCGGAATCCCTTCCAAACATGTGGCGAATGCGTCCAAGTGCTCTGGAGCAACCTCGACCACATAGCGTGCATTGGACTCACTGAACAGCTGGGCGGCCGCTCCTTCACATCCTGGTCCCCTGGGCAGGTCTCCCAGATGTACCTTGATCCCGAGTCCCCCCGCAAAGGCCATTTCTGCCAGCGCCACGGCCAAGCCACCTTCCGAACAGTCGTGGCAGCTCGCCACGAGTCCTTGACCGATTGCGCCGGCCAGGGCCCGGGCGGTCTTCGGCGCCATATCCATGTCGAGCTTGGGCACGTTCGCGCCGAGTTCACCCTGTAGTTTGTAGAAGTGGGATCCCCCCAGTTCGTTGTGGGTCTGGCCGACGACCAGAATCAGATTGCCCCCTGCCTTAACGTCCATGGTGATGCACTGATTCGCGTCATCCACCAGAGACATGGCACTGATCAGGAGCGTCGGAGGGATAGAGATCGTGGACCCATCTTCGCAGGCAAATTCGTTGTTCAGCGAATCCTTGCCGGAAATAAAGGGGGCTCCATAGGCGATGGCTCCGTCATAGCAGGCCTGTGCCGCGCGAACCAAGGAGCCGAATACTTCGGGCTTGGCACAGTTTCCCCAACAGAAGTTGTCGAGCAAGGCGATCCTATCGGTACGGGCCCCGACGCAGACGAGATTGCGGACCGCCTCGTCGATGCCGGCCAGCGCCATCCAATAGGGATCAAGGTCGCCATAGAGCGGATTCATGCCGCAGCTGACCGCCACCGCCCGGTCCGAGGCCAGTTTTGGCCGCACGACCGCGGCGTCACTGGGGCCGTCATTGGCGACCCCGGTCAGGGGCTTGACCACTGAACCCCCCTGCACTTCATGGTCATACTGTCGTATGACCCACTCCTTGCTGGCGACGTTGTAGGCACCCAGGATTTTGCAGAGATCTGCGGTGTAGTCGCCCTTTTCCGGCAGACGGGGTTCCTTCAAGGACGGCGTGTTCCAGACGCCCTTGCGCGCAAATTTGGGCACGCCCTCGTGCAAGAAGTCCATGTCGATATCACAGACCAACTGGCCTTGGTAACGCAGCTTCAGCTTCTTGTCACTAGTGAATCGCCCTACCACCGTTGATTCCACATTCTCGGCAGCGAAAATGGCCGCAATGGCTTCCAGGTTCTCCGGTTTGACGGCGATCACCATGCGTTCCTGGGCCTCGCTGATCCAGATCTCAGTATAGCTGAGCCCCGCGTATTTTAGGGGCGCCTGCTCCAGGTCTACCTCGACCCCCAAGTCCGCACCCATCTCCCCAATCGCGCTGCTGAGGCCGCCCGCGCCGCAGTCGGTGATGCCTTCGTAGAGTCCCGCCTCGTTGGCCTGCAGTAACACATCCAGCATCTTCTTCTCAACGATGGGATTGCCAATCTGCACGGCGTGCGAAAAGATCGAGTCATGCTCGTGCGTCATTTCGCCACTCGAAAAGGTGGCGCCGTGGATCCCATCGCGCCCCGTCCTGCCCCCCACTACGATCACGAGTTGTCCTGCCTGGGTGCGTTTGAAGCACTTGTCCCGATCCAGGATCCCAATATTGCCACAGAAGACCAGAGGGTTGCCCAGATAGCGGTCGTCAAAGTAGATGGCGCCGTTCACCGTGGGGATGCCCATGCGATTGCCATAGTCTCGGACGCCCGACACCACGCCCTTCATGATGCGCTTGGGGTGGAGGATTCCCTTGGGAATCTCTGCCAGCGTCCGGTCCGGTTCGCCGAAACAGAAGACGTCGGTGTTGGCCACGGGTTTGGCGCCCAGGCCCGTACCCATGGGGTCACGAATGACGCCCCCTATCCCCGTGGCGGCTCCCCCGTAGGGATCGAGGGCCGAGGGGTGATTATGTGTCTCGACCTTGAAGCAGAGAGCCGACACCTCATCAAACTCGACCACCCCCGCGTTGTCCGAGAAGACTGAGATGCACCACTCTTTGGCCAACTCTTGGGTCGCTCTAAACACCGTCTCTTTCAAGAGATTGTCAAACGTGACGCTCCGACCGTCGATCGTCATGTCCACCGAACTCTTGAGGGTCTTGTGGACGCAGTGCTCGCTCCAGGTCTGTGCCAGTGTCTCGAGTTCAACATCAGTCGGATCTCGACCGAGGCCTTGAAAATAGGTTTGAATTGCCTCCATTTCCACCTGGGTTAGAAACAGGTCTCTTTCCTTGCTCATCTGGACCAGTTGCCCGGCACTCAGCGCGCGAAGGGGCCATTCTACTCGGGCGAATTCATAGGGCAGTGCGTGCGGGCTCGGCGGCTCGCCATCCTCGCCCCGGATGCAGGTCTCGATGCAGTCGTTCGACAGGATGCGCTGGCAGATCAGGGCGATCTCCGACTCGCTCAACTGACCCAGTAGCGTGTACTTGTGCGCGGTGCGGACGTTCTGGCAAGGCGCCCCCATGTCGACCAAGGCGGCTGTCACAGACTCGGCGACCGGATCGGTCACGCCGCTCTTCAGGTGGACTTCAATTTGGGTAGCCCCGCCGTTGTTTGCCGAGGCCCTTCTACCCACGTGAACCACCTCGCAGACAGGATCCACAAGCAGTTCATGGCCTACGCGCTCCGCGACCGCCCTATCAAAACCGGCCTCGACCAGGTAAACCCGGGCCGTTTCAACCGCGCTGATCGTTGCGATGCCAAGTTCACTGATTTCCTGTAGGATTTTTTTTCCATGTACATCTGTGAAACCCGTCTTGGTGGACAGTTCAAAACGCCACTCTTTCACGAAGCGAAATCCTTCCTTAGGGTGTGCCGGCGGGTCGCATGCCGAGCCGGCGAACGAATAAGGGATCGGGCGGCAGAGCCCAGCCCGATACCGACACGATCGATCCGAGCAAGATACTTATCGTAACCCCTTTATGCTAAAGTCGTTACTGGTAAACTAGCAAGCATAAGACATGCACGATACAGTACTTCGGGACTTCATGGATGTCAATTTTTCTTTGAAACAGAGCCTCATGGATGGTACGATTCGGCTTCGTCCTCGATGGGCGTACAAGAAATAAGTAGGCTGTCGGAATTTAAAATGAAACAAGACAAGACGACACTGGGGAGCATCACCCACTTCGACTTTGAAGCCAAGATAGTGGTGCTTGACGAACAAATCGAAGAACTCCGCGCCTTAAGTTCCGCCAAGGGCATCGCCTATGCTACGGAAATCCGTCAGCTTCAGAATGAACGCGTGGCGAGTCTCAAGCAGATTTACAGCAACCTCACGGCCTGGCAGACGGTACAGGTGGCCAGGCATCCCCAGCGTCCCCTCTTTGGCGACTACCTGGAACTGATGATCAAGGATTTTCACGAGCTTCATGGGGATAGATGTTTTGGAGACGACCAGGCGATCGTCACGGGGATGGGCCAGATCGCCAGAA
Source organism: Planctomycetota bacterium (assembly GCA_022563885.1). Lineage (GTDB taxonomy): Bacteria > Planctomycetota > Phycisphaerae > Sedimentisphaerales > Anaerobacaceae > JAIPFM01. The sequence goes on along the minus strand of JADFMM010000020.1, from coordinate 17,849 downwards.
ACAAGGTGATGATCATCGGCCAAAGCAAGGGTCGTGACACCAAGGAGAGAATCGCCCGCAATTTTGGTTCCCCCAATCCGGAGGGATACCGAAAAGCGCTGCTCAAGATGAAATTTGCGGAGAAGTTTGGTTTGCCCGTAGTCACGTTTATCGATACACCGGGCGCCTACCCTGGCATTGGCGCGGAAGAGCGGGGTCAGGCCCAGGCCATTGCCGTCAACCTGGCGGAGATGTCACGCCTGAAGGTCCCTATTATTTGCATCTGTATCGGTGAAGGGGGATCCGGCGGCGCACTGGGCATTGGCGTAGGCGATCGCATGGCGATGCTTGAATTCGCCTACTATTCCGTCATTTCGCCGGAAGGCTGCGCCGCGATCCTGTGGCGGGACGGTTCCTACGCAGCCGAGGCGGCCGCCGCGCTAAAGTTGACCGCCAAGGATCTCAGCAAGTTGGGCCTCATTGATGCCATCATCCCCGAACCGGTGGGCGGCGCCCACCGAAACATTCACGACACGGTCTACAATGTCGAAAGCTACGTCGCGACCACGCTGGCTCAACTGAAACGCACCCCGCTCGAAGACCTACTGAAAAAACGCTACCAGAAATGGCGACGGCTGGGGACAGAGTTTACGGTCCATGGCGGCGACCAGCCGACCTTCGAGCAGCTCGAATTGCCCGCGAAGCCCAGCGGTACACGGAGCGAACAGACCACAACAAGGATGTGATGGCCTCATTCAAACGCCGGTTGGCAGATCGCTTGCACCCCTGCGCCACTTGGCTGTTTGGCCATGTGGGTGTCCTATCGCAGCGCTTGGTCTATTGCCTCAACCGTCTTACGCTTGACGACGAAAAGGCCCTGAAAGGCGGCGCCTGGAAGGGAAAGACGATCTTCGCCTGCTGGCATGGACATCTCTTTTATCAGTCCTATTACTATGCCAAGCGCATCCGCAAGCCCCAGATGGCGGTCGTGGTGAGCCAGAGTCGTGATGGGGACTACGGGACGGCCGTCATCGAGGGCCTAAAGATGGAAGCGGTGCGTGGCTCCACCAGCAAAGGGGCCAGAACGGCGATCCGCATCGTGCGCGACAGGCTCAAAAAAGGTCACAATGTCGTGGTCACTCCCGATGGTCCCCGCGGTCCCGCCTTTCAAGTGCAGATTGGCATCATCAAGCTGGCCCAGATGACAGGTGCCCCCATCGTGCCGTTGTGCTATGACGCCAGCCGGAAAAAAACCTTCAAGAGCTGGGACCGATTCATTTTGCCCCTGCCCTTTGGCCATGTCCACATCGCCCACGGGGATCCGCTCATTGTCCCCCGCAGCAGTACCCCGGATGAAATTGAGGGATACCGAGTTCAACTGGAGGAGACCATGCGGGGACTCAATCAGAGGGCCAGCCAGGAAGTCGGCAACTAATCGATTGATTTTTCCCTTTCGACTCCCTATGCTGCACATCCTATGATTGAGAGACGCATCCACATCAAGAGCTACGGCTGCCAGATGAACAAGCTGGACACGGCCTTGATCTCCTCCGCCTTCAAGGATGCCCAGTACACCAAAACCGACGACATTCAGTCGGCAGACATCGTGCTGATCAACACCTGCTCGGTCCGGCAGCACGCGGAAGACCGGGTCATCTCGAACCTGGGGTACCTCAAGCACCTCAAGAAATCGAAGCCCGATTTGGTGGTAGGCGTGATTGGCTGTATGGGGCAGCGCTTGGGGGAGGAGTTGCTGGCGCGCGAAGAGGTCGACCTCGTCTGTGGCCCGGACCAAATCCCGCACATCGTGGATCTGTGCCACAAGGTGATCACCGAGAAGACCAAGGTACTTGATGTATCCGACCGGATTCGTCATCGGTCCGCAGACAACCCCGAACTGGAGGCCTTTGAGTCGATGCACGACAGCGATGACAAGGCGATAGAAGGACAGGCCTTCGTGCGCGTCATGCGCGGCTGCAATTACTTCTGCACCTTCTGCATCGTACCCTTTGTCCGCGGTCCGGAAGTGTCCCGGCCCATCGGCGCCATCGTCGACCAGGTAAAGAGGTTGGCAGCGGATGGCGTCAGGCAGGTGACACTCCTCGGTCAGACTGTCAATGCCTACGAATACCGGGCGGGTGACCGGATCTATTCGCTCGCCGACGTGCTGGAACAGGTCCATGACGTCGAAGGCATCGATTGGATTCGATTCATTACCAACTACCCGGCTCCCAAGTATTTCGATGGCATCATGCAGGCGATTGCCCATCTTCCCAAGGTGTGTAAATATTTCCACATGCCGGCCCAGAGCGGATCCGATCGCATCCTCAAAGCGATGAATCGCAAGTATACCTGCCAGGAATACCTGGACCTGATCGATCGAGCCCGCAGCGCGGTCCCGGGTCTCTCCCTTGCCGGAGACTTCATCGTTGGCTTTCCGGGAGAGACAGAGGAAGATTTTCAGGCCAGCGTCGAACTCGTTAAGAAGGTCGCGTACAAGAACTCCTTCGTCTTCAAGTATTCACCCCGTCCCGGCACGACCTCCGAGAAAAGCCTTGAGGACGACGTCAGCGCCGAGACCAAGGCACAGCGAAACGTGGAGCTGTTGGCGGTTCAAGAATCGGTCAGCCAGGCGCTCTGCCGGCAATTTCTGGGGCAACGCATCCGGGTCCTAGTGGAAGGCCTAAGCAAAAAACCCCACCTCAACGCGGCCAGCAGCCAAGGCCTGCCGCAACTGGTCGGCCGCACCGACACCGATTGGATCGTCGTGTTTAATGGCCCCAGATCTCTCACAGGGAGATTTGTCGAGGTCACGATCGACAAGACGAGCCCGCTGACCCTCTTTGGTCAACTGCCGGCGAAGCTCAGGCAAGCTGTCACCGCCAGCGAAGGGCGGGCGGACAGCACTTCCTTTGTCGTGGCAAGAGAATCCGCACAAGTGTAAGCGCCGACTCGGCGTTCATCAAAAGGCTCGCCACAGGTACAGCACCTGGGGCGTACTCCACTCGTGCAGCGTGTGTTGATCGATCTTCAGAAAACTGGGGCGACTCCGCAGCCCCACCAAGTCTCGGACCGTAAAGGGTTCCCGGTACTCCACCACCAGGGCGTTCGTGACATCGGCCATGGACTGGATGAGGGTCATCGCATCGTCCAAGTAGCCAATCTGGTCGATGAGCCTATTCTCCTGCGCTTCGTGCGCCGAGAAGATAGTCCCATCCGCCAATGCCTCGACCTGTTCGGCTGATAAGTGGTCCTGCCGGCTCGTCTGCACGATCGACAAGAACCGGGCATAGGCCGGCCGGATGAGTTGAGTCTGCAGATACTCCAGTTGTTCCTCGGTGGGCTTGTGATAGGAACTCGGCCAGTCCTTGCGTTCACCCGACTTCACGACCACGGGCAGAACACCCAACTTCTCCTCCAGCAGGTCTTCGAGCACGAAATAGGACATGATCACGCCGATGGAGCCCGTGATCGCCGTGGGTTCAGCCATGATCTGCTCACAGGCGGCCGAGACGTAGTAGCCCCCGGAGGCGGCCACGCCCTGCATGAACGCCAGTACCGGTTTCCCTTCTCGCTCGCGGAACGTACGAATCTCGTGATAGATTTGGTCGCTGGCCGAAATCGTCCCGCCGGGGGAATTGACCCGGATGATCAACCCGGCAACGGCACTGTCTTTTGCGGCCATTTTGAGTTGCCCCCGCACACGGTCGGCTTGACGCGAGTTGATCACACCCTCAACACTGACTACGACAATCTTCTTCGACCGGCTGCCCTTCTGGATGACACTTTCCGTGAATGTCCCTGACTGGGATCCCAGCGAAAAAAAGGCCACGGTGCCAAGCAGTGTCACGAAGAGTCCGATGTTGACCGACACCGACAGTGCAAGAAAGAGCCACCCTAGGACTCGCCAGCCACTGCGGCGACGTGGCGTCGGCGCGGTCGGTAAAGGTGCGACGGGTCGCGGCGGCACAACCCCCGAATTCGGCGACGCTTCCGAGCCGGCGACTCCCCCATACTGTGGATCATCCATTCCATATCCTTTCAAGAGCAGGTCCGCGCAGTATAGGTCGAGCCCCCCGCGCTGTCAAACGGCAGGTCCGAGTGCGCTCCTTGACAGATCTCGGCGGGGACCTACAATCGCGGTCGATGGCTGGCCCCGACCCACAGAGAAGGCTCCGCAGGAGAGACAAAAAGCCCCACCCCACCCGAGATTGGTTGATATACGCCATGATCCGCGCCCTAGCGGCGGTCTCATCCCTTTTTCCGGTCAATGCGATACTGTCTCTGGCCTGCCTCTTTGGAAAGATGCTGTGGCTCTTTCACCGGGAAGGTCGCGGACGCGCCATGGACAATCTGCGCGCCAGCTTTCCGGCAAAAGACGCCCGCTGGATCGCCAAGACTGGTCGCCGCAGCTTCGAGCAGATCGCCATGCTCGGTGTCGATTGCCTGCTCACACCCAAACTCGCACACTCGCACAATTGGAAACGCTACGCCCGATTCACGAACATCGAGCGGGCCAAGTGGATGATGCAGGAGGGTCGCGGACTCGTCATGGTCACCGGTCACTATGGCAACTTCGAGATCGCGGGCTACCTGCTGGGCCTGTTTGGATTCAAGATCTACAGTGTCGCTCGGGCCCTGGACAACCGGCATCTCGACAATTACATTCGTGCCATCCGTGAACGCAAAGGGCAAAAGATCATCGACAAGCGGGGTGCCGCCCGCCTCATGTCCCAGGCCTCTGAAGAAGGCGTCACCTTGGGACTCATCGCCGATCAGGACGCCGGATATAAGGGCATCTTCGTCGATTTCTTCGGGCGCAAGGCCAGCACCTACAAAAGCATCGCCCTGACAGCCATCACCAAGAGCATGCCTGTGGTAGTGGGTTACAGCCGCCGCGTGGGCAATCGGTTTTTCTTCGACATCGGCATCCAGCGCATCATCTTCCCGGAAGAATGGGCGGATCAGAAAGACCCAGTCACCTGGGTGACAGCCGAGTACACCAAGGCCATCGAGGCATTCGTCCGTGAGGACCCCAGTCAATACTGGTGGGTCCACCGTCGCTGGAAATCCAAGCCGGGAGATAGACGCCGGCGGAAATCAACCTCTCGGTAAACCGGACCTCCTTCGCAACAATAGATAGGCGATGGGCGGCCCCTTGGCTTCGCCCGATTGCGCCTTGAGCAAGGAAGCGTCAAGCATCGCCGCCCGCCAGCGAGGAGGAGACTTTCAGAAACGAGCGACGGGAATGTCTTGGCGGCATCATGATGGGAGGATGCCGCATGGGAGTTGATCGTCAGGGATCATAGCATGCGAATATACACCTCAACGCCGTTTCATCACGTGGATGTTCTGAGTCACCTCGTCCAAGACATACACCCTTTGGTTGTCAGGGCTCACCTCGATGGGAATATAGCACTTGCCGGGTATGGCCCCCTCCCAACGCGTTACGTTCACCAAGGCAACCATCCCCAGAAACTCTCCCTCAGGCGTATAACGCTTCACGCGTCCCACGCCCGATGAGGCGGTGATCAGTTCGCCGTCGGGGGCAAAGCAAATGCCCACCGGATTGCAGCAACTGGCAAAGCCTTCAATACTCGTGCGACTGCGCTTTCCCCACCGACCGAGCAACGTTCCCGCGAATGTATAGGTGTTGATGCGAAAGCGGGTGTTCTCTGCAACCACCAGTTTATCGTTGTCGAGCGTTTCCAAGTCGATGTGTGCGCAGCAGCCCCGCAGATTCTCGATGATGCGCAGCGGCTCACCCAACTCGCGGCTGAATCGATACACATCCTGAGTGGACCGAGTGCCGCCTCCGTCCATGTGAAGCGCCACAAAGAGATAGGCGGCGGAAGAGGTAATGCCGGCTGGAACGACACGTTTGAATGCCAGGGCACCTGGGGGCGGATCCTCGGATTGATCCTGTTGGGACTTCCCTGCATGTTCCGCCTGTGCGGCTTCCGCCAGCATCTTACGATAATCCAACTCCTGCAAGAGGTCGCCCTCGGCGTTGAAACGCATCAACCAGCCTGCGCCACCCACGTAGATATCTCCCTCGGCGCTGCCGTGTAGCATGACGGGCAACTTGCCTTTGTACCAATTGCGCCGCGGCGGCATCTTCTCCGTCATGTCCCAGGTCTCAAGTGTCTCCCCCTCTGGAGAATAGAAAACGATCTCGTGGGTGGCCGGTTCCTGACTCCAGCGGGAGATGCTGGCCATCAGGCGGCCGTCGCTCGTCATGGCGAAGGTGCTGACCAAATCCGCTGCATCCTGCTTAATGGTGATAGTTGGTAGTTCTTCATGGGTGGCCGCCATGCTCGCGATCACGGCATCCTCGATCGCCTGTGCCAGCGCCGCTCGATGCGGCAACATCACGCCCAGCAGGGCCATCACGCAAACCACTCGTTGGAACGACATTCCATCTCCTTGCTCTCTGTTTCAGAGTTCATGCCGGCAAGAAACCGGCAGGCATCCCCACCCGATGCGCTAGCGCCGTGACTGGCCGCTGGGATTCAGCTTAATCTCTGCAGGGATGAGTCGGCATGGTCGAGCACATAGACCTCACCCTTGGGCCCGGCGGCCACACTGAGTCCGCCACCACTGCAGGCCTGATGGTTGTCATAGGAAGACAGGCGGTCGGCGGTGAACTGCTCTGGCTCGGCCAGGGTCTTGATATAGTCGCCCTTGCTGGAAAAGAGTTTGATGCGCGGTTGGCCTCGTTCAGCGGTCACGAATTTGCCGTCGGGCAACACCGCCAGGTCTACGGGGTTACAGCAGCCGGAAAAGCCTGCGGCCTCGCGTGACTTCGCACCCCAGCTGGCAACAGAAATTCCGGCAGGATTGAACGTCTCGATGCGATGGCGGGAGGAATGAGCCACGTGTAGTCGCCCTTCGGCATCGACTTCCACCGGGAAGAAATTCGCCGCCGCCGCGAAAGTCTGGTCGAGTGATCCCTGGTATTGGCCTGACGCGGTAAAACGGTGAACCTTGCCATGAACGCCATCGCCGACATAAACCGAGTTACCGCCGGCACTGATCGACGTGACCGCAAGCCCGTCGCGGTCCGCAAGCGACCAACGGCCGATCTGCGCTCCTGCATCATTCAGCAGGAGAATGGCATCTTGCATCGCCACCAGCAGCCCGCCCTTGGCCCCGGCACAGACCGCCTGCGGTGCGGCGTCAAGGTCTTTCACTAGAATCTTGTGCCGGTTTCGCGAAAAAATCGCCAATTGACGATCGCCGATGACCGCGATCTGCCCGGTAGCCATGACCGTCAGGTCACATGCATGCTTGAAGCCGGTTGCCATCGGCTTCTGGTCTGCGGCCAGTGCCGACGGTCCAGTCAATCCCAAACCGGCTACCACGGTGCCCTGCACGCCCAAAGCCATGAAGTGACGCCGATGGAACTGTTGCGAATTCGTTTCGTTGTTCATGTGTGATCTCCTGATTATTCGCATTGCATTTCAGTTAGTGTATTCTAGCGATAAAGCTGCAGGGCAACCAGTTCTCTTTGCCCGCGCAAGAAAAGAACATTTCCGGCCAATGCCGGCGGCGCCAGGGATTCGTCGCCGGCACTCCCTGCAAAGGGTCGCATATGAGAAATCACCTGGTAGCGGTCGCAATCGGCCGGCAGGAGCAACAGATCGCCAGACATCGTCCAGATCAAGACACGATCGTCTGAGCCGATGAAGTTGCAGTGATCGGCGAACATGTCGTCTTCCTGCACCCAGACGGCCTCGAGCCCGTTGGCCACATCGAGGCAGAAGAGTTCACCATAGGCATTGCAGAACAGCCGATCCTTAACGACGAGCGGCGTGCTGGAATCCGGGGCCAGCTCGAAGTGCGACGCCACGGGCTTAATTTCGCGAACACCGGCCGGGGGTAGCCGGTACCGAAGCGCCCCGTTGTTCTCTGTGGCCACAATCACGGTCTGGCCCACGATCACCGGGGTGCCGACATTAAAATCCTGGGAGGGCAGCCTGCAAGCCTCCCACAGACGCTTTCCGGTTTGGACGTCCCACCCCGCCAGGCCTAGCACATCGAATCCCACCACTTGGCTCCTGCTGCCCGAGCCGGAGAGGACGTAGGCGGCATACGCTGCCCCATTCCCCGGCGTCGACCAAATCACTTCACCGCTTTCGCGGTTCAGGGCCACAATCGAAGCCTTCTCTCCCCCAGGATTGACGATCAACTTTTCGCCCACCACCAAGGGCGCGGCACAGAATCCCCAAGTGGGGAGTACCCCATCAAAATCAGTGACATAACTCTTTTGCCATATCAACCGCCCATCGGCCAGGCCCACACAGTGCAGATTACCAAACGCCCCCAAGAGGTAGACCCGATCGTCCTGGATGACCGGCGTGGCGCGGGGGCTGTTGCTATAGTCCAATCCACCGGCAGCCGGATGGCGAAACTCCCACAGGGCTTTTCCGGATTGTACATCGAACGCACGCCAAAGGTCGTGTGAGCTGTCCACAGTCTTATCGGGAATGACCAGGACCCCCCGACTCACGACCGGCCCGCCGATCGCCGCGCCGGTCAACCCTTGCCGCCAGAGAATCTTGGGCTTGGCCGGGAGCGTATCCGGCAGTTCCGCGACCCGGCCATCCCGCCGCGGCCCGCGAAAATCAGGCCAATCCTGTGGAGATGCCGAATGAACCTGCGGCCACACTTGGATGAAGCCCAGTTTGGATTCAAGCTCGGCGCGGCGTGCCGGTGAAGCCGTTAAGTCTGCCAGCACCGATCGAATGGCCTTTTCCTGTTCCGGATCGATCGCATCGGAGACATACACGGCGATAAAAGGCACGGGCTCGGTCTTGCCGATCACCCGCAACGAACCCTTGTCGATCTTTCCGCACCCTTCCATCAGCGCCGGCATGTAGTCCGGCATGATCGAGACATCCGCCTCACCGTCGGCCACGGCAAACACGGCGTTGTCGATACTCGACTCCTGCCTATACTCAAACTTCTGCTCGCCACTGACCGCTCGCAGAGTCGCCAGCGCGACCTCGCTGGTCTCCCGGTCTTCGTCGGGGCCGATCACGATGCGACGCCCTATTACGTCGGCCAAGGATTTAGCCGGATCATCGCGCCTCACCACAAACAGACCCCGCGTGCCGGTGCTGCCATCCAGGCCCGAAAGTTTGGCGATTTTCCGCACCGAGATCTTGGCAGTTCGCGCATCCAGTTCGACGACGGCTTCCTTGCCAATGATGATGTCGGCGCGACCTCCCGTGCGCGGAGCGGCCAGCGCCAGTCCGTCATCGAACACCAAATTCACCCGGCGTCCGAGGGCCGCGGCCACGCGATCGGCCAGAGGCTGGTAGTTGCGTTGGCCGAAGCCCGGCACACAGAGGCAGCTTAGAGGCAGTGAAAGAGGATCCATCACCACCAGTATTATATCCTGTCCTGGAACCTGGTCCGTCGGCTCAGTGGTCTGCGCTACACAACGACTCGCCACTGAGAGCCACAGCAACATGCCGCAGGTGGCTAGCATCATTGTTCCCTTTTCGGTCTCGGTTGGGGGGCGTGACAACATGACCCTCATCATCCCTTATTCATCCGGGGTATTCAAGGGAAAACTGGGGCTGCGAAACGGCGATTAGCACCGCCACGGAGACGCTTGTTCTGCTCTCTGCCTCTCGGTGGATTTATCGGGATGTCCATGCCGCATAGCTCTGCCATCATGGTGCAGCGGCGCATCCAATCAGGCTAAGGAACCTCGCATAATTAAATGAACCATTTCTCATCTCATCTTCGCGTCATCTTCAGCCGCTTCTCAGTCGCGAAATCCTCCGCAGTAGGCCAACTACAACTCTGGTTTCGCTCAATCGGGCGCGACTGAATCTGACGCAAATCTGAGCGATAAATGACTCATTTAATTATGCGCGGGTCCTAACCAGAACGACTGGGAGAATAAGGCGAACTTTCATACCAGGCCTTACTACTGGGGCTTCGGTCCAAGCAATTCGACAAGGTTCCCGTCCGGATCGCGCACGATGGTCAACGCCATCGAAGAATCGAGGTCGGCGGGCAGAGTGACTGGGCCCTTGGCGATCGGCTTTACGCCAGCCTTTTTGAGACGCGCCATAGCAGCATCGGTGCTCGTCACAAAAATTGTGATGTAGCTAAACCCAAGCGTCGTATCGATGTAGTCGTTCTTGAGCTTTTTGCTGCGCCCCTGCACCTGCATCAGCTTCAATGAGGTGGCACCGTCGCCTTCGCCGAGCGTCAACACCATGACGTCAAGGGCCTTGTTGTCGGTGAGTCCGGCATCGGATGCCATTCCCGGCGAGACTTTGAACCCTCCCGTGGCTTTGAAGCCAATGGCCTCGGTGTAGAATTTGACCGAGGCGTCGATATCACTGACCACACATCCAATATCAATGGTTGGTTTGGTGAATTCACGTTCTCCCTTGAGGTGATGATCGGAGAATGCAAGGGACGAAAAGAGGATGGCGAACAGCGTAATTAGAGCAACTCGTGTTTTCATGGGTCTTTCTCCTTTGGGGTTTCCGTGGCGTTTATTAGCGACATCTTTGTCATGCAATCACTGTCTTCAAATCCCGCCCTCCGGTCTAAACTTGGCCGGTGAGCCGGGGGCTCGCGCGAGTTCGACCCGCAGGCCGGTCTTTCCGCGCTGGGAACGGTCTACCGAAAAGGTGAATGTCCTTCGGCCGTGCCTCAGTTCAATCGGCGCGGCCAAATCCGAAACCTCCCGCCCGTCGACCCAAAGCCGCAGGCCCCTGGTATCGTTCAGCAGCAACTTCACCGCACCCGCGGCCTGGACCGTGACGAAACCACGCGCAAAGACCACTGCCCCGTCGGCTAGCTCGGAAAGCGGCAACTTGCCATTGACGAGGCTGTAAGCGGGCATCCAGAATGCCTCCTCCCCGGGAACCGGGTTTGATCGTTCCGCCGTAACAATGCGCCACTTTCGGATGACCGGGCTTTCGTCATTCGCATACGGGCCCGGACGGCCCAGCAGCGACAAAAACCTGGCGAGATCAAGAAACTCCTGCCGGTCTTGCAGTTGGTCCGCCAGACGGGCCGGCATGAGGGACGGCATGGACCTCATCCTCTTGATCGCGCCGGTGGGAATCCGGATGTCGTTTCCGGCCTCGGTCGAATCCCGGATCACGATCTCCTTTTCGCTCTTGAAGGTGATCACCCCGATGTGGACTGTGCCGTCACGCGTGGTGATCATCATGTTCTCATAGTGTTCGGCGATGGACCTGTTCGGCTCCAGAATTGCTTCCACCACGTTCTCCGTGGACGCCGCGGCGCCCACCGCGACGAGATTCGGGCCGATCGCAGGTCCCACGGGGCCAATTCCGTGGCAGATGGCGCAGGCCAAATTCTGACGACGGAAAATCACCTCGCCCCGCGCCGGGTCGCCGAGGTTCTCCACGGCGACAGTGAGATCCTGCCGCTTCTCTTTGATCAGGGCGGCACTCAAGGACATCGCCCCGCCGCTTTGGAATATTTTTGCCAGAGAAGATGGAAGCTGGCCGGTTCGCCGGTGATAATCAGCCACGCGGTCTAGAACGGCTGGATGTGGCGTTGTCCACACGAGCGCATTTGATAGATAACCGGCCCCCTTCTCTCGCTGCACGAACACCGTCACCAAGGCCACCGGGTCCGCCGTTCCGGGATCTTCGCTTAGCAATGCCGCCGCCGTTGATGCCGCTTCCTCCAAGTCGGCTTTTACCAGGCCATGTAGCGCAATGTAGCGGCTTGCGAGGTCGCCGCTCGCAGCGAGTTCTATCAACTCCTTCACAAACTCCGGCCGACCCAAGTCCCCCAGCGCCACCGCCGCAGTTTGGCGGACTTCAACAGCTCTATCGTGGTCATGGAGAAGCGCCACCAAATCCGGGCCCGCCTCTTGAACTTTCCAAATGCCCAGATTCGCCGCGGCGCCGGCGGCAATCGCATCGTCTTGATGCGCTAGGTGCTGCAGCAGGGTAGCGCTCTTTCGGCCTAAAGACCATTCACCTCTTCGTCCCACCTGCTGCAGGGCATCGAACAATGCCACCGTGAATTCGCGCGATGCGTGAGCATCCCGCTTTGCCAGCGCCCCCAGCACCAGGCGCACCTGTTTCGCGTTCCCGGTAGCCACCAACTGTGCCTTGATGTCGGCAATCTCGCCGGGGCCGTGTGTCTTCTTCCTCAGAAAGGCAACGAGCCGCCGCTCGAACCCCATCCCTACCTCGCGCTCGGCGAACTCTCGGTGGGCCGGCCTTGCGAACTCCAGCTTACCCGCTTCCAGAGCCGGCCGCCAATAGGGCTCCAGAGCCTTCACCGTCTGCGGGAGGACGATGTCGATAAATCGGTCGCGTTTGGCATCGAGCGCCGTCAGCGCCGCCGGGAAAGCCTCGGCCCGAGGGATGAACCCGGCGGAAAGAATCGCTTCCATACGCACACGCGGAAAGGGATCACCGGCCGCCTTTGCGATCATCGCCACCGGATCGGAGAGTCGGCCATGCCAATAGCGAATGACTCGCGCCCCGGCGGCGCGGGCATGGCCGTCCTCCGCCGCCAAGACCCGCTTGAGAATTCCTTCGCTGGGCCGTTCCACATTCTGGCAGGTCCACATCGCCTCCACGAGATGATGATCGTAGTCCGCTTCGTCGGGGTCCAGATGCTCGACCCACACATCCACCGCCTTCGAAACCTCATCGTGGTCCCGCTCACTCAACTCGAGCCGCGCCTGGTGCCGGATCCAGGTTTCCGGACTCTTTAACCAATCCAACAGATCCGGGATCGGCGCGCCGACCAACTGAGGCCTTTGCACGAGCGGCCGATTCTTCGCCGTAATCCGCCACACGCGGCCATGCTCATGATCGCGTCGCGGGTCGCGGAAGTTGTGTCCGGCATGGTTGATGATCGAGTTGTACCAATCCGCCACATAGACGGCGCCGTCCGGCCCGATCTTGCAGTCCACCGGACGGAAGTTCGGGTGCCTCGAGGAGATGAGCGGCGGCAGAACGTTGGCGCTAAAGCCCGCCCCGTCCTCCATGAGCTCATAGCGAATGACGGTGCGGCTTTTAAAACGGCAGGTCAGGAGCTGGCCGCGAATATCCTCCGGCAGGTGTGTTCCGGAGGCCAGGTCGCCGCCGCACTGCTTCTCTGTCTTGATCAACAGCGCCAGCCGAACTTTCTCGCCGCTGTTTCCGGTCGAGGGAGAGAGGTAACTGATACGCGGATTATCGACAAAAAACGACTGCCCCCAGCGATCGAAGACGTGACCCCAGGGATTGCCCACGCCAATCTTGGCGAAGATGCGCAGCGCCTGCGTACGCGGATTGAATTGGTAAACGCCACCATTGTAGTTCCGGACCGTTCCGTACTGCGTTTCAACCTGGGTGTGCAGAAAGATACCCTCCTGAAAATAGAGCCATCCCCCCGGTCCGCGACGCCAGGCGCTGATAGAGTGGTGGCTGTCCGCGATTCCGAATCCGGTCAACGCCAACTCTTTCACATCGGCGACGTCGTCGCCATCGGTGTCCTTCAGAAAAAAAACATCGGGGGTCTGCGCCACATAGCAACCGCCATTGGCGAGTTCAAGGCCGGTCGGCATGTAAAGTCCCGTAGCGAAGACGATCGACTTGTCGGCCCGCCCATCCCCGTTGGTGTCTTCCAGGATGATGATCTTGTCGTTCGCCACCTCGCCCGGTCTGAGTTGCGGATAGGCCCAAGAACAGGCGACCCATAGACGGCCGCGCGAGTCCCACACCATATGGACCGGATTTGCCAACATCGGCTCCGCAGCGAACAGGTTCACTTCGTAGCCCGGCAATAACGTGAAGTTGGCCTGTTCCACGGCCGGGTCGTGATTCGTCATCAGGCTCAGATCGGCATCCTTGAGATTGGCGCTCCTGATACCGCTCGCATCCTGCGCAAACGCACTAGCGCAGGTCATCAGTATCAAGCTAAAGAAGAGAATCGTTCGTTTCATATGGACTCTTTACAGTTAGGATCTCGCTATCCGTTCACCGATCATTTTGAGCAAAAACGAAGCGCAGAATATCCAACAAGGAATGTCCAATGATGAAGTTAACCGTCCTTCGACATTCTGCGGTTCCTCATTCGATATTCTGCGGTTCAAAAACACGGTTGTCGTCACTTGTCAATCCCTTACTCCGTGAACGGATCCGGAGTTCGAGTCAAACGCCACTCACGGGTCTGAAGGCGGATGCCGGCCCGCAGGGCTTCGTCCTTCCGCTTGGCCAGCCGGTAAAACTCAATCACCTCGTTGGGCAAGGCCTGACCACTGCGTGATTTCTTCCGCTCACCCACGATGTGCACCTGGTTGAGCGCCTTCCAACTGTAAGTGAACTGGAGGTTTTTGTCGTTCACGTCCCGGCGATAGGCCTCCGCGCTCTTATGCACGGGCGAGGCATCAATCGCGACCCCTTCCGCCCACTTCCTGTGAGTCGCCGCAACCACCGGTTCTCCGTCAACCGTGAGTAGATAGTCGCCGGGCGCGAGCCTCTCCACGACCAGGGTGTCGCGATTCCTGGCGAGATGGTCATGGACCTTTCCTTTGGTGGGCGGCGCCAAACTCGGCCAGCTCTTTTCCTCCACCGTAAAGCGCAGCCCGCCGGCGTCACTTTTCACGGACGAAATGTTCACGCCCCGGCCATGCGCCGTCTTCGCTCTTGCGTCGATGCGAAGGCGCCATGGTGCCTCCCCGGGAACGAGGCCATCGGCCAGCGCCCGACTCATCGCCCAATAACCATATGAATTCGGGTTGATGCCGTTCCTCGTGAACCTTGGCGCCGTGTCGTCATCCAATAGACACAGGGCCGCGTCATAGAGATTCACAAAGGGAATCTGATGCTCGGCCGCCACTTCCCCCATCACTTCGGTGTAGGCCGCCAATTCCCGGTTTCGCCGTTTCCACCCCGGAGTCAGATTCCCGAGATCTTCACCGGCAATCGGAGAGACCAGGATCAGACGCACCTCCGAATGGCCGTTGTATTTCTTGCCGCGGTGTGAGGTAATGAAGGCTTCGAGATCCTGGCGAAACTCCGCGAGCCCCTCTGGGCCCGCAAACGACTCGCCCATCCCAAAGCAGGCAATGAGAACGTCGGTCTGGTGCGCCCTGAGGGTCGATTCCTCGCTGGGGAAATGCGTAGGCCTGTCGCGGGCCGTCAGCATGTCCCCGCCCCAGCCCAGGTTACGGACCGACACGGCCTTTCCCCGCCTGCCCTGAATGGTCCGCTGCAACAGCAGCGTCTCGAGATAACCGTGCACACGCAGTTGATCGGCAAAGGTGTTGCCGACAATCGCAATGCGGTCGCCGGGACGGACAGGAGACTCAGGCGTAGCAACGCCGGAGGCAACACCTACTGCAAGGACTAGGGCTAGAACCGCTAACAAGCGCTTATGAATGCTCATCATCATTTCTTCTTCTTGTCCATGCGTTCTATTTGCCAGGTGGAAATCTGCACATCGGCTCCGGGCGGCGGCTTGCCCACTGCCCAACACACGCTGTTCACCAGCATGCGGGTAAAAGCCCTTTCGGCAAAATCACCGGGATGCCCGAGGGAAGTTCCGAATACCTTGCCGCCCCATTCGTTTTCCCAGGCCCAGGCCACGATATCCGTTTCGGACTCGTTGACCTGAATTGAGCCGAATCGCTTTTCGAGCAAGCGGGCCTTTCCTTGTCCAGTGCCCGTAACGAGTGGAATGCATCCACCTTCCAAACGCGTCAAGTAAAGCGTACCGGGCGACACCCATTCGGTCTTGGCGACATGGCTCATGATGGGATGCGACCTGTGTTTCGGCACCACCTTGATCGCGGTCGTCCCGCCCTGATGCACGATGTAGGGAGTGCCCAGCGCCCGCCGCCCAAAATTATCATTCCAATCGAAACGCGGATGATCTTTGTCGTATTTGAACGAGTGGCTGGCCGTGCGCAGCCCGATCACCGGCTTGCCGCTCTTGAGGTAATCCTCAATGGGTTGCCACTCATGATCCGGCAGTTGCAGGAATCGCATGAAAAAGATCGCTACGTCCGCTTCCTTCAGGACCTCAATTCCGGGCAAAACATTCTCGGTCTTCTTCTCGGGATTACCTGCGCCCATGACAACGGTGGTGCGAAAGCCAAAGCGCTCCAACTCCCGAGCGAAGACCGGCATGGTAAGCTCCGGCGAGTAGTGCAACGTTCCCACCACGAGCACGGCATGGGGCTTCTTGTCGTCCGCCACGGCGACACCGCCAAGCAGGATCAAGAAACCGATGGCCATGATTGTTGGTACCTGTTTACTCATCGCTACATGAACTCCACAACCGGTTTGGATCTTTGCGTGCGAGTGGATCATATCTCACACCTTCCTAGACAATGACGGTCGTCTGCCCGCCAAGGGCCGTAGGTATCGAGGCTACCACAAATGTTGAGCAGGGTCACATCGTTTTTGATTAGCTCAGCCAGCTTGATATGACTTTCCCATCTGATTCCAGGATTGTCAGGCGCTGCAACCTTTGGACCCACCACCAGACAACGCCTCTGTCCTGTTGTATGGTGAAATCTAGTCACCTCGCGGTGAGTCTCTCTTGTTTCGTCTTCCGCGGCTTTGATCTGTGTGAGGACCAGAGTGTCCTCGTCTACAAGGAAGTCATGACGGTCGAAACGGTGCCAGAGGGTTTTCGTAGCCTTGAAGGTTGATTGTCCGGCGTCTGTACGCGACTGAATGACTCCTAATCCAACTGTGAAAGTTGGGTTAGCGACCATTTCAAAATTTGACCCGGAAGGCTTCGTTGGTATAATCACGCCTGTCGATAAAAATCAATTGTTCTGTCCCTATCAGCAAAAAAAGGACTCATCTTATGAGAACATTAATGATCCCCAGTTTGCTTCTGGCCGTATGCTGTTCGGCATTATTCGCCACTGACGAAAAAGAGGCTAAGTGGATACTGGCCAAAGATGAAAAGAATATAAAGGTCTACACCCGGAAGGTCGAAGGCACAAACTTCAAAGAGTTCAAAGGCGTCGTCACCATCAAGGCTTCCCTGACGAGTCTGGTCGCCCTGGTGAGTGATGCCGCGGCAGCCCCAGATTGGGTGGCAAACTGCAGCGAAACTGCAGTGCTCAAACAGATCAGTACAAAAGAG
Organism: Planctomycetota bacterium; assembly: GCA_022563885.1. GTDB lineage: Bacteria > Planctomycetota > Phycisphaerae > Sedimentisphaerales > Anaerobacaceae > JAIPFM01. The sequence goes on along the minus strand of JADFMM010000020.1, from coordinate 752 downwards.
TTCTACACGTACTCCTTAAGCAAAGCGCCCTGGCCAGTAGCAGACCGGGATTCAATCGTCCATAATCTCATCTCCCAAGATCGGGACACATTGGTGGTCACCATCAAGCAGACCGGCAAACCAGACCACATCAAGGAGAAGAAAAATATCACCCGAGTCAAGCGGATCCAAGGGGTTTGGCAATTCACGCCCAAAAAAGATGGGAACATAGAAATCGTTTACCAAAACCTCAGCGATCCTGGTGGCGCCATCCCCGTGTGGCTGGTCAACGCATCGCTCGTGTCGCAGCCTTATGAGACCTTGCTAAGACTGCAGAAAGTAGTCAAGAGGGAGAAATACCAGAAAGCGACGCTGGAGTTTGTTATAGAACCGGAGGCGTGATTGCAGTCAGCTAGATAACTCAAGAAATACTACACGTTACTTTGCGAGAGAAACCTTTCCCCCAATCAATTCTCTGTACACGTTTTGCATCTACCATTAGGGATCGGCGAGAAATAAGTTGGACAATTTGGCGTTCAAGTGGGCCCACATTGGGTCGCGCCCGATTGAGCGAAACCACAGGCGCAGCTGTCCTACGTCGCGGATTTTGCGATTGAGAAGCGATCAAAGATGGGGTGCAATTGGGCATTCAAAAGTCCAAGCTATTTCTTGCCGTTCCCTCGGTGTTGATTTGTCAAAAAAGCACGAATATCGTTATCTTCTCACCCACATTCCGCACTTCTTTAACCTCTAATTTTCTATTTTTTCACGAG
>JADFMM010000019.1 GCA_022563885.1 Planctomycetota bacterium | reverse complement strand
AATCGATTTACGCTTCGAGTTTGGCCTGGCTGGGTCTGAAATTGGGGCATGGTTCAAAATCATTCTCGCATAGGTGCCAGTCCCTGTACCACTGCTCGTGGTCGTAATCGGTACCCCTAATTGCCCCAACTCACTGTTTCGATTACGATGACAACGATCGACACTGTGGCCCTGAAATGAGCCAGGCCGATGATTTCGCCCGAGACCACTGTAATCTGATACATGAAAGGATCTTATGGCAAGGCCTTTTTTGTGCCCCACGGGGTGGATTCGTCGCCCAGGATTAGTTGACGCTAGTCAGTCAAGGCGCCCGGATATTAATCCGTTTTTGATTTGAAATGTATGCGTGACTTAAAACTAAGAGCACCTACGCAAAATGACTCTGCATTCAAACGGCTTATTCTGCGCCTAGACGGCGTCAGGCTGCATCGACCGTCCTCGGACGGCCTGCTTCGCCTTCCTTGCCAGTCGCAGAAACGCTCGTTTTCGGTGCTACGATTCATTTTGATAGGCACTCTAAATGACGTAATAAGTTCCCCACACTCTTTTGATACAAGGAGATTCACATGAGACGCATTCTGTCCTATACACTCGCTTTACTCGTTGTCGCTTTAACATGGACTGGACCATCAAGTGCCGCTGACAAAACCGGCAGACAATTTCAAGCCAACGGGGGAGTCCAGCGTTTGCTGTACGTTGCCTCGCCCGGCATACGCGACTACCTGGAGTACGGAGGACACGGAATCCTTGTCTTCGATATCGACGACGACCACAAGTTCGTCCGCCGAATTTCGCTCGACGGCTATGGTATTGACGAACAAGGCAAGCCGATCAACATCAAAGGTGTCTGCGCGAGTGCCATGACACAGCGCTTCTATGTCAGCACCAAGCGACAATTGATTTGCTTGGATCTCTTGACAGACACGGTTTTGTGGCAACGGGAGTATCCGCTCGGTTGCGATCGGATGTCGATCTCGCCAGACGGGTCGACCCTCTATCAGCCATCGTTCGAGAAAGATCGCTGGTACGTCCTCAACGCGAGTGACGGTTCGATCATAACCGAGATTGTGCCCGACAGTAGAGCGCACAACACGGTTTACGCGGTCGACGGCAGCGAAGCGTACTTGGCCGGTTTAGGCAGCCCTCTGTTGACTGTTACCGACGCGAAGACACACGTCGTGTCGCGAACCATCGGTCCGTTCAGTGGATCGATTCGACCTTTTACCGTTAATGGCGATAGCTCATTGGTCTTTGTAACCGTCAATGAACTGCTAGGATTCGAGATCGGTGATTTGAAGACTGGAAAGAAACTGCATCGGATCGAGATCACGGGTGTGCCGCGCGGCAAGCCCCTGCGCCATGGTTGTCCAAGCCATGGGATCGGGATGACACCGGACGAGCGTCAAATTTGGGTTTCGGACGGATTCAACTCGACGATGCACATGTTCGACGCAACCGTCATGCCGCCCAAGTGGACCGGCAGCGTTAAGTTGCGCGGCCAACCGGGCTGGGTGACCTTCAGCATCGATGGCGCCATTGGCTGGCCATCGACGGGACAAGCGATCGACTCAAAGACTCATAAGATCATCGCCGAGTTAACCGACGAGGACGGCCGCGCGGTCGAGAGTGAGAAAGTCCTCGAGGTTGACTTTAAGGACGGAAAAGTCGTTGCTGCCGGGGATCAATTCGGCCGCGGGCGAATCGGCCATGACTAGCGGACGATCTCGCATCGGATAAGCAGTCAGGGGTCAGGATGGCTCTGTAGATGCGATACATGCTATGGGAACGGCAAGAAATAACTTGGACTTTTGAATGCCCAATTGCACCCCATCTTTGATCGCTTCTCAATCGCGAAATCCGCGACGTAGAACTGCTACGCCTGTGGTTTCGCTCAATCGGGCGCGACCAAACATGGGGCACACTTGGACCCCAAATTGTCCAACTTATTTCTTGCCGATCCCTATGTGTTCATCCTGCCTTTTAGCGGGGTCGCTGCGCCGCCTCATCGATCGGTACTTCCAGCCGTATCGCGTCATTGTCCTACTCAATAATTCGAACTTGTTTGACTTCAATGAGTCATGTAAACTCCCAGGACATCGATTTGAGATGAATTCTGTCGCGATAATCGGAGGCAAGCAACATTGAAGGGCCTCGCCACGCCCATCTTTGAGTGCCTAAAGCTCATATTCAGGAGCAAACATGACATAGCTGTTGACTACCTGGCTCTCCGGCAGCAATTGGCTGTTCAACAGCGTAGCATCAAAAGGCCGAAGATGAAAACGTTGGCCGCCTCTTCCGGGATTGGCTATCAAGGATCTGGAACGACTGGAAATTATCCCTGAGCATCGTCAAGGCCCCTACCGTTATTGGCTGGCATAAAAGAGGCTTTCGGTCCTATTGGAGGTGGAAATCTCGAAGAATCGGCAGGCCTACGATTGACTGGGAATTGATCGAGCTTATACGCAAGCTGCAAAAAGAGAATGCAGTATGGTCTGCCCAGCGCATCCAAGGCGAGCTCAAAAAGCTTGGATTTGATGTTTCTGACAATACCGTGGCAAAATACATGGGCAACCACAGAGGCGGCGATAATTCCAAGCAACAGCGATGGCTAACATTCCTGAAAAATCACGCCGGTTCCCAAGCATATCGTAGGCATTGACTTCCTGGTCGTCCGAACGATCCTCTTCAAACCCATATACGTCTTTGTTGCCATATCGCACGCTAGACGCAAAATGCTGCATTTTGCGGTCACTGCAAATCCTCACTCTCGGTGGGCTATTCAGCAACTTCGTGGAACGTTTTCTTTTGACGACGTAACCAAATAAGTTATCTGCGACAACGACAGAACCTTTAGCGATGATTTCAAAAGACACATAAGGAACTTTGGCTTGGAAGACACACCAACTGCACCACGAAGTCCATGGCAAAATCCCATCGCCGAACGTGTCATCGGCACACTGCGCCACGAATGCCTGGACCATTTGATCATTCTAAACCAAGACCATTTACGTAGCGTACTGGACGAATACATCAATGAGTATTACAACGTCAGCAGAACGCACATGTCCCTTGAGAAAGACTCACCTGTCCCCCGCCCTGTTCAAATTGATGGTAAGATTGTGGGCAGGCCAATTCTGGGGGGACTGCATTACGTCTATGGCCGAGTCGCTTAGCCTAAACCCCTAGTCCAGTATTTCAGGCTGATGGCATAGCAAAAAAGATGAGGTCTGCGGTGTTTACGATATATTCGTCAAAATGCTGACCTTGCCCATTTCGAAACGTCGTGACTCAACCGATTTTTACCTTCGTTTCTATTTTTGCGTAGGACAAGTAGCAGATATCATAGTAGGTGCACTTCAAGATGATGAAGGCAGCCCAGATCGAGGCGCCATACACATCATGTTTATGGATAAAACACCATGAGTTACTGATGTTTCAGCTATTACAGCGGATGGTACATTTGCAAATGGTCATACAATAGATGTTGCCGTACCATTTTCTGCAACCGTTCACGAAATTGACTCAACGTAGTAGCGATGGGGGCAGCTTGTTGCCGGAAGTGGGCGTTGATTGCGCAGCAAAAGAAATCGAAGACATCACGCTTTTGCTGCTGACATGTCACTATGGGATCGGCAATAAATAAGTTGGACAATTTGGGGTCCAAGTGTGCCCCATATTGGGTAGAAACAAGGATGGGGGACAGTCTTTTAAAAGACTGTCCCTTCCAGGCTTTCTTAGCGAAGCCACAGGCGTAGCTGTTCTACGTCGCGGATGTCGCGATTGAGAAGCGATCAAAGATGGGGTGCAATTGGGTATTCAAAAGTCTAAGTTATTTCGTGGTTCTTTAATAATGCTGCGATCGCAGCCAGGATGTACCATGGAAGCCGCTGTTTTCTTGTCGGTCCCTTAGTCCAGCCGTGGGCAGCCTTGAACCGTGAGTCATCCCCGGACAGGCTTCGCTTTTCAGACCACAACTGGACAGCCCCCTTCAGGTCAATACCCCACCGCAGCACCATCCACACTCCGCCGATCCGACGCGCCGCTCAGGAGTCCGCTTTGATGATCAATGGTAATCCCCATCGCCCGGCCTTGTTGCGAGCGAAACTGAATAGCATGCCCCATGGCTCTGTATTGCGATTGGACTGCTTCAGAAATCGACCCTGATTCAAATCGCGTCACATCGGGTAACCACTGATGATGAATACGTGCGGCATCGATGGCCTCAGCGATATCCATATCAAAATCGATATGATTAACAATAACCTGCAAAACGGTATTGATAATCGTTCGGCCGCCAGGGCTGCCAATCACAAGCACGGGCTTGCCATTTTTTGCCACGATCGTGGGTGTCATACTGGAGAGCATGCGTTTTTGAGGTGCGACCCGATTGGGTGGTGTACCGATGAGTCCGGTACGATCGGTATGTCCCGGAATGGGATTGAAGTCTCCCATCTCATTATTCAGCAAGAAACCAAGCCCCTGGGCGACAATGGCTGAACCAAATGCATTTTCAAGCGTGGTGGTCAGCGACACCGCATTGCCGTCACCATCTACCACACAGATATGTGTTGTTTCTTCACTTTCATGAGGCTGTGAAAAAGTTTCGGGATCACTCTTTGACGACTTTTTAAGATCAATTGTTTGCCGAAGTAACGCGGCATGTGATTTAGAAATCAGGCGTTCCACCGGCATCTTGGGATTAAAATCAGGGTCGCCCAGATGTTTGGCGCGATCGGCAAAAGCGCGGCGCATGGTTTCAGTTAACAGATGCAGATAGGGCGGTGAATTGTGTTTCATCTTCCGAAGGTCAAAGGCTTCCAGCATATTGAGCATTTCAACCAGCGTAATGCCCCCCGAACTGGGCGGCGGCATGGCAAATAGATCATAACCGCGGTAAGTCCCGTGGATCGGCGTTCTTTCAACGGCCTCGTAACGTGCCAGATCCTCTGTCGTGATCAAGCCACCCTCCTTCTTCATGGTCGTGGCGAGCTGTTGAGCCGTTTCACCTCTGTAAAAGCCATCATGGCCATGCTGCTGAATCCGCTTGAGCGTCGCGGCCAGATCCGGTTGTCGCCATAGATCACCGGGGCGGTAAGGCAGTTTGCCATCCTGAAAGAATTTTCGCGTGGCTGCAGGGTCTCTACGCAGGCGCTGGGATGTCGTGGCGGAGGTAATACTTCGATAAATCCCCTCTGTCGTTTTAATCCCCTTGCTGGCCAATTGCACAGCCGGTTCCAGCAACTGGGCCCAGGGCAAATTGCCATAGTGTGTGTGGGCTTTGAATAGCCCCGCAACCGTACCCGGCACGCCGACAGACAAAAGCCCTTCATGATTGGAATTGTCTGAAATGGTGCCATCACTCGCCAGAAACATCTTTTCTGTCGCTGCCAAGGGCGCCTTCTCACGAAAGTCAATGGCCGTCACTTTTCCCTTGGCCGAGTGATAAATGAGAAAGCCACCCCCGCCAATATTACCTGCGGATGGCCAGGTGACTGCGAGTGCAAAAGCGGTGGCCACGGAAGCATCAATGGCGTTACCCCCTCTCGCCAGTACATCGCGTCCGACGATGGAGGCAAGTTCTGAGGTGGAGACAACCATCCCATTCTTTGCATGACTCGATTTTTTATCTAACCCGGATGCCGGAGAAACGAACAGCAACATCAAAACCGTCAAAAAGAAGGGGCAAAGAGACTTGATGTGATCATTCATGTTTGGCATTGCAACATCCAATCTATCAATAAACAATCTCGTACGACCAACGTTTTCCTAGGATTTCTTAATGGTACAGTACTGGGGTGGGGATCTGACGTCGACCCTTAAAAACTAGGGTCTTGCTCATACTGTCTCTGTCGAGGGAGACCTAGGAGTTATTCGATCGCACCAGGAAAAGCCTAGGGGACATGAGTCATCAAAGATCCCAACATGTAAATGCTATTCTTGTGGCGAGACCATCAGTGAGTACGCCGAAGAGAACGCGACTGTGGCGAGTGCCATCACGAAGATTGGCTGGCGTATTTCCAAGTAAAATCACACGAAATGCTTCGGTTTCAAAGGCATGAAAAAGTGTGGAATTCGAGGGGGCATCCAGCATCTCAGCCCCCTGGGATTCTGGCCCAAAAACGGCGGTTTTAGCGCCTCGGATTCAATGAACCATTGGAGAGCAGGTTCTTGAGGATCTGAGACAGACGCTGGCAATCGGTCGTGATGGTCTTGGGAACGCATTCGGTCACATGCATTTCGAATTCAATGCCCCTGTTCTGGGCCACCGGCCTGAATTTTTTTCCATGGCGTCGACACTGTTTCCAATGGCCGTCTCTTCAAGCTCGAGCGTCATCTTTCCAGCCTCTACCTTCGCCAGATCCAGCACCTCGTTGATCAAAGCCAGCAGATCATTGCCCGAGGCATGCACTGTGGCTGCGCACTCCACCTGCTTTTCCGTTAGAGTGTTGTCCTTGTTCTCAGACAGGTGTTGTGACAAGAGGAGGATGCTGTTTAGGGGCGTTCTCAGCTCATGGGACATGTTGGCGAGAAACTCGGACTTGTACCGGGAGGCCATGTCAAGGTCTCTTGCTTTCTTCTCGATCTCTTGATGCGTTCTCTCCAGTTCTTCGTTTTTCCGACTGATCTTTCGTTTCTGCTCTTCCCGAAGCTGGGCCTGCTCCTCTAATTCTTCGTTGGTTTGGCGCAGTTCTTCCTGCTGGGCCTGGAGATTGGCTTCCGACGTTCTCAACGCCACAGCCTGCTTTTCCAGGGTCTCATTGGCTTGCCACAGCTCCGCCTGCCGCACACTCAGCTCTTCGGTCTGGGCCTGGAACACTGCCAGAAGACTCTGCGCACGCTCATGCGACAACAGGGTCGCAACACCCACGGCAATCGCCTCTGCTACCAGATCAAGAAAGGCCAGGGCCTTATCTGAAAAGGCATACAGAGTGCCCAGTTCAACAACACCCAGGACCTCAGCTTCGCGTACCAGGGGCTGGACCACAATGGCGTGCGGCGCACTTTGACCCAGACCGGAACTGATAGCGATATACTCAAGTTGACTGATTTTTTGGGCGGTCTCTCAGGCCGCCCAAAAAGTCAGTCAACTTGAGTTCTATTCTCCAACCATCACCTTATTGAGAAATCCAAAACAATGCGATTATCCTCTGGCATGATTCGCAAACCGGTGCCTGGTTCGTCTGTAAATACCCCCTGTATCGCTGATATGGAATAAGGGGCGTTCTCATAATGACATGATAATTTTTTGCGATCTATTTTTACAAAAGGCAGCTTCGCCTTTTCATCACTGGATAATTCCAAGAACCAGTTATTTTTAACGGCGCCCTCAGTCGAAATGCTTGTGGACGTTTCATTAAATGTTATGACGATCTCTCCCTCGGGTGAACGAGTCGGCCATCGCACTGTTAGTTCGCCTTCAGTGCCGTCATCGACAGTCGGTACGCCTCCCTTTATCTCCAGTCCCCCGGCAGATTTTAACCGGAGGCCCGCAACAGTCTGCAATGAACTCCAGCGAAATCCGTCAACGACAGGCAGGGTATAGTAATTACACTTGTTTGAAGTGCCTGGTTTTGTGAGATAATCCGACGCAACACTCTCATCGAAGAGATGAATATCCCTAAAGCGCATCGTCCCATCCTCCCAAAGCAGATTAGCCCGGTAGAACCGCGAGTTAAACCACACCGTCTTCAGGTTCTTCTTTGAGTGGTCCTTCAATACCGTAACCGAAGTCGGCGGAGTAACCTTATACTTATCCTTAAACCATTTGCCAGTCTCGGCAAGAGTTTGCACCGTTACCTTCCCCTCTTTAAGCAACCGGGCGATCATTGGCATTTGAATCTCAAATCCCTTGCCCATCTTCCTCCACGTAAACGAATTCTCCTGCCCGGCCTGAACATAGCCGTAACCCATCGCCGCTCCACCAACGAACGCATCGAAATACCACCGGCACCAATCGGCATCGCCCCCGCCTCCCGCATATACAGGCTCAAGCGAAACAACACGCTGCCAATCCCCGCCCAATCCTTTGTCATACTGATGAATAGGATCACTACCCAGCATCCTGAATATGGGAACGGGAATCTGGTTCTTGGCATTCTGGGCGGGCATATAGGCATTCTTCCTGCTGGGGTAATACCCCTGGTTCCAATAGCCGCCCCACAGGGTATATCCATCGGTTCCTATCTGGTCTTTACAGTTACACGACGCCACAATACCGTACCGGTCATACATATATTGCAATGTGTGAGCGTCAATGAACCATGACCCTACCGATTCCGGATAGGTGCCGAAAATCTTCTTAAAGTCGGCCATATAGGTATCCGTCAGCTTCTCGCGCTCTTTCGGCCAGTAACCGGTTGCAAAACCAACATCGGCATGCCAGTCCCAGGGAAACCGCCCCCTCCACCGGTAACCGCTGTTCTCTACCAGAGGTTGCGGGATCTCCCACCAGACCCCAATCTCGAACATCTCCCCAGGCAATCCCTTCAATAATTTCTGATACCTGACATCCATGAGTGCATCATACTGCAGAAGAAAAGTTCCTTTCAGTTGATAACGCTTCATGATTCTTATCTGCTCGACAACAGTCTCGTACAGAACATCCTCTGTTATCCAGTCAATACGCGGTTCGCACTGCCGGATGAAGTTTATTATATTCACAATTCGAGGCGAACTACTCGGGGCGTTCGTCTCTTCGGCTTGGCAGATTTCGCCTGGAATAGTTAAAAACAAAGCGCACAAAATAATTCTTAGCGTCATGGTTGTTCCTTTCGCTTGAGTCGGTAAGCTACCGGCGAGTAGCACCAGAGCCACCTAGATGGTTTTCCCAAACATTTGGCCTGGTTCAAAAGTATACGGTTGCGGGTAACACTGAGTAAACCGCCATTTCAGGATCGAAATCGAAATCGCTATCGAAATTGTCTTTTATCTATCAGGACAATGGTAGCACCAAAGGCTTTTCTCGATCCCGATATCGATCCAGACACATGGTTACCCTGGTTCGAACCAGGCCGTACATTTGGACATTGCCCTTACAGCACGCCCTAAGCGAGCCTATTCTCCCGCCGCTTGTCGCGTGGCGATGGGGACATACCCAGCCTCCAAGCCCGGCGGCGGGGTGACAATCAAGGCCGGGTCAATATCCGCCAGTTTTCCAATCTTGGGTGGCGCCAGGTAGTCGCGGTCTTTCTGCCAGTTCCGGTGGAGTTTTTCCACGCGCTTCTGCAGGCTCTCCCGCTCTTCATCCGTTAAATCGGCGTTGAGTAATGCAGGCTGGTCTGCGAATCGATACCAGTAGTAGGTCACCACGCTGCCGTCACCCGGATACGCCTGGAAAGGTCCCGCCACGGGGCCGGGCTTCTTCCAGCAACTCTCCGGATCGTCGGGAGTGACGTAGGGTTGGGAGGGTTCCGCGGGCGGCCGGCTAAAGCTAACCTCGGCCAGTCCTGTTTCAGCCGGAACGTCTTCGGGCTGTACCACCACCCACTGGGCCTTTTCACCTTCCTTCGCCAGGCGATAGTATTCGGGGAGCGTCACCAGCGGGCCATCGGCGGTGTCTTTTCTCGTTACCAGTTGCTCGTTCCAGTGGTATCCAAAGGTATTTGAGTCAATCGCCACGGGGCTGGCAAAAGAATCCCAGGCAATGCGCACCCTTTCTTCCCTGGGGATCGAGCGGTCATAGATCCTCCAGGTTGCCCGTCCTCGTCCGGGAAAGTTGTGTACGACGGACGCCCGGGGGTCGATGGCGCCGCTGGCCGGCGGGCCGCCTTCAAACCAGGCCTCCACGGCATCCCAGAGCGCCTTCTTGTTGTAGGCCATGACGCGGTGCACGACCGTCGTGTCGCCCTTCGGCCCTCGGGGAAACGAGGTGGGGGCAATGCGGGCGTAGGTATCACCCTTCTCGTCGGTGGCCTGGACGCTGGGGATGTACTGGGTTTCCATCTGCAAGGCCCTGTTGGGGCCGGAGGGACGGCTATCCAGGAACATGCCGGCCAGGTTTGGGTCGTCCACGGTCACGCGGGAAAAGAAATAGGGAGTGAAGAAAGCCACCGGGCCTTTGAAGTTTCCCGTGTTCAGAAACAAGGTCCAACAGTTGTTTCCGGTAGGAACGTCTTTCCCGGCGGTGGTGGATTTGGCCGTCGTGAGCGGCAGCGGCAGATACCCGTAGCCGAACAGTTCACCGCAGGTGCCCTGTTTTAGATTCAGGCCATCGGGGGGCCACAGCACCCAGGGGCTGAGCTGTGCCACACCGTACTTGCCTTTCGGTTGATCCCAGTCCCTTCCTTTGCCGGCCCCGGGTCCGTTGGCCCATGCAACGAAATTCAGGGCCACGCCGCCCATGATGAATTTCGGCGTTTCCGTGGCGAAGCGCGTGTCACGCCACCAGCCCAGGCCACCCTCGATATCGGAATACACTCTTCTGGTAGGCTTGGTGTCATAATGAGCGTGCATCCAGGTGCCGAACAGACCTGTTTGAAAACGACGCCCCGGATATTCCTGCAACAGAGGCCAGGCTGCTACATATAGGGAGAAACCGGCGTTATACGTCTCGGGAACTTTATCGTGAGGGACGAGCAGGTATCCGGCCATCTCTCCTTTCCTAACCTGACTGGAGGCGCCGATCAGGGGCGCCAGGGGCAGGGCGAATACGAGGGCCAGGTAGGAAGTGAACCATTGAAAAACCCTTTTTTTCAACATAAGAGAACCTCCGGAAGCAGTTTTTCTTTATTTACTTGCAGCGTCTAACGTAGAACTCTAAAAACATACAGCAGATAATAGACCTCTGTCAATCAGGGTTTTCGGGAATCAACCGGAATAGGAGACCGCCTCGATGCCAAGGAAAATGTTGCCCTCCGTTGTCTTCATGTTTCTCCTGATGTCTGTCACCGGCCTATCGGCCGAGCAGCGTCCGAATGTCGTCGTACTGCTGGCGGATGATTTGGGGTGGAGGGACATCGGCTGCTATGACGGACCGGTGAAAACACCCGCGCTCGACGGTCTCGCCGCCAGAGGCGTGCGTTTCACGGATTTTCATTCCGGAGCCGCGGTTTGCTCGCCCTCGCGCGCCACACTATTGACCGGACGGCAACACCTCCGCGCAGGCGTCTACAGTTGGATTCACGACTACGACCAGAACTCGCACCTGCTGGAACGAGAAGTCACCATGGCGGAGGTACTGAAAAACCACGGTTACGAAACCGTGCACCTGGGTAAGTGGCATCTTGGCATGCCGACGCAAAAACGCGAAAAGCCGACACCCGCGGATCATGGCTTTGATTATTGGTTCGCGACGGGAAACAACGCTCAGCCCAGCCATAGGAATCCCGTGAACTTCATTCGCAACGGCAAGCCGGTCGGAAGGATCGAAGGCTATGCCTGCCAGATTGTCGTCGACGAGGCGATGGCGTGGCTGGCCGAGAAGCGTGATCCCGACGCACCGTTCTTTCTGAATATCTGGTTTCACGAACCCCATGCCCCCATTGCCGCCCCGGATGATATCGTTTCTCAGTATGGCGATCTAAAAGATCCTGCAGCGATCTATTCCGGCACCATCGGCAACACGGATCGAGCCATCGCACGGCTGCTCGCGAAACTGGAAGAAATCGATTCCCCGCAGAACACGCTGATCGTTTATTCCTCGGACAACGGCAGCTATCGAACTGATCGCGTCGGCAACCTGCGTGGCAAGAAAGGCTCGAATTTTGAAGGTGGCATTCGCGTCCCGGGGATCTTCTACTGGCCGGGCACGATTTACGAAGGTCACGTCGAACACGAACCGGCCGGGTTGGTCGATCTGCTACCGACTGTTTGCGGCCTGCTCGGAATCGACAAACCTGCGGACGTTCACCTCGACGGTTCCGATCTCTCGCCCTTGCTGACCGGCCGCGCGAACGAGTTTACTCGGCATCAGCCGCTCTTCTGGCTCCTGCCGGCATCAGGACCCGCCGTGGCGATCCGAGACGGCGTCTATTCGCTGGTGGCCCATCGCGATTATCGGCTTCCGAAGGACCAAGAGAAGATGACTGCCTTGCGGCAGCAAATCGAAGAAACGCTGCGCAAGAATGGCACCCTCGAGCAGGAGCTTCGCGGAAGCACCTTGCAGGCGCAACTGTTTGAGGGATTCAACAACAGAGAAGCAGAGAAACTCCGGGGACAATACATCCGCTTGAACATGTTTCAGGAATCGTGGATCTCCTCGATCAAGTCAGGCACCTACGGGCGGTTTCAGTTGTTTGACCTGGCTACGGATCCAGGGCAGCAGAACGATCTCGCGGCTCAACTCCCCGACGTCGTCGCCAGACTCAAAAGACAGTTGCTCGAAATCAATGCCAGCGTGATGGCCGACGCTCCCGACTGGAAATGAGTCAATCAAGGATGAGAATTCTGGTTGCCGCCCAGGGCGGATGCATGTAGGTTCCAAGTCCGTACGAATTCCAGCAGAGATGCCAATTGGCCAGGATTCCTAGCGTTTAAGTAATCAGTAATCGGTATGGGCCAGAAACTGATTACTTTGTCACTGATTACTGATTACTACCATGGTGAGATCCCAGTGAGGGGCTAAGTACAAGCGGCATCGACATCTGCCTAAGTTTTCATGCGATCGCCTGGGTTGCCGCCCCCTGAAACAGAATGGGGCATGGATTTCTAAGGGATCGGAACCGGTTTGAGCGTGCCACCGGAGGGGTTTACCGCTATCATCTAATGGCAAATGGATCATGGGTAATGCGCCCACCGAGTGGGAAGGTCTCTGATACAGCGAGATCGAAAGGAATGCTGAAAAGGAACGTCACTATGGAACCGAGACGCAGTGGGTTTCGACGCAATGGCTTGAAGAGGGTGATGGGATTGACCGCGGTGCTGGCGCTGGGGTCGATGGGTCTCAGCCGGGTGACGGCGCAGGACGCACCTGAGAGTCCGTGGAAGAGACTCCCGGACATGGCGGTGCCCCGGTGGGAGGCGGGGACGGCCGTGCTGGACGGTAAACTCTACGTCTTCGGCGGCTACAAGATGCCAACCCAGTCGTGTAAGCGCGTGGATGTGTTTGATCCGAAGGACAAGAGTTGGCGAAAACTCGCCGATTTACCGAGCGCTATCTCGCATATGAACGTGGTGCTCGACGGCCGAACGGTCTGGTTCGCCGGGGGTTTCAAGGACGGCTACAAGGGGTACGCCATCGCCGAAGTCTGGAATTACGACTTCGACAGGGATACCTACACGGCCGCACCTTCGCTTCCGGAACCCAGAGCAGGAGGAGGTCTCGCGCTGGTCGGCCGTCAGCTGCACTTCGTCGGTGGACTGAAGAAGGACCGTGACACCGACGCAGCCGATCACTGGGTGCTCGACCTGGATGAACTCTCGCAAGGCAAGGGCCAATGGAAGAGTGCCGCGCCGATGCCTGAGCCGCGCAACCAGTTTAGTACCGTTACTTTCGACGGGAGAATCTACGTGCTGGGGGGCATGTTTCACCACGATAGCGGCCAGGACGATCAGCCGCGGGTCGATATCTATGATCCCCAAACGGAATCTTGGAGTCGTGGCGCGGATTTGCCCACAGGGCATTCTCACGCTGAGGGCAGCACATTCGTGCAAGGGGGCCGAATCTTCATTCTCGGGGGCATGGGACGGATCGGCGAACGAAGATGGATCGACGACAAGATTCTTGCCCTCTCTTCAAACGACCAATGGAAGGCGCTTGGCGATCTGCCCATGGCCTTGTCTTCACCCGTGGCGGCCGTCATCGATGACCAGTTGTATGTTGGCGGCGGTTCACCGAACGGTGCCACGCCGCAACCGGCCATGTGGGTGCGGCCCGCTCCCTGATCTGTTTTGTTGCCGAGGAATTTATGACATTATTACAATTGCTTGTTGGTGTCCTCTTGTCGCTGGGGGCAAGCTCCCTTGCCGTGGAGGCCGAATCCGTAAACTGGAACCAATTCCGGGGGCCAAACGGCGCCGGCCTCGCAACCGGATTCAAGCCTCCTTTGCGGATCGTCGCAGATCAAGCCGCATGGAAAACACCGCTGCCTCCGGGCAAATCGTCACCGGTCCTCTGGGGAAACCGCCTCTTTATCACCGGCGTCGAGGAAGGTCGATTGACGACCTTGGCCCTCGACGCGAACTCGGGCAAGGTCTTATGGAAACGACTCGCCCCTGAGGTGTCGCTGGCACGCGTTCACCGTGCCAACAGTGTCGCGGCGTCTACGCCCTGCGTGGACGAAGATCGCGTCTACGTCTACTTCGGGTCATACGGGCTGCTCTGCTACGACCATGAGGGTCTTGAACTATGGCAGAAACCGATTCCCACACCCAAGAGCATGTACGGGGTGTCCACCTCCCCGATCTTGCATGGGCAACGCCTAATCCTCGTCCTGGACGACGATGCCAACCTGCCGGACAGCAAGTTGAGTCGGTCCAAGGTCATCGCCTTGGATTGCGCGACGGGGGAACCGGTTTGGGAAACGCCTCGACCCTACAATCGAGGCGCCTGGTCCAGTCCGATGATCTGGAAGCACGAGCGCGGAACCGAGTTGGTGGTGCTTGGCAATGGGCGAGTCTATGGCTACGAGCCGGCCACCGGCGAAGAAAGATGGTACGTCATGGGTTTTTCACGCGAACCCATCGCCGTGCCGGTCGCGGGCAACGGACAGCTCTTCGTTTCCGTGTCGATGCAGGGCGGTCGCGGTGACGTCGCATTGGACCCGGAACCCTTCTGGACCGCCATGCTTCATTTCGATCGCGACGGCGACGGCCGAATCGGGCGTGACGAAATCACCAAAGATTTCACCTCGCCTTTCCGCCCCGAGCTTCCTCCTGGCCATCCGGGATTCGGAATGCCGCTGCCCAGCGATCCGGCGAGACGCAGGAAACGCCAGAACGATATCTTCGGCTGGCGCGACCGGAACAAGGACGGTTTCTGGACCCAGGAAGAGTTTGCGGCCGACATGAGAGTCGGTCACGGCCAGCCCAACCTCGCTGCGATTCGGGCGGGCGGGCGGGGTGACATCACCGAGACCCACGTTAAGTGGAATCTCCGCCGCGGCATACCTGAGATTCCCTCCCCCGTTTTTCACGCGGGCCGACTCTATCTGGTCCGGGCCGGCGGCATCCTGAGCTGCGTCAACACCGACACCGGCGAAGTGATGTATCGGGAACGACTGGGTGCCGCGGGGCAGTACAGCGCCTCACCGGTGATTGCCAATGGACATGTGTATCTCTTTTCCAACCGGGGCGTTCTCACGGTGGTGAAATGCGGCGATGCGTTCACGGTGACGCATCAAGCCGATCTCGATGTGGCCGTCGCTGCCACGCCGGCAATGGATCAAGACACGCTTTACCTGAGGACAGAGGATGCCTTGCTGGCCTTTCGGTGAGACTGGCAAGCGGTCACTGGGAGCGCAGCGTGGCAATCTTCAAAAAACTGTCTCTCGCAGAGATCGCTAAGGCCGCAGAGGGGAAGTGCTGTAGGATCATGAATAGCTGTACACTAAAAAGTTGAAAGTTTAGGCGCGGCCCCATTGCGCTCCCCGGCCCCATTGCGCTCCCATTGCGCTCCCATGAATTTGACAATCCGAGTAAATCCTCCTAGTATCGGTCGCATCATGGGCCGTCAAGAAAATATAGACTTAGACAAAGAGAAGATTCGGACCTTCTGCGAGGTGAATGGGATACAGCGTCTGTCTTTGTTTGGCTCTGTGCTGACGGACCGGTTTGGCCCCGAGAGCGATGTAGACGTGTTAATCGACTTTCTCCCCGGCTCTGTCCCAGGTTTCTTTCGACTCGCTGCTATTGAGGCAGATTTGGCCAAATTATTTGGCAAGGCCAGGGTGGACCTCCGCACACCCCAGGACCTGAGTCGTCATTTTCGAGACCAGGTCTTGGCCACCGCGGAGGTGCAATATGCACGTTGACGATGAAACGCGTCTGAAGCATATCCGAGAAGCGGCTCTCGAAGCCCTGGAAATGGTACGGGATGCGACACGGGAAGATCTAGTGCTGTGTAACACCCATTCTGATGGGCACTCTCTTGTGGCAGCAGGCCATCTGCGGCGTCAGAGATACTCGCCCTGCCAAAAAGCAGGGCTCCGTTCTCTTCCTTGCATATAGCCTACTGGCACTGCGAGATTACCCATCATTCTAGATGTTACAAAGCACTGGATACGGATCGTAAACTATCACTGGCCGTCGTTCGTCTGCTTGAGATCATTGGTGAGGCGGCCAATGGACTTTCCTCCGAGTTTAAACTGTCCCGTGCGGACTTGTCTTGGACCGGATCGCTTTAGGGTCAGCCCTGGAAATAGTCGTTAACGAAGAGGGGAGGCTGAGGGTCCGGGCCACCACGTTCAACTTTCGGCCGGGTAACGCCTCTGTGGCTGAGGGGGCAATCCTCGGATTCAACTATTCAAATGACGACATCATCTACACGGTGTACAACTTAATAGGCAAATGCTTTTCATAGATCTTGAAATCCGTGTCTGTGGTGAAGATCAGCACTTGGTCCAGATGAGCGACGGCACAGATCAGAAAGTCTATTGTCGACCCTTGCACGCCTTCGCCACGGCAGATGTTACAGAATTCCGCTGCCTTGATGAAGTGAGCGGTCCCTAGCTCCAAATCCTCGAACGCCTGGAGTGCTTTGGTGAGCCTTTTGAACTGCGAAGGATTCGCGAGACCAGAGAGCAGCTCTTGCCGAATAGGCCCGATGATGGCCACTCGGCTGTCTCTGATAAGATCCTCCAGCACGTGAGCCAGCTCCACATCGGGAGATCGTCGCCTCAGTACCTGGGACCAGATGCAGGTGTCGATGAGAACCCTCAACGGTTGCGTGCCTTTTTGTACTCGTAGTTCTCGTCAAAGTCTATCTTGCCCGCAAGGTTGAGAGCCGTCAGTTGTTTTCTTTGGGCAATGTACTGCTTGAGGGCCGCCGTCACGGCCTCTTTCTTGGTCTTGTGTTTCCCTATCTTTTGCGCCTCACGAATCAACTGATCATCAAGGGCCAAGTTCGTCGCCATTTTCGGCCTCCTTTCACACAAACAATAACACATGCATATGTGTGAGTCAAGTTGTCGTGCTGAAAGGTAAATTTGGGTCCGGTTCAAACCAGGGTAACAACGCGTTTGGAGCGAAACCGATATCGAAATCGGGATCTAGAAAGGCCTTTGGTGTTTTAGAACGTCTAAAATACAATGTTGGCCCCGGTATCATTCTCTGTATGATTGGCCGGCCCCTGCCGCTGGACAAACACAACCAGGCTATGCCCGTGTCCGTGTTCTAAGGGAACGGCAAGAAATAACTTGGACTTTTGAATGCCCAATTGCACCCCATCTTTGATCGCTTCTCAATTGCAAAATCCGCGACGTAGGACGGCTACGCCTGTGGTTTCGCTCAATCGGGCGCGACCAAATATCGGGCACACTTGGACCCCAAATTGTCCAACTTATTTCTTGCCGATCCCTAAGGGCCCCAAAACGATAGCAGCCTATCATTCTTCACTCCCTGTTAGTACTGTAGACCCTTTGGTTGTATACTTGAATACTAGAGAACTTTTTGAAAGGTATGGACCCGCTTTTGCATAGCGTGTATGGCTCACATAAGTGTGTTGGCGTAGATATCACCTCCGTTGAGAATTATCACTAGCGTGAAAAGAGTACTGCATGACGCCATTTCGAGTTCACCACATTAACAGCAGTACCCACCGGTCGCCTACTTTCTTGGCACTACTCTTCGTAACATCGTCCCTCGGCACGCAATTGCGGGCCGTTGACCTACCTCCGGAATTGCCACTCTGGGAGAAGCCCCCACCGGACTATGTGATTCGGGAGGATGTCACAGAGCAAGTTCGAACCAACAAGGGAAGACCTGGGTCCCCGTCTGGAAAGAATCGCGTGTTCAGTTCTGTCACGTCGGCCACCTACAGCATTCACCGACCCCGAAACCCCAACGGCGTGGGCGTAGTCATTTGCCCTGGAGGTGCCTTCCGCGACGTCTGGCTCGATCGCGAAGGTCACGATCTGGCCATCTGGTTGAAGGACCACAACGTGACTTCCTTGGTCTTGAAGTACCGAACGCGCCTTCCCAACGACAATCCACCGGCCAATGCATGGCTGAACTACCAAGGGGCCGTTCAGGCCGACGGCAGGCAGGCCATCCGCATCCTCAGAAAGGGCACCTCGGACCTTAAACTGGATCCCGACAAGATTGGCATCTGTGGATTTTCGGCGGGCGGCCACCTTGCGTTAACCTGTTCGCTCACCCCCGAACCCAAGCATCCGGACACCGAAGTCAGCGGCTTGCCCGACTTCGCCGGCTTGTTTTATCCGGGGATTCCCGATGACGTCGATGAGATTCTCGACGGCCGCCTTTCCCTTGCGGGCGACGCATCCGCCATTTGTCCCTTTTTCATCACGAATGCCAGTATTGATCGGTTGACTCCGGCGGACAAATGCATCGCGTTCTATGCCAACTTGTTGAAAGCTGGCGTCAAAGCGGAGCTTCATGTCTTTGGCAAGGGCTCTCACGGCTTTGACCTCGGCACCGGTCGAGGAGCATCCGCGGCCATCTGGCCGACCAGTTTCATTGCTTGGCTCAAGGATACCGACGTTAGGGACCGGCAAGAAATAACTTGGACTTTTGAATGCCCAATTGCACCCCATCTTTGATCGCTTCTCAATCGCGAAATCCGCTACGTAGGACAGCTACGCCTGTGGTTTCGCTCAATCGGGCGCGACCCAATATGGGGCACACTTGGACCCCAAATTGTCCAAGTTATTTCTTGCCGATCCCTTATCCCCGATTAAACCGGAGACAGTATGAAGAGTACGACAAGCGTAAACGGAAATGCAATACGAAGGCACTCCCTAATGACCCGTGTTGCAGTGGTCATGATGCTGCAGGGGGCCGCTCACATTCTCTCGGCAGCCGCAAAGCCGCAAGGCGCTGTCGATCTGTGTCGATGGCAAGGGTCTCACCGGTTGGGAGCACTATCTCGTTGAGCCGGATGTGACCCTGGCCGACGTGTGGAGCGTGCAGGATGGATATCTCTGTGGGACAGGTTTATTCCGCAACAAGAACAAATGCGTATGCCTGGACTGGCGAACCGGTCGTAAGCGCTGTGCCGACACCGGCGTGGGCAAAGGCTCGCTCACCTGTGCCAACGGAATGCTATACACCTTGAGCATCAACCGTCTCATGGGCCTCGTGCGGCCGACACCGACGGAGTTTAAAGTGGTCAGCTCCTTCGAGATTCCCGAAGGCGGCAGGGGAAAGAGTTGGGCGCATCCAGTGGTATGCAACGGTCGCCATTACCTTCGCCATGGCGAGTTTCTATAGGCAGATGGGGTGTGTTGAGACAGAAAAGGAAAGGGAAAACACAATGGGCACAAAAACGATATACACAGGGCTTGGTTTGCTTTTCGTGGCTGCCTTTGGATTCCAGACGAGTGAGGCGCAGCAGGAACCGACTCCAATCAAATCGTCCACAACCGGGTTTTATTCTGCGGCCGACCGGGCAAGGCCCCTACTGAAGGCTGAATTTGTCTTTCAGCCCAGCGTTTTTTTTGAAGTAAAGTCCGATCGGGATCGAGGCCGCGAGAGTAGACAGAACAAACGATTTCCGTCATGCAATTTTGTCAATCCCGACGAGGCTCGCCAGTGGCTGGGAGACTACGATATCGACGTTACGTTCTATAACAAGGATTATGAGGTCGTCGATGAGCCGGCAGGCGCAGGGCGTTACGGCGCCGTCGTGAAGATCAAGGCCGAGGACGGCCGCGTCTATACACGGTTTCGCACGCTTTACAAGACACCGAAACGCCAGCAATTACGGGGCTATGAGATCCAAGGCGAAGTCGCTCTACCACCCGGCTACGGTGTGGCGGAGCGGACATGGTACCATCAGCGGCAAAGTGTCAATGACTACCTTGCATCCGCCGTCAAACGCGATGTCCAGCGTTCCCACGATTTAGCGGTGCTATTAGCCGGTATGAACGAGATGAGCCCGAAGCAGGGTCCCGTGTCACAACTGGAGAGTGCTGTCACCATGGACCGCCAATGGTGGCTGACACTAAAACGAAAGCTCAATGGCAACGCAGAGCGTTTTTCACAGGACATTGTGACGCCGGCGGCTGTCGACGGATTGAACGCGCCTGTGTTGAGGAAGGGTACGGAAGAAGAAGCAGGCATGAAACCCGGTACCGTCGAGAAGATCCATGCCGTGCTTGAGGAGTGGGTGAACAATTCGGATCAGCCGTTCAACGCATGCGTTGCCCGGCGCGGGGTCGTTTTCTTCGATCGAGCCTACGGTTCCAGGAACGGAGAACCCATCACGACGGACACCCGCCACGTCGTCTACTCCATCACAAAAGCCCTGTCGGGCTCTCTGCTGATGATGTTTGTTGATCGGGGCATTATCCGTCTAAACGACCCGGTCGGAAAGATACTGCCTGAATTCAATGACAGAGATGTGGAGACTCCTGTCACTTATCATCACCTCTTTACGCACACGGCCGACATGGATGGCCACTTCACGGATCTCTGGAACGACCTCGAGCATGCTTACGGTGAGGCGTACCCCTATTTGGGGATTGGGAAACAGCATCGGTATAACGGCTCGAGTATTGCCATTGGTCTGAAAGCCCTGGAACAATTGACCGGTTTGGCGCTTCCCCGTCTTTACCAGAAGTATCTCTTCGATCCGCTGGGTTGTGAATCGATCGAATCGATCGACGGTTCCGCCATGACGTGGTCAAACGCATACGACCTGGCGCGCGTTGGTCAAATGCTGGCCAATCATGGCGCATACGGTAACCTTCGATTCTTCAGCGAAGAGACTTTCCAGCAGATGCTGCCACAGAAACTGGACAAACTCCTCGGCCCGGACACGGACGTTACCTGGGGAATTGGTCTGACGTGGTTTCGCAGGAACGGACTCAGCCAGCGAACGATAGGTCATGGATCAGCGTCGTCCTGCACGCTCAGAGTCGATTTGGAAAAGGATCTCGTGATTACCATGACACGTCAAACGGCTGGCAAGAACTTTGGCGGGTATCATCCAAAATTCATCGCGGCCATTACCAGCGGTGTGGCGAATTGAAAGAGGTGAGTTCATGAAGTTAAATGAGACATTTTTGCTAAGTACTATTCTCATCGCTTTCTTCGCAAGCTTGGCTCCGGCTTCTGCCAATTGGCCGGATTGGCGCG
The DNA here is from genome assembly GCA_022563885.1 of Planctomycetota bacterium. Lineage (GTDB taxonomy): Bacteria > Planctomycetota > Phycisphaerae > Sedimentisphaerales > Anaerobacaceae > JAIPFM01. The sequence goes on along the minus strand of JADFMM010000019.1, from coordinate 18,644 downwards.
GCCCGACCGGTGAGGGGCACAGCGAAGCCACAGGTCTGCCCCTACACTGGTCCGAAACCCAGAACATCGTGTGGAAGACGTCCATACATGATTTGGGCTATTCAAGCCCTGTGGTCTGGGACAATCAGGTCTGGATTACGACTGCCACGAAGAAGGGTGAGACGCTCTACGCAGTCTGTGTTGATCTGACGAGTGGTCGGATCATTCACGATGTTGAGGTGTTCCATCCTGAGAGACCTCAGCGAATTCACCGAAACAACTCCTATGCCACGCCCTCTGCGGTCGTAGAGAAGGGCTCTGTGTACGTGCACTACGGCAGCCATGGCACGGCCTGTCTTGATACAAAAACGGGCGAGGTAGTGTGGCGTCGTGACGATTTGAACTGCAATCATCTGCAGGGACCGGTCTCTTCACCGATTCTGTACGAGGATCTGCTCATCCTTTCCCTTGAGGGTACGGACGTTCAGTTTGTGGTCGCCCTGGATAAAAAGACGGGTAAGAACGTCTGGCGCTATGACCGTCCCAGGGAGCTTTACGAGAATATTGAACCGTTGTATCTTCTTAAGTCGTATCACACACCGCTTGTCGTGGAGGTAAACGGCACGCCCCAACTGATTAACAACGGAGCCATGCTGGTCACAGGCCATGAGCCTCGCACCGGCAAGGAACTGTGGCGAGTCCTGTACCGTGACGACAACCCCATTTCCCGAATCGTCAGCGGTCATGGGCTGTTCTTCATCAATTCCGGCGGCTCCCCAGGTGCCACCCATTTACTGGCCGTGCGTCAAGGCGGCGTCGGCGATGTGACCGAGTCACACGTGGTCTGGAAGATGACCAAGGACGTACCGCATGAAAGTTCACCTGTGCTGGTCGGTGATCTGCTCTATTTATTAAGTGACAGGGGCGTACTGATATGTAAACAGGCGACAACGGGAAATACGGTATGGTCCGAGCGTCTGGAGGGCCAATACGGTGCATCCTTATTGTATGCAGATAACCGAATCTACATCTCCAGTAAGCAGGGTAAGACGATTGTCATCGAACCTGGGCTCACGTTTCGGGTATTGGCAGTCAACGAGTTAGACGGGTTTCTGGGGGCATCGCCTGCGGTGGCGGGTAAGTCGCTGCTGCTCCGCACCAAGACACACTTATATCGCGTCCAGAGCAAGTAGTCGGAATGTGGCCCAAAAGGCGGTGAAGATTGACCAACGTAACGCACAGAGAAATAAACAGAAAAGTATTATTGAGCAGCTGTAGCGAACTGATTACCCCGCTCTCAATAACGGGAAGAGAGTTCGTGAAACGTTCTTCTGTGCGTGCCACGACTTGGGATTTCCCCCGAGTTGTCCCATCGACTGCTTTTGGAGCCTATGACACCCGTTGGGATTTCCTTTTGATCGCAAAAGTGGACGGGAAAACGCTTGTCAAGCGGACGATTGGCCCCGACACTGTGAAAGACGGCCGAGCGAATATCGCCATCGATCTGTCACCGTTTTCCGGAAGGACTATGAAAACCGAACTTGTCAACCAACCCAACGGTAGGAGTTGGAAAGCGGCCTATTGGGCGAAGCTAGATGTGTTGAAGAACTGACCGGCCACACGAAAAGCGTAATGGCTATGGCTCCTAAACTTGTCCTAACCAGGAGGTTCAGTATGTCCAAAGAAAGAGTGGGTCTCAACCGACGGCGGTTTCTCAAGACCGCAGTCAAGACCAGTGTCTGCCTGGCGATGCCACAGGTGATCCCGGGCTCGGCACTCGGCAAGAATGGCAGTGTGGCTCCCAGCGAGCGAATCCGGCTGGGCGCCATTGGCATCGGGAATCGTGGTCGTTATGTGCTGGGCTGCTTTCTGCAGGAGCCCGATCTGCGCTGCGTGGCCGTCTGTGACGTACGGGGCGACAACCGCCAACGTGCCAAGGACCTGGTCGATGACCGCAATGGCAATAGAGACTGCACGCCCTACATCGACATGCGTGAGCTACTCGAACGCGACGATATCGACGCCGTGCTGATCGCGACCGGTCCGAACTGGCACGCGACGGCCGCGACCATGGCGGCCAAGGCGGGCAAAGACGTCTACTGCGAAAAGCCCTGCACGAAGAACATCGCCCAGAGCCTGGCGCTGGCGGATGTCTTTCGCCGGACCGCCCGCGTGTTTCAAGTCGGCACGCAACGTCGCAGCCTGCCCAACTTCGCCTATGCCGTCGAACTGGCCCGTACCGGCAAACTCGGTGCACTCGATACCCTCCACGCCCATCCCGGTGGCCTGGGGACCAAGATGAGTGGCTGGTTCCCGGCCGAGACCCAACGGCCCAGGGAGCAGGTGGACTGGGACATGTACCTCGGGCCGGCCGCCTGGCGGCCCTACACCCGCAAGCTGATGAACGCCTTCCACTTCGAAAAAGGCGGTGGCATGGTCGGAGGCGGGTGCCTCGAATGGGGCTCGCACTGCGTCGACCTGTGCCAGTGGGCCAACGATGCCGACGGCACGGCGCCCGTGGAATACGAGCCGGTCGAGGGCCAGTTGCACGCCCGCTATGCCAACGGTGTAAAGCTGGTCATGCGCAACGACGGATGGTGGCCGCAGGGCGGCTCGTGTCCAGTCCGCTTCGAGGGCGCAACCGGGTGGGTCGAGACGGGCGACAATGCGGGGATCATTGCAGATCCTAAATCGCTGCTGCTCCGCAAAGGCGCCGCGATACGGGGCTACCCGGCCGATTTTCATGTGCGGGACTTCCTCGACTGTGTCAAGACGCGGGCGCTCACACGGGCCAACGCCGACGTGGCCTGCTGGGGACATATTGCCTGCCATGCGGCCAACATTGCCCTATACCTCGATCGCAAGGTCAGGTACGACCCGAATAAGAATGAATTCATCGGCGACGAGCAGGCCAACAGGTTACGTTCCGAGGCCCTACGCGAACCCTGGCGGATTTAGTCTCCGTCCGAATGAATCCACCCGAGTGATGAGGACAATCATGACTATAAAAAGACGATATACCCTATGGGCGGTTACTCTTCTGCTAGTCGTTGCATCGGCCGGGGCCATCGCTCAAGATCGGCCGGGACCGGCCGCAGAGATGAACGAAGGCGACCTGATCGCCCTACTGTTGTCGGATGCCCCTGCAGCCGAAAAAGCGATCACCTGTAAGCAACTGGCCATCTATGGCACCGATCAAGCCGTCCCCGCCCTGGCGCCGCTGCTGGCGGATGAGGCGCTGACATCGTGGGCGCGGATTGCCCTCGAGGCGATCCCCGGGCCCGCCGCCGACGCCGCCCTGCGCAACGCGCTGGAAAATCTAGAGGGTCGGACACTGATTGGGACGATCAATTCCATCGCCGTGCGTCGAGATGCCAAGGCCGTCGACGCACTGGCGCAGAAGCTAAACGATACCCATGCCGGCGTCGCATCGGCCGCGGCCGTGGCCCTGGGCCACATCGGCGGCGAACAGGCATCTAAGGCACTGACGCAGTCCCTTGCCGATGCCCGACCTGCGGTGCGCTCGGCGGCGGCCGAAGGCTGCATTCTCTGCGCCGAGGGGTTCCTGGCCAGCGATAGGACCGCCGCGGCCGTCCAGCTCTACGACAGGGTCCGCCAGGCCGACCTGCCCAACCAGAGACATCTAGAGGCAATCCGCGGCGCTATTCTGGCACGCAAGTCCGACGGTGTTCCCCTGTTGATCGAGCAGTTGCGATCCCAAGACAAGAATAGGCTCAACGCCGGACTGCGTACGGCCCGCGAGCTTCCCGGCCGCGACGTGACCGAGGCATTGGCGGTCGAGCTGGGACGCTTGAATCGGGACCGGCGGTCCCTCCTGTTGCTGGCCCTGGCCGACCGTAGCGACGCTGCCGTTCTGCCGATCGTTCACAAGGCGGTTCAGGATCAACAGAAGGACCTGCGCCTGACGGCCATCGACATCCTGATCGAGCTGGGCGAGGTATCGAGTATACCGGTCTTATTGGAGGCCGCGATCACGGACGACGCCGAGTTGGAAGAGGCTGCCATGGAAACGCTGGTCAGACTCCCTGGCAAAGAGGTGGATGCCGACCTGCTCGCCCGCCTGGCCCAGGCGAGTGGCAAACGGAAGCAGGCTCTCATCGAGCTGGCCGGTCAGAGGCAAATCGGCGCGGCCCTGCCTTTGGTCGTGTCGAGCCTGCGCGATAGGGATGCCAGGATACGCGGCGCGGCCATAGAGACCATCGGCATCATCGGCCAAGACGAGCAGATCGTCGATCTCGTCAAGCTGCTGCAAGAGACCCGCAGCTCCGGCGAACGGTCAGGCCTCAGAAAGGCCTTGCTGGCGACCTGTGGCCGTTGCGGCGTGAGATACATCTCGCACCTGCGACCGCTGACTGCGAGCCGTGACAGTGAACTCCACAAGATCGGGCTGCACGCCATGGCCATCATGGGCGGGACCGACGCGCTGGCGGCTGTCAAAGCCGCCATGGAGAGCGCTGAGTCTCCCGTCCGAGACGAGGCGGTGCGGATCTTATCGACGTGGCCGAATGACTGGCCGGAGGACGACGAGGCAGGCCGAGCCCTCTTGGGTTTGGCCCAATCGAATGAGAAGATGTCCCACCAGGTGCTGGGTCTGCGTGGTTACCTCCGCTACCTACGCGGCAATAAAAAGCTCAGCAACGAACAAAAGGTCGCCAAGATCGAAGAGGTGCGGTCCCACATCAAGCGCACCGAAGAGATGTGGCAGGCGATCGCTGTTCTGGGCGAAGCGCCGAGCGCCAGTGCCCTGGAACTGTTGCAGGCACTCGCTGAGGATCCGGCGGTTGTCGAGGAAGCCTATTCGGCCATGATCCAAGTCGCTGGGCAAGACATTCGCGGAGTCTCCCAGGACCAGCGTCGGCAGGTGCTAAAAACGGTGGCTGAGAAATCGAAGAACAACGGCACCCAGCAGAGAGCACGACGAGCCCTCAGGAGAGTTCGGTAAGGCTCCGCAAGTATATGCGATTGGACATCCGCCCGTGGCGGACTGGAAGAGCCGTATGAAAATGCGTTGGTTGTCGAGTTCGGTCTGAAGGATATTTCTTGCCGGTCCCAAGCATCAATCTGTAAAGCCGAGTCGTTTAATTGGCGGATGTCACCAAGGGCTCCAGCTCTATCTTGTTTCCCGCACGAGGTCCCGCATTTTGTCCAGGGCCTTTTGGCCGGTGTAAATTGCGGCGAGGTTTCGGTTTGTAGAGGGAGATTCATCGGCCACCGCCAGCGCCACCAATTCAAAGACGGCGGTGCCCTGTCTCAGGGCGTTTTGGCAAAAATCGTCCGCGCTCAGCGTCTGGCGTCCCAGGCGCCTGGTGAGCGGTAGTTCGATGGGCCCGACTTTGTTCAGACTGCGGTAGATGAGCTCAGTGCAGCATTGCTCGGAGGCGTCGTTGAAGTCGAATTTAAAATCGTAGCCGCAGCCGAGGAAAGAAAAAACCGTCCCCAGGCTATTGATGCGCTGGGCGTGCGTCAGCCGCGGACGCCACACCGCCAGCCGGTTGGCCTTGGCCTTCAAAATGTACTGTAGCGAATTGAAAACCACCCCTTCGGCCACGGCCTCGATCAGGTCGGCCTCCGAGCCGTCGGGAAGGCTGGCGGTCTCCAGGTCCCGTTGCATTTTTTCGCGCTGGGCGGGCTGCTTGTCCTCCACCCATTGTTCCAGACCGGCCTGCTTTCGCTCCTCGGGGGAGCCCACGTAGGTGATGCCGTGCTTGAAGGTGCCGGGAAGAAACAGGTTGCACATGTAGCCGGCCGAATAAGTGAGGATGACGTCGCCAGGCCGCAGCATTTTTTTTAATTGCACGCACTGTGCGGCGGTGAAATCAAGCGGCCCGGCGGTCGGCTCCTTGATCCGGCTCATACGCGTATAGGTCAGCGCCCGGATCGCCTCCATGGCGCTGTTGGTCTTTTTAAGCGCCACTTTTGCCAACTGGTTGATTTTGGAATGGCGCAGCTGGTTGCGCAGCGCGGAACTCAGCAACGAGCGTTTTTCCAGGATGTCCTCGATGCGCGCATCGACTTCGACGCACTTCTCTTGAAGGCCGTTCAACAGCTTTCCGTAGGCGGGGTCCGTTTGGGCCAGCCGGTGCAGCGGCGTATTCGCCTTGGCCATCTCCTGGGAATAAATCTGCATCGCGGCGCGCAGGTCGCGGATGTTGTCGGGATTCGTCAGGCTCATGAAAACCCGGTCGTAGGTGTCCTCCGGGATCTCCAGCCGGTAGTAGGCCTCGTTGAGTTTGGCGATTGTCTGGGGCGAATCGAGAAAGGCGTGGACGAACAAACTCCCGTACTCACACAGGCTGAGCGCCGCGACGAAGCCGATGGCGAAGGATTTGGTTTGATGTTCCTCGCTCGTGAAGCGCGTTTCGTAGTCGCGGTGGAAGTCGACCACCTCCCACATCGTATCGCGGCACATCACATAGCGGAACAGCAGGTTTTCGATCGCGTCATGTTCGTCGCTGGTGTAAAAGCCCCTTTCCCTGCTCTTGAAGGTCTGTTGCAGCGCGACCATGTCTCCGGCCATTTCATGCAACGCCTCGGTCAGCGGGGCCAGGCGCTTGAGGTCAGTCTGAAGGACCACTTCTTCCGGCTGCATGATCGTGTCCGCTCCTTTCGACAACGCCGTCATCAGCGGAGGTCGCGCACGACACCCCTATCAGAAAACCAGCGAGCATAACATTGGATAGGAGAAATCTGATTACAACCTACACAGGTGATTGTACAACCGGGGGGGATAACGATTCAAGGAAGAAAGCAGCCCAGCCGAGCAGGGAGTGCTCGAGAGTTGGAAACAAGAACACGCATCGGCACTGATTTTCACTGATGCGCGGCCGCAATCTCTTAGGGATCGGCAATAAATAACTTGGACAATTTGGGGTCCAAGTGTGCCCCATATTTGGTCGCACCCGATTGAGCGAAACCATAGGCGTAGCCGTTCTACGTCGGGGATTTCGCGATTGAGAAGCGATCAAAGATGGGGTGCAATTGGGCATTCAAAAGTCCAAGTTATTTCGAGGTTCTTTAATAATGCTGCTATCGCAGACAGGATTGTATCACGGAAGCCGCAGTTTTCTTGCCGGTCCCCTAACGGCCTGTAGTCGGAGGCCGGGAGATTGAGTATCCAGAATCGGATCAGGCCCAGGACTCACTTGCGTGGATATCAATACCTTCCTGGACACCTTTTAACATACACTGACCCGTATCGGCATGAAATCGGTGCTGCCTCAGACTATGATTGGATCCGGATTTGGGCCCGATTAGGCCTGCTTTCCTGGTATCTGGGCCTGGTTCAAAAATCGACGGTTCCGGGTAACACTGAGTAAACCGCCGTTTCAGGATCGAAATCGAAATCGCTATCGAAATCGTCTTTCATCCATCAGGACAATGGTAGCACCAAAGGCTTTTCTCGTTCCGATTTCGATCCCGATTTCGATCCAGACACATTGTTACCCTGGTTTGAACCAGGCCGGTATCTGGGCTCAAATGGACCGGGTACACCCCACATGCAACAGCCCCTTGATCTGCCTTGCTTCAGAGGGGTATAATCGTTCTGATGGTTGAAGAATCCAAATGCCCATCCGTTATCAGCGATGACGGGTGCACAACGGCCTGTCTTCGGCTGTATGCGCAGCAGCGACAGATGCGGATTGCCTACGAGACCGCCTGTCGCCCGAGATTTATGGACTTCGAACTCTGAGCAAGCTGCAGGGGATGCCGCAGTGACGGACCAAAAACAACCCAACGCGGAGGGGACCGTGAAAAACAGACTACTGAAACGCGGATTCCTCGCGCTGATCGTCACGCAGTTCTTCGGTGCTGCCAACGACAACATCCTCAAGGGCGTACTGATTTTCATGGTCATCAATGGGGCGTGGGCGGGTGACCTTGGTGCTGGCGGGCAGGGCATCGTCGGCATCTGCTTCACGCTGCCGTTCATCGTGTTGTCGGGCTACGCGGGTCAGTTTGCCGATCGCAACAGCAAACGCTATGTCAGCGTGCTGGCCAAGCTAATCGAGATCCCCATCGCCATCCTTGCCCTGATCGGCTTCTGGATCGGTAATTTGTGGATCACCTTGAGCGCTCTTATTGCATTGACGTGCCAAAGCGCATTCTTTGGTCCGGCGAAATACGGCATGATACCAGAACTGGTGGGGTCGCGTGATCTCAGCCGGGCGAACGGCACCATCAACATGATGACCAACATCGCGGTCATCCTTGGGACATACTCGGCCGGGATTATTGCGGATGCCTATAGTCCGCTTCCAGACCCCAGTGGTACGATGCCTGCTCTTCTCTGGCTTCCTGGCGTGGTCATGGTGGCCGTCGCCATAGCGGGACTTGTTGCGGTGACATTTCTACAGCAGCTAGAGCCTGGCGATCGAACGCTGAACTACGACCCAAATCCGTTCGCCACCTATTTCAGCGTGATCAGGGAAATAGCCGCTAAGCCCCTGCTGATGATAATGCTCGCATGGGGGTATTTCTATTTTCTCGCAGGTCTCGCGCTGTTGATCATTCCGGAGTACTCCGATGTGCTTAGTGTGACGCGGACGGAAGCGAGTGTGCTGCTGGGCGTGATGGGCCTGGCGATCGGTCTCGGAAGCGTCGCAGCGGGATTGATCTCAGGGAACACCATACGACCGCGATTGATTCCGATCGGCGCAGCGGGGTTGACGTTCTTTTTCGCCCTGCTCGGGTTTGTTCCGCCAACAATGCCAAACGTGGCCATTTTCATCTTCGGAGCGGGCGTGTCTGCCGGCTTCTACATCATCCCCCTGCAGTCCTTGCTCCAGCGACTCTCGCCGGGCGATGAGCGGGGGAGATTCCTGGGTACGGCCAACTGCATTTCATTTGCCTTCCTGTTGCTGGCTTCGCTGCTATTCTGGATAATTAGTGAATTTAGTAAATTTTTCGGTACAAATCCAGAGAGGATCTTTCTAATCAGTGCTGCGCTCATGGCGGTGGGAGTGGCCTTTTTCTCGTGGCGCTTGAAGGCACGGGGGTTTACCTTGGCGGATGTGGAATGAGTTGGTTACCCTCTGAAAAGTCATGAACACCGCAGCGCAAACACCCGGCGAACAGCCCTTAGTCGACGCTCACACGCACGTGTTCTGCTGGGGTGAAAACCCGCGCGACGGGTTTCTTTCGGCGCGGACCCGGCGGGCATGGTTGACGAGACTACTGCTGCGTCTGACCGCCATTCAGAAGGAAGAGGGCGCGACGATTAGCGAGAAACTGCGCTCACGCTTATTACGGCACGTACATCAGTCGGAGCTCGACTATGTGGTGGTACTGGCGCAAGATAGCGTGTATCGCGATGACGGTACGCGCGACGACTTGGCGACACATTTCTATGTGTCGAATGACTACGTGCTAGATCTGGCTCAGAGGTCGACCAAGATTCTCCCCGGCTGCTCGATCAATCCGATTCGCCGCGACGCACTGGCCGAGCTAGAACGTGTGTGCGAGGCCGGATGTCGACTGGTGAAGATCCACACGGCGATCCAGGGCGTGGATCCTGCCCTGTCCCGCTTTGACGGTTTCTATCGTCGCGCCGCCGATCTCGGCGTGGTGCTGATGTTTCACACCGGGTACGAACATTCGTGTACTGTGCGATCGCAAAAGTTCACTGACCCGACACGCTTGGCGCGACCCCTCGAGCACGGCGGGGTTGTCATCGCCGCGCATTGCGGCACTTGCGCCCTGTTTGACCCGGAAACCTACTATCCCACCTTTGTGCAGATGATGCGTCGGCACGACAACCTGTACGGCGACACGGCCATTATGGCTAGCCTGATTCGCTGGACATCATTATGGCGCCTCAGTCGGGCGGAAACCGATATCACCTCCCGCATTCTCCATGGCAGCGATTATCCGTTCCCGCCTGCCCGCCTGCCGTTTGTGTTGCGGACCGGCCTGTTTCCGCCGGAACGCCACAACGGATTGGACATGGACCTGCGGATAAAACAATCGTTTCGCTTCGGCTCGGCATATACGTGTCAGTTGCTGGATTTAATGGGACTCCGATCCCCGCCGCGTGATGGATGACCTAGGCCGCATGATGAAAGATAATCCGGTGTGGTGTCCCATTGGAAGGAATCGGGACTCAGGGTGAGGAAGCGAGTCACGTCGCAGCAGATCATTTCGGATCTCGATGAAGTGGAAATGGAACACGGAACCAGCGAACAAGGCATCGAACTGTTATCCGATGTGCACGACACGGACGGTGCGGCTTTGACATTTCACCGCGTGCTTCAGCGGATCAGAGACGCCTCGGACTCGATCGTCATTCACATGTTCGTCTGGCGAAATGATGACATCGGGAACCAGATCGGTCGCGAGATTCTTGCGGCGGCCGACCACGGCGTCAAGATCCACATCCACAAGGACGTCGGCGCGTTCATGTACGAGCGGATCGAGATGAACCGAAAATCCTTTTTCAACATTCCGATCTCGGCCTCCAAACGCCTGATGTACAAGCTCAATGCGCTAACGTTTCCGGAGTCCTACGTCGAGGACGATTACAACGACCGCCTCGGCCAGCAGGTGATGGCTCACGAAAACGTCACGATCGAATGGGTCGATCACACGCACACCAAGTATTACATCTTCGACCAACGGGTCATGATCACCGGTAGCATCAACATCGAGGACCGACATCGTGGATATCGTGACTACATGGTCGAGATTGTCGGGCGGGAATCGATCGATCGATTCCACCGCCGCCATTGTGGCACGGTCGACTTCGACGCCGAGCGATCACTCGACTTCGTGCTCAACAATGTGATCGACGGGGAAAAGCGATTCGAGATCAAACCGGCCATGCTCGACATCATGTCGGGCGCCAAACGCTCGCTGTACATCGAAATGGCGTACATCGGTGATCGGGACGTCAGTCAAAAAATCATCGAGGTGTCCAAACGCGGCGTTCCGGTCACGATGTTGTTTTCCAAGGTGGCCAATATTGGCAACGACATCAATTACCGGTCGCTTCTTCGGATCTTCCGTCAGGCGGACATCGTGGTTTATCTTTCCGAAAAGATGATCCACTCGAAGCTCATGTTGATCGACGACGAGTTGGTCATTCTCGGTTCGGCGAATACGTCCGTCTTTTCGATGCAACGTGCGGCCGAGATGGATGTCGTCGTTAAAGATCATCCAGAGTTTATCGCCGCAGTCAAGAGGACCGTCGACCTTCGGGTGAGCCAGGGTCAGAAAGTGGTATCGATGGCCGAGCTGGACAAGTACAATAAAGTGATTGCCTCGCTGCAGCAACTTCATCAGTTGTTCAATTGAAGGAGACTAGGTAATGTCAAACGAGCAAGCGGGGGAAGCGAGGGGACTCACGCGGAGCCTGGTTCGTTGGTTGGTCAGACGATACTACCCCAATATCCAGATCACCGACGCGGATCGCATTTCCCAGTCGGATCCCGTCCTGCTCTGCGCGAATCATGGGAATTCGCTGCTTGATCCCGTTCTAATCGGTATCGCCGCCCGTCGTCCGGTTCGGTTCCTGGCCAAGGCGCCCCTGTTCGACCACCCCCTGCTCGGTCCGCCCATGACTGCGCTGGGCATGATCCCGGCCTTTCGCGGCAGCGACGATGCTCGCGAAGTCCGACGGAACATCGAAAGCCTAGCCCTCGGCGCAAAAGTGCTGGTCGAAGGCCACGCGATGGGCATTTTTCCGGAAGGAAAATCAACCGATCAAGCGCATCTCGAAATGGTGCGCTCCGGCGCCGCCCGCATGGCCATCCAAGCGGTCGAAGAAGGGGCCACGGGGCTACGGGTGGTGCCGATCGGAATCAGCTACGAACGCAAGGACGCGTTTCGCTCTTCGGCCTGGATCCAAGTCGGAGAACCCATCGACGTCCGCGAGTGCCTGGCACAACACGAGGGTGAGGGTCGCAAAGCCAGGCGAGCGCTCACGCAGCAGCTCGAATCTCGCCTGAAGGATGTCGTCGTGCATCTGGACGAACCTGAGTGGGAGCCGTGGCTCGACGATCTCCAGACCCTTGTCGAGCCACCGAAGGACTCTGCAAAAGAGCCGGTACCACCGCTCGTGCGACGGAAACGCATCGCGGATGCCATGAATTATTTCCTGGCGAACGATCGAGCGCGTGCCGAATCGGTCGCCGACGATATCAAGGCGTATCGTGATCAGGTTCAATCGGCGGGTCTGCGGATCGATTCGCCCGTATTGCGCCTGCACGGCATGAAGGTTTGCGCGGAGCTGCTGTGGAATGTTCTTTGCCTGATTCTTTTGTTCATCCCGGCGCTGGTGGGCACGTTGCATCACCTGGTTCCCTTCGTCATCGTTCGCGGGCTGGCCGCGAAACTGGACCAGCCGGGGCGCAACACGATTTCGACCAACCGGCTGCTCGTTGGCGTGCCGCTCTATCTGATCTGGTACGCCGTGGTCGCGTGGTGGATGTTCGGATATGATTTTTCCACCTGGTTCCTTGCGACATGGCTGATCGCCGCGCCGTTTTTCGGCGTGATCGCCATCCACTACTGGCGCAGGGCCCGACAGACGGCGCAGCTGCTCTGGCATCAGGTGCGTGTGACCGTACGCCGCGACACGTTGAAACGATTGCGCGGGCAGGAGTCGGAGCTTCGCGATCGACTCGAGGAGTTGGCCGAGGAGTACGCGAAAGTCTCCCCCCGACCCGAAACGAAAACGCGGCCGTTCAACAAACGACGCTTGGCGCGCGTGGCGGTGAGAATCCTGGTCGTGTTGCTCATCGCAGCGGTCGCTTGGGTCGCGCAATACAGACTATTGGACAATCCGCTCAGTGGTAACGGCTTTGACTTGAAGAACATGCCTCAGCGCGACATCGAAGCCTTCTTGACCGCCGACGAAAAGGCGATTGTGCATCTCATCGGCGGCCTCGACAAACTCGAAACCGAGGCGCAAACGATTCAAGGCGAGTTTGCCGACGGACTCCGGTCGTTTGCCCGTCAAGCGGACGACGACGCCGTCCGCGAACACCTGCGACGATACATCACGTACCGCGAGGCTCTCCTGCGCATCGTCTGGAGGTACCAACGATACGCTGACATTGAAAATGAGGAGCTGCGCCACCGTACGTTTCTCTTGGACTTCACGGCGGCGGCCGTGCTTTATCAGGCGTCGCTGAAGTTCGTTCGTCAATTTGGCGACAGCTCCGAGGCGGTCGCCAAGTTGAATGAACCGGAGCCGAGTTGGGGCATCCCGGCGGGGCTCTACGACATGATTCGGCGTAATCTCGCCAGTACCCGGAACAGAGAAATGTTCGAACTGGCCCGGCAGTACTACCACCAGGATCACGTGCAAGACCTCTTCAAGGCCCACGGACTATCCGAATCAGCGAAGTACGACCCGTTTCACACGGCGATATCCGAGGCGGAAAAAACGATCCGCGCGAGCGGCGGCGGCCTCGAGAGCATCATCGAAATTGCCGTCGCGGACCTGGGGAAACTGCTTCATCAGGCTCGCTACGCAACGCAATCCGCCGTCTCGACCTGGATCGGAGATTTCAAGATCCGCCAACCGCATATGGGAAAACCTCTGATCGATAAAAAGCAGCTTGCCAGGCTGGCCGCCCTGCTCCAGCCGGGTGACATCCTGCTGGAACGGCGGAACTGGTATCTTTCAAACGCCTTCTTGCCCGGCTACTGGCCGCACGGTGCGGTGTATGTCGGCACGGCTGAGGACTTGCGCCAACGCGGTCTCGACGAGAATGAACACGTACGCAAACATTGGGAGGCGTTCGCCGCCAAGGATAATGAAGGCCACGAGCACGTCATCATCGAGGCGGTCAGCGAGGGCGTCATCTTCTCGTCGCTTGAGCACTCGATCGGCGGCGCCGATTCGGTCGCCGTGTTGCGGCCGAGGGTCAGCGAAGAAGAGAAAAACATCGCCATCGGAACGGCATTCCGCTACGCCGGTCGACCCTACGACTTTGAGTTTGACTTCGAAACGACCCACATGCTCGTTTGCACCGAGCTCGTGTATCGCGCCTACGGCGGAAACTCCGGAACGATCGACTTTCCCCTGCAGGAGATCATGGGGCGGCAAACCATGCCGGCCATCAACCTGGTCAAGAAATTCAACGAGGAATATGAAACCGATGCCGCTCAGTTCGAGTTCATCGCCTTCATTGATGGCGACGAACAGACCGAAACCTCGCGATTTTACACAGCCAAAGACGTTCAGATATTCCGCGACACGGAAAGGCGCTCGGCCAGCTCGTTTCTTCAAGGCTCGGATCTAGATGCCCTCAAGAGCATCGGGCCGCTAGGCTGGGTGCTGTTTTCCATGACGGCGTTGTGTGGGGCCAGTGTCATTGGCCTAGAATTGGCAAGGCGGTGCCGCACGCGGATGGGAGTCGCAATGATCATGGAGCGTCAAAATAGTGGTATCAAGTAAAACAAACCGATTGAGGTCACACGGGTTGCCGGCATGTGTTCTGCTGTGCGCCATGCTCACACTTCCTCTTGGCACTGCATCCGTCCAGGATGCCGCCCTAAAGGGATCCGTTACGCAGACGGTCCAGGTGGAAAATGAAGACCCCTGATCACGTAGTGCTCCTTGTTTTTTAGTTTCGGTGGTTTCCATGCAGACGCCTTAAGCAATGTCACACCCCTAATCAAGTGTGACTTATTTGAATGCATAGGCTTACAGATTTTCCACGATGACCTACAACTTGCCTTCTGAGGTACCTGGCGTTCCCGTGACTGCATATTATCCCCTCCCCTTTGCTGTGATCAAAAATACAGAGTCACTGCCAAGCGGTGCTGTCTGCGTCACGTGTCCCCTTTCCCTAAAGTTTTGAAACGGATTTTTTCACACCCTTCGCGCCGCCTTCCCTGACTGGGTCAGGCTCTCCAGGTCCGATTGTGCCAATTCTGCGTCCCTCATACCTGAGTACTTGCCGATGTGCTTGTAGAGATTCGTTTTGGCCTTCGGGCTGCCTGCCGGGTTGCCAGACGGGCCGGGCTTGAATTGATGCTCAACCGGTGGAGCGATACCGCCCTTGCCTAAACCTTTCTCCTGTTGTGTAGGCGTCGACTCTCTACGCATGGTCGCCTCCCTGCTGCTGCATGAGGTTGAGAATGTCCCGTTTCACGGGAGCTTGCAGGTTCGGCCAGACCTCGATAAGATGGGCCAAACCAGGGTCATTTTGACCCTTTCCGCCGCAGACTGTGCTGGATTCTGTGCGCGGGTTCTTTGAAATCGCGGTTTTTGGCTGCGGCAGTGCCGCTTGTTCGATTGCCCCGTCTCCATTCTGGGGTACCAGGGCGATCGCTTCTTAATGCCAAGATCGTGCGCTTTGCTGCAGAAACGCCATTTATCGAAAATGCCTATCGTTCGGCAAACAGTGATCAGTAATCGGTGCTCGGTTCCCTCAGTCATCGGTTTGGGCTGATTACTGACTACTTCCTCACTGATTACTGGTTCCGGCCTGAGAACCCTATCCTCAAGAGAAGGAAAACAGAATGTCTGACACCCTTGGCGTAGACATAGACGCCGATGAAACACACGAATGGGTCGAATCGGTCGATGCCGTCATCGAACAGGATGGCACGGATCGGGCCCACTTCATCATCGAGAAGCTGATCGACAAGACGCGCCGCAGCGGCGGTCATCTCCCCTACCGGGGGAGAACGGCCTATACCAACACCATCGCTCCCTGGCAAGAACCGCAGATGCCGGGGGACAGGACGCTGGAGCGGCGCATTCGCGCCCTCATCCGCTGGAATGCCGTGGCCATGGTGTTGCGGGCGTCCAAGAAAGACCTGGAACTGGGTGGGCACATCGCCAGCTTCTCGTCGGCGGCCACGATCTATGATGTCGCATTCAATCACTTCTTTCGCGGCCCCGATTCCGCGGACGGGGGCGATTTGGTCTACTTTCAGGGGCACAGCTCTCCCGGCATCTATGCTCGGTCCTTCCTGGAGGGACGGCTGACGGAGGACCAACTGGACAGTTTCCGCCAGGAAGTGGACGGCAAGGGCCTGCCCTCCTACCCGCATCCGCGTCTGCTGCCCCACTACTGGCAGTTTCCCACGGTGTCCATGGGGCTGGGACCGATATCTGCCATCTTCCAGGCCCGCTTTCTGAAATATCTTACCGACCGCGGCATCAAGGACTGTTCGCAGAAGAGGGTCTATGCCTTCATCGGCGACGGTGAAGTGGATGAGCCAGAATCGCTGGGCGCCATCGGACTGGCCAGTCGGGAAAACCTGGACAATCTTGTCTTTGTGATCAACTGCAACCTGCAGCGTCTCGATGGTCCCGTGCGGGGTAACGGCAGCATCATCCAGGAGCTGGAGGGCTCCTTCCGCGGTGCCGGCTGGGAAGTGGTCAAGTTGATCTGGGGTCGCTATTGGGACCCCCTCTTTCTTCAGGACAAGACCGGCAAACTGCTCGAATTGATGGAAGAGACGGTCGACGGCGAATACCAGAACTGCAAGGCCAAGGGCGGGGCCTATACGCGGGAGCACTTCTTCGGCAAGTATCCCGAAACCAAGGCCATGGTTGCAAACCTCTCCGACGAGGACATCTGGCGTTTGAATCGGGGCGGACACGATCCCTTCAAGGTCTATGCCGCCTTCAAACACGCAATCGAGACCCGGGGACGCCCCACCGTGATCCTGGCCAAGACCGTCAAGGGCTATGGCATGGGCAAGGCAGGCGAGGGCAAGAACATCGCCCACCAGGTAAAAAAGATGGACATGGACGATGTGCGCTACTTCAGAGACCGCTTCGACATCCCCATCTCTGACGACGAGTTGGAGGAGATCCCCTATTACCATCCCGGTGAGGATTCAGAGGAAGTGCAGTACCTCAAACGTCACCGGGAGGCATTGGGAGGGTATCTGCCCTGGCGCCGAGACCGGTTTTCCGAAACGCTCGAGCTTCCACCCCTCACATCCTTCGCGACGGCGACCCAAGGCTCCGGTGATCGTGAGATCTCGACGACGATGGTCTTGGGCCGCATTTTGAGTTCTCTGCTCAAGGACAAGAAGATCGGCAAACACATCGTCCCCATCATTCCCGATGAGGCCCGCACGTTCGGCATGGAGGGGCTCTTTCGTCAGGTGGGTATCTACGCTCACGAAGGACAGAAATACATCCCGCAGGACAAGGATCAGGTGGCCTACTACCGCGAAGACCAAAAGGGTCAGGTGATCCAGGAGGGCATCAATGAACTGGGCGCCATGAGTTCCTGGTTGGCGGCGGCCACCTCCTACAGTTCCAACGACACGCCCATGATCCCCTTCTACATCTACTATTCGATGTTCGGCTTCCAGCGGGTCGGAGATCTGGCCTGGGCGGCCGGAGATCAACGGGCGCGGGGGTTCCTGCTCGGCGGTACGGCGGGGCGGACCACGCTCAATGGGGAGGGACTGCAACACGCCGATGGTCATAGCCACATCCTGGCCAACACCATCCCAAGCTGCATCAGCTACGATCCCACCTATGGCTATGAACTGGCCGTCATCATTCAGGACGGCCTGCGGCGGATGTTCCAGGAGCAGGAGGATGTTTTCTATTACATAACCTGCATGAATGAGAACTATGCCCAGCCGCCCCTGCCGGAAGGCGTCGAGGAGGGCATTCGACGGGGGATCTACCGCTTGGATCATGTCCAGGCCGGAGGTCCAAGTCGTGTGCAGCTGCTCGGTTCGGGCACCATCCTGCTCCAGGTACGCAGGGCGGCTCAACTGCTGGCCGAACGCTTCGGCATCTCCAGCCATGTCTATAGTGTCACCTCCTTTAATGAACTGGCCCGAGAGGGACAGACATGCAGCCGCTGGAACATGCTGCACCCGACAGAACTCCCCCGGCTGGCCTATGTCACCCAGGTATTGGGCGAGGCGGGACCGGTCGTCGCGGCGACGGACTATATGAAGACCTACGCCGATCAGATTCGCGCCCATGTGCCGGGCCGGTTTCTCGCACTGGGCACGGACGGATTCGGACGCTCTGACGGCCGCGACAACCTGCGCCGTCATTTTGAGGTCAGTGCGGAGTACATCGTCGTCGCCGCCCTGAGTGAACTCTGTCACGAGGGTCAAGTGAAACAGGCCGTGGTCGCCGAGGCGATCAAGGCCTTTGAGATCGATACCGAGCGAACCGCACCGCTCTATGCCTAGGCGAGAGACGCTATGAGTGCCCTTCAAGAAATAGCGGTTCCCGAACTGGGGATCGATGAAGTGGAAGTGATCGACATCCTGGTAGAGGTGGGCGAGCAGGTCAGCGTCGAACAGGGGCTCATCGCCGTGGAGGGAGACAAGGCCACCATGGACATTCCCTCTCCCGCGCAGGGCAAGGTCAAGGAGATCCGCGTCCACACGGGCGACCGTATCTCGACCGGCACACAATTCCTCCTGTTGGAAGTCGATGAGGAAGCGGGCGCTTCGCAAACCGCCGAAGTGCCTCCGTCGGTCGAATCGCTCCTGTCAGCCCGCGCGGAATCGTCGCCGCAGCGGCGGGCGCCGGCTCGAGGCCCCAAACCGCCTCCCGTTCCAGCACCTCCCCCAGCGGACGCCGTGCCCGGCGCACCCATCTTCTCAGCCCCCTCGGTCCGGCGTCTGGCCCGCGAGTTCGGCGTCGATCTGACCCAGGTCAAGGGCACGGGTCGCAAGGGCCGCCTGCTCAAGGT
>JADFMM010000204.1 GCA_022563885.1 Planctomycetota bacterium | reverse complement strand
CATGACCATGGCACTAATCAGGCGGCCATCGGGGCCGCCGAGGAGGGGATCACTGTCCTGGTTAGCCCGGGGCGGTAGCAGGGAAACCGTCGATTTTCCTGTCAAAGACGCCATTTTCACCGGCACTGACCCCCATGACCCCCATGACCCTCATGTCGTGGCGGCCACGGTCATCGACGGCGGTGGCAGCGGTTCCGCCGTGACCTTTGCCACGGGTGAGACGCGTGCTGCCGTTCTCCGCGGTTTCACGATCACTGGCGACGTGATCAGGCTCCTCTCTTTTCGATCTTCTGGAATGCCGGTCCCGTCATTCATGGCACGGCCTACACGTCTTTGCCTAATTTTTCATTACTTATTTGACAGGCTATACGCGGCACGTATAATTCCGCTTCTATGAACGCAGAGTACTCAGAGTACTTGGAACAATACCTGTTTGTCGGTCTCTTTGCCCTTTTTGCGCTGGTCTTTGGCATGCTGCCCTTGATCGCCGCCAGATTTGTGACGCCTAAGAAACCTTCGAAGTCGAAACAGGACACCTATGAATGTGGCCTGGAGGCCGTGGGAGAACCCTGGATCCAGTTCCGGGCCCAGTATTACGTCATCGCGCTGATCTTCATCATCTTTGACGTGGAGACGGTCTTTATCTATCCCTGGGCGGTCGCTTTTAAGAAGCTGGGCCTCGAAGCCTTCTGGGCCATGATGATTTTTGTGGGTATTTTGGTCCTTGGGCTCCTCTACGAATGGCGCAAGAAGTCCTTAGAATGGGAATAAACCGGTCGCTCTGAAAGGGCGTCTTACCCTATAGCCAATGGCATTTTCCAAAAACAAGTCGCAGGTGGACGATGGTCTCAAGAGCGAATTGGCCAAGAAGGGCATCGTCATCACCACCCTCAATGAGCTCTACAACTGGGGCCGCCGTTCCTCGATCTGGCCCATGCAGTTTGGCCTGGCCTGTTGTGCCATCGAGATGATTGCCACCGCCTGTGCCCGATACGACATCGCCCGCTTCGGGGCGGAACTCTTCCGGGCCTCGCCTAGGCAGGCGGACCTCATCATCATTGCCGGTACGGTCACCAAGAAAATGACGCCCCAGGTGGTGCGCCTCTACAATCAGATGGCCGAGCCCAAGTACTGCATCACCATGGGGGCCTGTTCTATCTCCGGTGGGCCTTTCATCGATGGGTACAACACGCTCCGTGGCATCGATCGTTTCATTCCGGTGGATGTCCATCTGCCGGGTTGCCCGCCGCGTCCGGAGGCCCTGCTTTACGGGCTTCAGACCCTGCAGAAGAAGATCGATAGCCAGGACTTCAGGAAGGCACCTTGGTATCAGAAGGGATTGAAACGGGAGTATGCGATTCCCGATCTGGGCCCGAAAGGTCTCATTCCCAAATTCAATCCGGAAGTGTGGCAGCCTAGGGAAGAGGATCATCGGAAAGAGAAGTATGGTTCACCCATGGTCATAGGCAAGAAGACTAAGGCCCCCGACCTTGATGCCCCCCCGAAGCAGCCCAAGGCCCCGGCTCCCAAACCCCCGAAACGAAGCGACGATTCGGCGCCCCCTTCCAAAGAAGCCTGAGCCATGACGCTAGACGAGGTCAAACGACACATCGAGAAGCATCTGCCGGGCGTCGCGCTGAAGCCGGTACGTGAGAGCTTGCTGGTGGAGAATCCCCTGGACCTGCCTCGGGTCGTTGAATTCCTCAAGGCCGATGGGGTGTTGCAGTTGAATTATCTTTCCTCGGTGACCGGTGTGGACTACCTCACTTTTCTCGAGTGTGTCTATCACCTCTATTCGATGGAGAATAAGACGTATTCCCTCCAACTGCGCGTGCGTGTCGATCGTGAGAATCCTCACGTCCCCTCTTTGGTTCCGATCTTCCGCGGGGCCGAGTTCCAGGAACGAGAGGCCTACGACATGTATGGCTTCCAATTCGACGGCCACCCGGACCTGCGGCGTATTCTGATGTGGGATGGTTACGTAGGGTATCCGATGCGCAAGGATTACAAACAAGAAGACTCGGAAGTCCTCGATAGGGATGACATTGAGTGGCTGCAGAAGCATGGCGTGAGCGTTGCCGAGGAACACATCAAGATGGCCGAGTCGTTGCAGACCGGTGGTGAGTCCGAGCAACCCGAGTCGGAGCAAACAGAGGGCTGATGTTCGAGAAGATGCGTGTAAAGACCAAGGTGATTGACTCCGGCAAGAGCGGTCTCGACACGCAGACGCTCGAAGTCAACGTGGGTCCACAGCATCCCTCCACCCACGGCGTCTTTCGCATGACCATCGTGTTGGATGGCGAGGTCGTCAAGAGCCTGCGGCCCGTGATGGGCTATTTGCATCGTAACCACGAGCAGATCGCGGAGAATATCACCTATTCTGCCTCCATGCCCTACACGGATCGCCTCGACTATTTCAATTCGATGAGCAACAATCAGGCTTGGGCCATGACGGTCGAACAGTTGGCGGAGGTAGAGATCCCCGATCGGGCCGAATACATCCGCGTGATCATGTCCGAACTGACTCGACTGGTGAACCATGTCTCGGTGATCGGTTTTCTCTTGAACGACATGGGTGCTTTTTTCACGCCGACCCTGTTCGCCTTCCGTGAGCGAGAGAAAGTCCTGGACGTGTTCGAAGCGGTTTCCGGCTCCCGCATGATGTGCAACTACCTGCGCTTCGGGGGCGTCAATAGAGACCTGACGGATGATCAGCTCGGCCAAATCAAAAAGATTGTGGCGGACTTCCCCGCCTTTCTCGACGAATTCGAGACGCTCCTGGCCCAGAATGAGATCGTCTGCATGCGTTGTCAAAACGTGGGTGTCTTGCCGGCGGAGCTGGCGATCAACGCCAGCATCACGGGACCGATGCTGAGGGCATCGGGTGTCAACTATGATATCCGCAAGGTGGACCAGTATTCGGTCTATGACCGATTCGAGTTTAAGATTCCGCTGGGCGAAAAGGGGGACGTCTACGATCGCTATTACGTGCGCATGCTCGAGATGCGAGAGAGTCTCAAGATTCTGAATCAGGCATTGGAGCAGATCGAGCCGGGCCCCTTCATGGCGCCCAAGGTGCCCGCCTGCCTCAAGAACCCGCGCAACTTCAAGCCGCCCGTCGGGGAGGCCTACGGCCGCGTCGAGGCCCCCAAGGGTGAACTCGGTTTCTACGTGGTCAGTGACGGGTCGAAGGAGCCCTGGCGTTATCACGTTCGGGCGCCTTCCTTCATCAACCTGACCGTACTGGAGGCGATGTGTATCGGGTATAAGCTCGCCGATGCCATCGTGATCCTGGGAAGTATTGACATTGTGCTGGGAGAGGTGGATCGCTGATGTTTTTCGGTTTGGGCATACTACGCGGCATGAACATCACGCTCATGAATTTTATCCGGTCCTACACGCGCAAGCGGGGAAGCGGCGAGATCGGGGCGCTGACGACCGTACAGTACCCCGAGGAACGACTTCCGGAGAAGGAAAAGTTTCGAAACTTCCCCTTTCTCATCTATGACGACAAGCCGGAGGACCTGCGTTGCGTGGCCTGTGACATTTGCGCGCAGGACTGCCCGCCCCGGTGTATTTACATCGTTAAGGAGACGGACGAAGCCGGCAAGCCCATGAAGAAGCCGGCTGTCTTCGACATCGACTTCACCGTTTGTATGAACTGCGGCATCTGCGAAGAGGTCTGCCCCTTCGATGCCATCTTCATGGATCACGAGTTCGAGATCGCCGATTCGGACCGGCACGACAAGCTGTTGTATCATCGTGACGACTTGTTGAAAACCAACGAGCACTTTCACAAGATCCGTCCGAACGACGGCAGGGAAGTCGATACCCGGTTAGCCGAGGCCAAAGAGGCCAAAGCGAAGAAGGATGAAGCCAGGAAGAAGGCGGCTGAGGCCAAGGCTGCCGCCAAGGCCAAGGCGGAGGCCGAGAAGGCCACAGAGGCCAAAGAAGACAAGCCACCAGAAACCGAGAAGGAATCGGACCCCCAATAAATGGATCAGATGTTCGTCAATATTAAGGCTGCTTTAGTAGGCCTGAGCGACAAGGTGTTCCCGGACTGGGTGGGGGTGTTGGTGTCTATCGCCGTCAGCATCGTGGCGATCGCTCTGCTGGGTCCCTTGATCATGATGTACCTGACCCTGATCGAGCGGAAAGTCGTCGCGCGGATGCAAAACCGGATCGGGCCCAACCGCGTGGGCAAGTATGGCCTGCTCCAACCCCTGGCCGATGGGGTCAAGATGTTAATCAAGGAGGACATCGTCCCTCGCAACGCGGATAAGGTGCTCCATCTCTTGGCGCCCATCCTGATCGTCGCGCCGGCACTGCTGGTCTTCGCGGTGCTTCCCTTTGGCAGAAACATGACGGCGGTCGATCTGAATGTCGGCATCCTCTTCTTCGCCGCGATTTCATCGATCGGGACCATCGGCATCTTCATGGCGGCCTGGGGCTCCAACAACAAATTCTCCGTGCTGGGCGGGATGCGCTCCGTGGCCCAGATGATCTCCTATGAGATTCCCATGGTGATGTCGGTGGTGCCCGTGCTCTTGGCGGTGGGCAGTCTGTCCACCAACGCGATCGTGGAGGCTCAGGCGGACTGGCATTGGTTCGTGTTCACGCCCTGGGGTTTTCTGGGGTGCGTCATCTTCTTCCTCTGTGGCGTGGCCGAGTGTAATCGTTCGCCCTTTGACTTGGCCGAGGCCGAGTCGGAGATCATCGCCGGTTTCCACACCGAGTACAGCGGCATGAAATTTGCCCTCTTCTACATGGCCGAATTCATGAGTGCCTTCACCATCTCGGGTATGACGACGACCCTATTCCTGGGGGGCTGGCAGGGTCCGCTCTTGCCCTCCTGGCTCTGGTTCTTCTTGAAGACCTACGGACTGATCTTCATCATGCTCTGGTTCCGGGCCACCTTGCCCCGTCTCAGGGTCGACCAACTGATGGCCCTGGCCTGGAAGTTTCTCCTGCCCTTGTCCCTCGTCAATATCGTGGCCACCTGCATCTGGCACTTCCTCAGTGATGAGGCCTTCTTTACCCCCGCTGCTTTTTTGGTGCCGCTGGCACTGCTGGTGTTCTCTTATTGGGGCCTGATGAAGCTCAATCAGCCCTATATGCCCGAGAAGCGGGTCTACCCTCTAGTCGATTAGTTAAGGACCGAGCGATTCCGATGCCGCAACTAGAATTCTTAATCAAGTGCGGAGTGTATGGGCTCATGGGCCTCGGCATCATTGCCGCCGTGGGCGCGGTGCTCTTGCCGAACCTGTTTCATGCCGGTCTGGCCTTGGCCTTCGTGCTGGTGACCATCGCCGGGATCTTCATGAGCGTCGGGGCCGAGTTTCTGGGGATGGTACAGATCCTTCTCTATGTAGGCGGTGTCATGACCCTCATCATCTACACCATCATGCTGACGGGTCGTCTGGGCGCGAAAGATGTCAGGGCCCAGAATCGCCAGGGTATTTTTGCGGCGATCGCGGCCGGCTTCTTTGTGTGTTGGATTGGCCCACTGATCCTGAAGACGGGAGCGTGGCCGCAACGGGAAAGCGATTCCGCCCCTCCCCTCCTGTCCGTCGAGGACTTGGGCATGAGCCTGATGACGGAGTATGTCTTTCCCTTCGAAGTGCTGGGTGTTCTCTTGTTTGCGGTATTGATTGGAGCCATTGTCATTGCCAGGCAGGATAGGCCCTCATGATCATCCCTCTCGAACACGTACTCCTCTTTTCCCTGATCCTCTTCGCGATCGGCATGGTGGGCGTTCTCACCCGCCGCAATGCCATCGGCATCCTGATCTCCATCGAATTGCTGCTCAATGCCGTCAATGTGAATCTGGTCTGTTTTTCTCGGGTGTCTGAAGACCCGATGGCAGGGCAGATGTTTGCCTTTTTCGTGATCGCGCTGGCGGCGGCCGCCGCGGCCGTGGGATTGGCCATCGTGGTCGCGATCTACCGCACTCGGAACACCGTTCAAACTGACGAGATTCAACTACTGAAATGGTAACGGCAAACCTAGCGTATCTCATTCCCCTCTTTCCCCTGTTGGCGTTCGTCATCAACATCCTGTTTGGGCGTTACGTAAAGGATAAGGCGTGCTGGATCTCCGTGGGCGCGAGTGCCCTGTCCTGTGGTATCGCCTGGCCGTTGATCGTCGGGGTGATCGGGGGCACGACCTACCACCACGACTTTGCCTGGCTGGCGCTGGGCGGCGTCGATCTCAAGTTTGGCTATCTGCTCGATCCCCTGGCGGCGACGCTCCTCTTCGTGGTCACGCTGGTCGGCACCTTGATTCAGATCTACGCCATTGGCTACATGAAGGGCGAAGCTCGCTTTTCACGCTTCTTCGCCTATCTCTCACTCTTCATGTTCGGCATGCTGGGGGTCGTGATTTCCGACAACTTTCTGCTCTTCTTCATGTGCTGGGAAGTCATGGGGCTCTGTTCCTACCTGCTGATTGGATTTTACTCGGAAAAAGACTCGGCCGCCAATGCCTGCAAGAAGGCCTTCCTGACCACCCGTGTCGGTGACGTGGGATTCCTCCTGGGGATCCTGGCGCTCTTTACGCTGGCGGGGACGCTCAGTTTTGCAGAACTTCATGACGCGGTCGAGCTGAACCGCGACAGCCAGCTTATGATCACGGTGACCGCCCTCTTGCTTTTCTGCGGCACCATCGGCAAGTCGGCCCAAGTGCCGCTGCACGTCTGGCTGCCGGATGCCATGGAAGGCCCCACGCCGGTCAGCGCCCTGATCCACGCGGCCACCATGGTGGCCGCAGGTGTGTTCCTGGTCGCCCGCGCCTATCCCTTGATAGAGGCGTCGGCGCAGGCCGCCCAGGTGATTGCCATCGTCGGCACCGTGACGGCCCTGACGGCTGCCTGTGTCGCGCTGACGGCCACCGACATCAAGAAGGTCCTGGCCTACTCGACCATCTCCCAACTGGGGTACATGGTCGCCGCCATGGGCTGCGGCGCGATGGTGGCCGGCATCTTCCATCTGATGACGCACGCCTTTTTCAAAGCCCTGCTCTTCCTGGGCGCGGGCAGCGTGATTCACGGCACCGGGACGCAGGATCTGCGTGAAATGGGGGGACTCTTTCCCAAGATGAAGTCCACCGCCTGGACCTTCCTGATCGCCTCGCTGGCCATCGCCGGCGTGCCACCCCTGGCGGGTTTCTGGAGCAAGGACGAAATCCTGCTCGCAGCCCACCAATACGGGAACCTGTATTACTATGCCCTGTCCCTGACGGCCTTCCTGACCGCCTTTTACATGTTTCGTTTGTTCGTCCTGACCTTCTTGGGCAAGCCCAGGAATCCCGATATCCATGCCCATGAGTCACCCAAATCTATGACAGGGCCGCTCTGGGTCTTGGCCGTCGGTTCAATCCTCGTCGGCCTTCCCGGTTCCTTCCTGGCCCACAACTGGTTCCAGGACTTCCTCAACCGAGGCCATGAGGTTGAACATCCTGTGAACTACACCGTGATGATTACCTCAATCGCCCTCGGCCTCGCCGGCATCGCCTTGGCATTCTTGCTCTATAGGGGAGGCCTGGGAATGGGTGAGAAACTGGCCAGGAGTCTTGCCTGGCCGCACCGGGTCTCCATGAACAAGTTTTGGATCGATGAGGCCTATGCCGCCTGGCTGGTCCGGCCCTGGCATGCATTGGCACGGTTACTTTTTGGCCTCGATGCCAAAGTCGTCGACGGCGCGGTGAATGGCACGGGCGCCGGGACTCTCGGAGGCAGTCGCGTCAGCGGCTGGTTTGACAAGTACATCATCGACGGCACCGTCAACTTCATCGCCGCGTTCACTCAGTTTTGTAGCGACATATTCAGGTTGTTTCAGACTGGATTCATTCAAAACTACCTATTGATTGTCTTTGCAGCCGTCGTGTTTATTCTCTACTTCGGCATCCGGTGAAGGAGCAGGTATGACGTCCCACATTCTTTCCTACATCATCTTCACCCCACTGATTGGGATCTTGGTCATCGCCTTTCTCCCCAAGGGCCAGGGCGAGAAGGCCAAGTGGATTGCCCTCGCGACCACGCTGGCCGTCGGTCTGCTGACCCTGGTGGCCTTCTCGCAGTTTCAGCTCATCGGCGAGTATCAGATGGTAGAGGAAGCGGAGTGGATTCCGCAGTTCGGCGTGCAGTACATCGTGGGCACCGACGGCATCAGTTTTCCCATGGTCTTCCTGACGGCACTCATGTCGATTTTGGCCTGTGTCGCTTCCTTCGGCATCAAGGAGAGACAGAAAGAGTACTTCGTCTTCTACCTCTTGCTCGAAACCGGCATGTTGGGGACATTCCTTTCGCTGGACCTTTTCCTCTTCTACGTGTTCTGGGAGGTGGTCCTGGTCCCCATGTACTTTCTCATCGGCATCTGGGGCGGACCGCGCAGGGAGTATGCGGCCATCAAGTTCTTTCTCTATACCCTGGCCGGCAGCCTCTTCATGCTGTTGGGGATCCTGGCGGTCTACTTTGGCTCTACGCCCAACACCTTCGATCTGAGGGTCATCGCCGAGCAGGACTTCACCCTCCGCTTCCAGCAGTGGGTGTTCATGGCCTTCTTCCTGGGCTTCGCGATCAAGGTGCCCATCTTTCCCTTCCATACCTGGCTTCCCGACGCCCACGTGGAGGCGCCCACGCCTGTCAGCGTCATTCTGGCCGCCGTGTTGCTAAAGATGGGGACCTACGGCTTACTTCGCTTCAACTACATGCTTTTCCCTGACGCGGCGCACTGGTTTCAGCCCGCCATGTTCGTGTTGGCCGTCGTGGGCATCGTCTATGGTGGTTTCGTGGCCTTAGCGCAGACGGACTTCAAGAAAATGGTCGCCTACTCCAGCGTCAGCCACATGGGCTTCGTGCTCCTGGGCCTGGCTGCTCTGAATGAGGTTGGTTTGCGGGGCGCCATGGTGCAGATGTTCACGCATGGTACGATTACCGGCGGGCTCTTCTTGTTGGTAGGCGTGCTCTACGACCGGGCCCATACGCGTGACATGACCCACTTCGGTGGTCTCAGTGGGCAAGTGCCCGTCTATGCCGGCATCTTGATCTTCTTCTCCATGGCCAGCCTGGGACTGCCCGGCCTCAGTGGCTTCATTGGCGAGTTCATGGTCCTACTGGGTGGCTTCGAGGTCCGCCCGATCTTCACCGGGGTCGCCTGCCTGGGCATCATCTTGGCGGCCAGCTATCTCCTCTACATGATTCAGCGTATCCTACTCGGTCCCCTCAATGAGAAGTGGTCCGAGCTGACCGATATCAATGGCCGAGAAATCGCGACGCTGGTGCCCCTGATGGTCTTGGTGGTCCTCATCGGCGTCTATCCCAGTGTGTTGATTGAGTACGTGGCCCCCACCTTGGATAAGCTGAATATGCTGTTGAACCCCCCAGATACGCTGTTGAGTAGCGTGGGAGGGGCCCCCTAGTGACTACCGTCGAAAGCCTGAGCCATTTTGCGCCGGAAATCGTCCTCCTCGTGGGGGCCGTTGGCGTCCTGTTCTCCGATCTGGTCTTTCGGGACAAGCGGCTCATCGGCTACAGCGCCCTGGGCGTCATTGTGGTGAGTCTGATTCTGATCAAGGCGCTGAGCGTGAGCGAGCCGCTCTCTCTCTTCGGCGATTTCTTCCTGCTGGACAAGCTCACTCAACTCTTCCGGGTCGCGGCCCTGGCGATCGTCGGCATCGCCATACTGCTCTCGCTGGTCTACAGTCCCCTGTCCAAGCTCTATATGGGTGAGTACTATGCGCTGCTGCTCTTCTCCGCCTTCGGGCTGATCCTGATGTCCGCGGCCACCAATCTGCTCATGATCTTCCTGGCCATCGAGTTCGTCTCGCTCATCTCCTATGTGCTGGTGGGGTTCCTCAAGGCGGATAAGTTCTCCAAGGAGGCCAGCCTGAAATACCTGCTCTTCGGCAGCGTCTGTTCGGCCTTCATGCTCTACGGCATGTCACTCCTCTACGGATTGACCGGTACCCTGAAGGTGACGGAGATGAGCACTGCCCTGGCGAGTGCACAGCAGCCCAGCCTGGTATTGACCGCCTTGGTCATGATCTTCGCCGGACTGGGCTTTAAGATCTCCATGGCGCCCTTCCACATGTGGGCCCCGGACGTCTACGAGGGGGCACCGACGCCTGTCACCGCCTTTTTGACGGTCGGCCCCAAGGCCCTGGGCTTCGTGGTGCTGATTCGCGTCTTGTCCGGCGCCTTCACACCCTTTTTTGATAACTGGACGCCGTTGATCCTCGTCCTCTCCATGATCACCATGACCGTGGGCAACGTCATCGCCCTGTCGCAGACCAATATCAAGCGACTGATTGCCTATTCCAGTATCGCCCAGGCCGGTTACATCCTGATGGGCATCGCCACCTTCACCGATCTCGGCATCCAAGCGGTGCTCGTCTACGCCGTCGTCTACGCCTTCACCAACCTGGGGCTCTTCGTGGTCGTCGTGGCGACCTCCGAGAAGGTGGGCAGCGATGAGATCAAGGACTATGCCGGATTGGCGCGGCGCTCGCCCTTGCTCGCGGGGAGCATGTTGGTCTTCTTCCTGTCGCTGGCCGGCATCCCGCCCCTGGCGGGCTTCATCGGCAAGTACCTGGTCTTTGCCGCGGTGATTAAAGAGGGATATTACGTATTGGCCGTGGTGGCCGCTCTCAACAGCGTCGTGGCGGCGGCCTACTACTTCAAAGTCATCAAGACCGTATACCTGCAGCCGCCAAGGGACGAGGATGCCCTGCCCTGCCCCTGGCCGCTCCGGATTGCCCTGGGCATCACCTTGGCGGGTACCATCCTGCTGGGTGTCATGCCCAATGACCTCATTGAGTTTGTTCAGAGTATTCTGCCCTTGTCGTAGGCGGTGCCAACAGCGGAAAGAAGGCTGTTTCTGGCCTGGCTCACAGAGCGTGCATATGGGTAGCAGTCCTTCTGGCCTGTTTTCGTGCTCGTGCTCAGCGAAGCGGTACTCGTACTCGAGATCGCCGATTACGATTACGAGTACGATACCTACGTCGAGTCGTGTAACCCGGAATTGAACCAGGCCCTGTTTCTCATTGCTCCGCGTCACGCCTTGCCGGTCCCTTCATCCAGCGGGTGGAGCCACCTGAGCCCAGGAAACCTCATGAAATCTCCATC
>JADFMM010000458.1 GCA_022563885.1 Planctomycetota bacterium | reverse complement strand
GCGATAACCGGGCCTGCGACCGCCCTGCTGCATGGCCTGGTGGAGTGCGGGGGTGAGGGTAAAACTGACGCGGCCCTGCCCATGTTCTATCCAGGCGACACCGGCGTCCGACTCGAAGGGGCCGTTGACGGCCATGGAGAGGAGTACGACGTCCTGCCCGGCGGAGCTGCCCTTGGCGAGGATCTCCAGGGGGTGCAGCTGCCCGTTTTCGATAGTGATCTCGTAGCGTTTTCCCACTTCCAGGGGCAGCGTGGGGTCCTGGCTGCCAATGCTGCCAAAGTTTACACTGGTGGGGGAAAAGGAGTCCAAACGGTAGGAGGAGGACCCGACGTTTCCGAAGGTCCACCTCAGGTAAGGGGACTGACCGGTGGCGACCGTGGCCAGTAGCCCCGTCATGAACAGTACGCAGGTTATCCCCCTTGTTTTGGCTCTAGACATCATACAACCTCCAAATCCACTTAAGAAGACGCGTTTAGATATCTACCCGTATAGCACCTCGGATGATACAACCTCCAAATCCACTTAAGAAGACGCGTTTAGATATCTACCCGTATAGCACCTCGGATGGTACTACCCTCCATTCCTGTCGGTGGTGTGATCACGCAGAATCTACCGCTTGCAGGAGATTTCTTACCTACTGCCGTGTCAACGACAGCAGGTCCGATAAGGTTCCCTGCTAGGCGGCTTTTTCTTGGCTCGGTTCAACTGGGGGCAACACGACAGGATATGTGCATCGTACTCGCTACGGTGAGTATACTCCCGAGGCGGTCAGCGACGAAGAAATCCAGCAGGTTTCGTCGTGTGTGCCCCAAAACCGTCTCGGTCGCTTTCTTGATGTCCGTCCGTCCCGCGATGTAGGCTTCTGAGCGAGAGGATTTCTCCTTGATTCCCAAGGCATGCTTGATAAACTGGGTAGTTGAGGTTGAAGCATCAAGGAGGGCTCGACCGAGGATAGGACCAGAGGATTGATGAGGAGGTCCACCGCATGAGATAGCCATCGCTTACTTTATCTTTTCCAGGGCGGCCCCAGGGTGCCTTCTATTCCTCCTTCAGTACCGGGGGCCGCTTCTTTCTGATTTCAGCCCCCTGCGACCTTCTCTCCCTTCTTCACAACCTCCGAGTCGTAGGGGGTTTTCGATTGATGTCATCCGGCCGGCTCGCTATATCCTATAGAATCAAATTTGCTTTGAGGTCAGTTTCTCTCGTCAAAGGCGATCTCTTTTGGGAATTATCAGGAAACCATGTAATGACTTGTTAGTTAGGGCTGCCAAACACATCATATGAGGCCACCATGAATGACCAAACATCTCAGCCCAGTAAGAGTGGTTCATGGCGCAATCCAATCGACAAACCATTCTTGGACTAAATTCTCGTCATTCCAAAGGCTGATATGTTCTTTGTGTGCCAGATTTCTTCTTTAGTGGCATCCCTACCCCGGAAGTCAGTTGTCAGAGAGCGCATTGCATTCTATGTTTGATTCATGTACCAATGCCCCCTATGGCAACTTTAGAACACTAATGCAGACGTGTCTGGTTTTAACGCCTTCAGTAAGGAAGACGCGCAACACAACAGTGCACTGGCGGAACTTGGCTAATCCTCAGGATTAGTCCCGTCGCTACTCATCGGGGGATCGACATCAAGGTCTATCGCTAAATGCGATTGCGTACTCCAAACGTGATGCCGAGATCTGGAGCGCCATCGTTTAAACCGAATTCGAGCAGTGTGTCAAAACGTAGATCGGGTCGGAACTTGTACTCACCGATTAGGAGAATGGATAACGGATCATCATTGCCAGGAAAAATGGCGGTGCGTCCGTCAATGTAGCCACTGAGAGTGATCTGTTTGCTGAGTTCATGAGCCAGCCCTATGCTGTAGAGCCAGCGGTTTTGGGCATCGAATCCAGACGGGTTGCCCACGAACGTGTAGCCAACTTCCCCCAGAGCGATCCATTGCTCGTCTTCCAGTCTCCGGGCAGCTTCAACCATCCACGTGAAGTCTACTTCGCCGGTTCCCAGTCCCTTATCCTCGTCCGCTGTGGGGAATTTTACGCTCCCGACCAAGTCAATGAACGGCATGGGCCCATCCTGCTCGATGGCATAGTAACGACCTTTGAGAATAATATCCCCAAGCCCTGATCCACTGTCACCACCGCTGATGGGCTCGACTTGGCCGCCCACAAAAGTCGCTCCACCGGAGGAGATGTCCAGATAGGGAACTGTCAGCGTAATGTCACCTTTTTCAAGGTAGCGTTTAACATTCGTTGCCCAGTAGTAGATGTCCGTATTCTTGTCTTCGCCGTAATCACCGGTCAGATAAGAAAAAGACAATCCGGTCTGCCATTTTGGAGAGTTCTCGGCATAGCAAAAAGCGGGGGAGTTGATGAATGCTCCCCCGATACATGCGAAAAGGGTCAGGGTAAGAATTGAATGTCTCACCTGCGAGGCCCTCTCTCTGGCTTCTCGGGTTTCTCCGGACGCTCTGGTTTCTCCGGACGCTCTGGCTTCTCCGGACGCTCCGGCTTTTCAAGTTTCTCAGGCCTGTTTGGCCGCTCTGGTCTTTCGCTTTTTTCAGGTTTTGGTGGTTTCTCACCTCTAACCGTTCTGTCAGAGCGAAACATGCCGAAGAACCGGCCAAACATGCTCTGCTTCTTCGGTTTGCCCTCCCTCTCAATGCGGGCCTGCGAATGGACGATCTCTCCTTCGAGACTGGGAGGATCCGAAACAGTACCCGGATCTTTTTTGCCTCCTGAGATCAAGGGACCAAGCTTGAGGTTGTTCTCGTTGGCAATCTCTCCCAATCCCATGCCATCGGACCGTGCGCTGAGCACATCACCAAGGGCCTGCTCAAAGGTCAACTTAGCATCTTCGGGGCTGTCGGCCGCAATCCGCTCTGCTAGGCGTGTGGCGATCATTATGTTG
>JADFMM010000203.1 GCA_022563885.1 Planctomycetota bacterium | reverse complement strand
CGCCACAAACTGTATTTCGCAGGAGGAATGAAACATGTCGAAACAATCGTTCAAGCCAGCATTTCTCGGTGTTTTCGTTTCGTTGTTGTTACTTGCAACAAGCTCTGTCAGTGCGGTAGAAACCTTCAGAACCTCAAACATCGCAGGCGGACGTCAGCTCTGGTTTGAAGTCGAGGATTTCGATGAACGCGATCCCGATGATGAGAGTAGTTTCGCCCTGTCAGATGAACCCGGTGCTTTCGGCCGGTCCATTAGCAGTATTAATGGTAACGACGGCGCCAGTATGATTCGATATACCTTCGACATCAGCAAAGCCGGTGGCGCGGGCGGTACCTGGTATTTCTGGGGCCGGGTGAAAAACCCCAACAATAACTCCGATTTCATGCTGGTGGACGGACACCCGGGGGACCAGGTCCCATTTACGCTGCCGGTGAGCGGCTTAGTCAACGGTCAGCGGATTTTCGAGCAATCGGGCCGGGGACCTGACTGGCATTGGGCTCCCGCAGGCAGTGCAGGCGAAGAGTCGCATACCAAAACGCTTAAGGACGGTGAAAACACGATGTATGTCCTCAACCGGGAGTCCGGAGCGATCTGGGATGTCTTCATGTGGACGGACGATCCCGCCTACGTGCCCACGGATGCGGATTATATAAATGCGGTGGTCTTCCTTAACGGCTTTGCCGCCAATCCCATGCCGGCCACTGGCGTTACGGATGTGCCCTACTACGCCAATGTCTTGACCTGGAGCGCCGGCGATTTTGCCGTCACGCGCAGTGTCTACTTCAGTCAGGTCTTCGACGACGTCGACAACGCCAGCCCGGCCGCACGGGTGGCGGAAGGCATCACCGAAACAACGCTGGAGGTTCCGACGACCGATCTGGAGACGACCTACTACTGGCGGGTGGATGAGGTCAATGGGGCGCCGGACTTTACCGTCTTCCCGGGAAATGTCTGGAGCTTCACGGTCGAGTCCGTGGCCAATCTGATCGAAAATGTCACGGCCACGGCCGATAGCCAGTTTAACGCCGACACCGGTCCGGACAATGTAGTGAACGGATCCGGATTGACCGATGGGCTGCACGGTTCCAATGTGGGAGACATGTGGCAGAGTGCCGCACTGCCGGCCACGATTGAGTTTGTATTCGACAATGTCTATGTCTTGCATGAGATGCACGTCTGGAACCAGAATCAGTTGATCGAGGGCCTGTTGGGATTCGGCGCCAAGGACGTGGTCCTCGAGGTCTCGGCCGATGGCAGCGACTTTGTCGTCATGGAAGGCGTGGGGCCGTTCAACCGGGCGCCCGGCGCCGCCGGTTATGCGGCCAATACCACTGTTGCATTCAATGGCACACAGGCCAAGGCCGTGAGATTGACCATCACGAGTAACTATGGTCCCTTAGCGAACGTGGGACTCAGTGAAGTGCAGTTCACCGCCATCCCGGTGTTTGCACGCGAACCGCAGCCCGCGGACGGCGCGACCGACGTGGGTGTGGACACCACCCTGGGCTGGCGATCCGGACGGCAGGTCGATCGACACGAACTTCACCTTGGGACCGATCCCAACGACCTGCCACAGATCGGCAGTTTTAGTGAAAACGAATTCAACGCCTTGGCCTTGGACCTGCAATTGGGCCAGACTTATACCTGGCGTGTCGATGAGGTCAATGACGCCACGGACCCGAGTATCCGGATGGGCGATGTTTGGAGCTTTACGACGGCTGACAACATCGTTGTCGATGACATGGAGGGCTATAGAGACGAGGAATTCTTGGAGATCTGGGCGACCTGGATCGATGGATTCGGGGATCCGGCCAACAATGGTGCCCTCGTTGGCGCCAATCCATCAGCCGGTGACTATGCCCCTGAAAGAGGCTTAGTCCACGGCGGCAATCAATCCCTGCCGATTTGGTTCGACAACGGCACGGCAGCGATTTCGGAAGCCACCCGCACGTTCAACCAGGCCCAGAATTGGACCCGGTCTGGTATTCAGACGCTGTCCCTGTTTGTGTACAAGGGTGATGACAACAGCGGCGGGGACCTGTACCTCAAGATCAACAACAGCAAGGTGCCCCTGGTGGATAACAGTACCTATCCGGCCGGATACAATCCTGGCTGGGTACAGTACCATATCGACCTGACCCGTCTTGACGTCTCGAATGTGAGCAGTCTGACTATCGGTGTGGAGGGTCCCGGGGCGCAAGGCGTGATCTATGTGGACAATATGCGCCTCTATGCCGTGGCTCCGGCGTTGGCCACGCTGGTGTCGCCGGTGGGCTCGGTGATCGAAGCGGAGAGCGGCGCCATCACCGCTCCTTTCGAGGTCATGTCGGATCGACCGGAGGCGTCCGGCGGTCAGTACATCCACACGGATGAGAGTGTTGGCAATTCCAACAACGACCCGCCAGCTCGAGACAACGGCTGGGCAGTATATACCATCAACATCCCGGCTGACGGCAACTACCAGATCGCCTTCCGGGGTGCTGAATTGGACAGCGATTCCTTCTGGGTGAATATCCCGGGCATGGTTGTCAATGACGATGATCTCGACGACTCGGGTTTCGTGCGGTCCAATGGTATGTTTAGCGGACCAGAATTCGTTTGGGATTTCGTTCGTGATGATGTAGGGGTTGGTACCGACCCGATCGTCTTCACCTTGACCGCTGGGCAGCATGAGCTGCAGATAGCGCGGCGCGAGGATGGAACCGCTCTAGATGCCATTTGGATCTTCGCTGTGGACTAGGCCTAAACCTTCTGGGTGAGATACGATAGGATAGATGCACCGTCCGACGCATGGGCCTGGGACCAGGTTCATAGCGACGATCACGGCAATGCAACCGTGAGTTGGACGTTGCCTGCCGGGCCGCTGACCCTGGAAATCGCCAAGCGTGAAGACGGCGCGTTACTCGATGCCACTGCGGTACTGAAGTGATGTTGTCTTTGAACGGTTAACCACAGAGGCCTGTGCCTGAGGGTACAGGCCTCTTCTCTTGACCCAAACCGTAAGGGACCGAAGACCGACTACTGACCCACGGATCGCAGATCACAGACCCATCGACCCACCGACCCACTAATCCCTGATCCCCTCGCCCCAAATGGATTTGAGTTTCTGCCCAGGATAGAGTATTCTATATTCCCGGTACGATTATCTGTATTTAGGGCGCCACGAACTGTATTTTGAAGGAGGTAATGAAACATGTCGAAACACTCGATTAGACCAACAATGCTCTGTATTTTCGGGCTGTTGTTGCTTGCAACAAGCTCTGTCAGTGCAGTAGAAACCTTCAAAACCTCAAACATCGCCGGCGGACATCAGATCTGGTTTGAAGTCGAGGATTTCGATGAACGCGATCCCGCGGATGACTCTTCCTTCGCCTTGGTCGATGAAGCCGGCGCCTATGGCAAGGCCATTAGCAGTATCAGTGGTTCCGACGGCCAAAGTTTTATTCGCTATACCTTTGACATCAGCAAGGCCGGTGGCTCGGGCGGTACCTGGTATTTCTGGGGCCGGGTGATCAACCCCAGCAATCAGTCCGATTTCATGGTGGTGGCGGGACACCCGGGCGACGTGGATCCAGTTGTGCTACCGGTTAGCGGCTTAGTCAACGGTCAACGGGTGTTCGAACAGAACGTAGGACCTCCCTGGGAGTGGACCAATCCGAACCATGAAGAGGGGCACACCAAGACGCTTCGAGACGGTGAAAATACGATGCATATCCTCGCCCGGCAGAGCGGAGCGCTCTGGGATGTCTTCATGTGGACGGATGATCCCGGCTACGTGCCCACGGATGCGGATTATGAAAACGCGGAGGTCCCCAGCGCCGGCGCAGCCGGCGGCCCGAGTCCGGGTAATGACGCTTTAGACCTCCCTTGGTATATCAATGAGCTGAGCTGGTCGGCCGGTGACTTCGCCAAGACGCACAATGTGTACTTCGGCGCCAATTTCGCCGACGTGAACGATCGGGCCGCGTCTGCACTGTTGGCGGAGGGTCTGACCGATACCTCCCAGGCGATGCAGACCGAACTGGAGACCACCTACTACTGGGCAGTCGACGAAGTCAACGGGGCGCCGGACTTTGCCGTCCACGCGGGTGATGTCTGGAACTTTACCGTCGAGGCATTCGCCAACGTCGTTACTGGTGTCACGGCCACGGCCGATAGCCAGTTCAACGCCGACACCGGTCCGGAAAAGGTTGTGAACGGATCCGGATTGACCGACGGGCTGCATGGTACCACAGCGGAAGACATGTGGCAGAGTGCCGCGCTGCCGACCACGATTGAGTTTGTATTCGACAATGTCTATGTCCTGCATGAGATGAAGGTCTGGAACCAGAACCAGTTGATCGAGGGCCTGTTGGGATTCGGCGCCAAGGACGTGGTCCTCGAGGTTTCAGCCAACGGCAGCGACTTTGTCGTCATGGAAGGCGTGGGACCGTTCAACCGGGCGCCCGGCGCCGCCGGTTATGCGGCCGATACCACGGTTGCCTTCAATGGCACACGGGCCAAGGCCGTGAGATTGACCATCACGAGTAACTATGGTCCGTTACCGAACACGGGCCTCAGTGAGGTACAGTTCACCGCCATCCCGGTCTTCCCGCGGGAGTTTGACCCGGCCGATGGCGCCGAGACGGAGGACCTCGACGTGACCCTGAGCTGGCGAGCAGGTCGTTTTACGGTCGAACATCAGGTCTTGTTGAGCAAGGACCGGGCGGCCGTGGCGGACGGCAGTGCCGTGATCGCCACGACGGCCGACAAGCGCTATGCCCTGTCGGGTCTGCAATATGGAAGCACCTACTTCACGCAGATCATCGATGTGGCGGCAGACGGTACCACCTATGCCGGGCCCATCAATCTCTTCATCACACCCGGCAGCCAAGCCATCGACGATATGGAGAGCTATAGGGACGAGGAATTCCTCGAGATCTGGGCCACGTGGATCGACGGATTCGGTGATGAAGCCAACAACGGTGCCCTCGTAGGCGCGAATCCGTCGGGGGGTAATTTCTCTCCCGAATCCGTGGTCGTTCATGGTGGCAAACAATCGCTTCCCATCCACTTCGACAACACGGCTGCGCCCCTTTCTGAGGCCAGCCGAACGTTTGCAACGCCTCTGGCATGGTCCCAACAGGGTGTCAAA
Source organism: Planctomycetota bacterium (assembly GCA_022563885.1). Classification (GTDB taxonomy): domain Bacteria; phylum Planctomycetota; class Phycisphaerae; order Sedimentisphaerales; family Anaerobacaceae; genus JAIPFM01. The sequence goes on along the minus strand of JADFMM010000203.1, from coordinate 6,072 downwards.
GGTTTGGTGATTTATTTCCATGGTAGTTCGACGAATACCGGCGGCCAGTTGTATGTCCGGATCAACAACACCAAAGTCGCCTATGATGGAGATGCGGCCGACCTCATGCGTGGCGGCTGGAACAAGTGGTACATTCCCTTGGCCGACGTGGCCGGCGACCTCAGCAGGGTCACGTCTTTGACCCTCGGCATCGACGGCGGTGGGCAGGGTGTTGTCTACATCGATGACATTACCGTGACATCGGAGGCCCGCGAAACCATTACGCCGGTGACACCCAGTTCCGAAGGTCTGTTGGTGCATTGGGCCTTTGACGAAGCCGCCGGTGGCACGGTAGGTGACAGCAGCGGCAATAACCATGTAGGCACGATCAACGGCGCGACCTGGACAGCCGGTGGATTCGACGGGTCGGGCCACTCCCTGGCCTTCGGCGGCGATGGCGATTTCGTGGTCAACAGCGACACGGTCGTGTCCCAGGTCAATGGTCTGAGCGCAGTGACAGTCGCTGTCTGGGTCAATTCTAATGTGACCGACACGGACCATGGTTTCATTCACTTTATTGACCCCGACGGCGGTGACGATGGCGGCATGCGTTATGACGCAGCTGGCGCTTCGTTCTCGGGCACCAATGTGATGAAGATGTCGGTGCATACGACCGGCGGCAATCTGCAACTGGAGAGTTCCAGTGGAGTTCAAACCACCGAATGGCAGCACGTCGCGATGAGTTGGCAGAGCGGGGAGTCCTTGAAGTTGTACATTAACGGAATGCTGGACACACCCACGGGCGCCACCGCTCCGGCGGTCGGCACTGTAGACACGGTGACACAGCTGCTGGTCGGCAAGGGCGGCAAAGACGAATTGATTAGTGACAGCTGGGAGGGCCTGATCGATGACGTGCGTATCTACAACCGAGCCTTGTCAGACGCAGAAATGGCCGGGCTGGCCGGTCGAACCCTACCGTTTGACATTTGACAAGCCCTGAACCGTCGGCATAACGGGTGGTAACTGATTCATGAACTCTGAGGAGCCGTATCTTTCAGGAGATACGGCTCCTATTCAGTTTGACCGCTTCGTTTCTCCAGGGAAATAGTACAAATCCTTGATTTTTGTCGCTGAGTCAGATAATATAGCGATTATTGGGTCGAAAGCCTCAATAGCACGACGGAACTGAATTGCCCGTATGTATGCCTGCGGGCCAGTCTGGATAGGAGGTGTGTTGATTGCAAATCCCACAGCGACTCGTCATTCCCAGGTCAAAAACGTGGATTCCGTCCGTAAGACATCCAGTGTTACCCGTTGAAGGAGGTGTGCTTCGAGTTCAAACAACCGTTGTTACCAGTCCCTGCATCTGCCAACGAAAAGCAATTGTTTTGGGGTAGTCATTCAGTAGAGAGCTGAATCGAACAGAAACTTAAGTATCAATTAGGAGAAACATGATGAACAGACAAGCGATGTGTTTATTTCTCGGGGCATTAATGCTATGTATGGCCGGCAGTGCCTCGGCAGCCCTGATGGGGCACTGGCCCCTGGACGGCGATGCCAATGACGTCTCCGGCAATGGCCGGCACGGCACGATCTTCGGCGATCCGAATTTCGTGGATGGCGGACTGCTGTTTGACGGTGTGGATGACTACGTCAATATTGACGGGTATAAGGGTATCAACATTGATCCCAATGACCCCGATCGTGTCCAGCCGGCCTTCAGCGTCACCAACTGGGTAAAGACCACCGTAAGTACCGGCAATACCGAGATGGTGACCTGGGGTAGTACTGGCGGTCGGCTGCGGCTGACCTGGCGTGTGCACGAGGGCACGCTACGGACCGAGCACCAATCCGGTAATCTCAGAAGCAGAACCGTTGTAAACGACGGTGAATGGCACCATTGTGCTCTGACCGTGACTAAGGGTGCCAACTTGAGGCCGGATGTGACCAAGATCTACACAGACGGCGAAGAAGGTATCTATTTCTCCGGTAGCAACAATCCCTATGAACTTACGGAAGGCGCGGACGTTAGCATCGGGCGTCGTGCCGACAATGACTCGCGGTATTTCGTAGGCGTGATCGGAGATGTGCACATCTACGATCATACCCTGTCGCAGGCTGAGGTAAGAGCGCTTGCAGGACTGCTTGCTTCTTACGCCCCCAGCCCGGGCCACGAGTCCCTCGTCGAGGACACGGCCGCCACATTGTCGTGGACTGCCGGCTCCCTGGCCGCTGAGCACGATGTCTACTTCGGCACCACGCCTGAACTCGGTGAGGCCGAACTCGCGGGTCGCATGGCAGCAGGGGCTACCCTTGCGGTTGATGTTGCACAAGAGACGACCTATTACTGGCGTGTTGACGACGTCAATGCCGCTGGCGGCATTGTAGCGTCCAGTCCTGTATGGAGCTTCACGGTTCCCCTCATGGGCGCCTATGACCAGAATCCTGCCGATGGCACAGTCATCCGGGACCTTTCACGCACACTCAGTTGGACCGGTGGCTGGAGCCCGCTGATGCATGCCGTCTATTTCGGTACGGACCAAGGCGCGGTCACCAGTGGTGCCGTGGCTCCGACGATTCTGATTCGGGATGCCTCCCTCGACGTCGGCCCCTTGGAGCCCGACACGACCTATTACTGGGCGGTTGATGAGTTTTACGGCGACCATTGGTCGGTAGGTGAGGTTTTGAGCCTGACCACGGCCCCCACCATCGCCGCGGATCCCAATGCAGATCCCGGTCTCGTGGCTTACTACCCCTTTGATGACGCAGCCGGTGGTTTGGTAGTGGATATGTCCGGCAATGGAAATCATGGCGAAGTCACGGGCGGCGCCCAGATCGTAGACGGTGCCATGGAGTTCGACGGCATTGACGGCGTCATTAATATGGGCGACAACGCTATGGGTGGGATCTTCGAAGTGGGTGGATCGGCCTTCAGCATAGTCGCCTTGGTCAACCCCTCTGAACTTCGCGATACGGTCAGCAATCACAACGTGGGCAACGTGCTGCTGTCGCGCGGATCGGATCCCTTCAACGATAACTTCGAGTTGGGTTTCTCCGCGGACGGCAACCTCATTCTGTACACCGACACCGATGGCGGTGACACGACCGTCACCGTCGGAAGTGGCGAAATCACCGTGGGTGCTTGGCACGAGATCGTCGTGGTCTTCGACGCCGGTGCCGTCACGGTCCTGCTGGACGGAACGACCTATGAGACGACCGTGTCGGGCACCAATTTCGACCAGGCCGCCGGTTCTCCCTTTACCGTGGGTGACACCGATCACATTGAGACACCCTACAGTGGCTTGTTGGACGACCTCCGCATCTACAACCGGGCGTTCTCGGCGACCGAGTTGATTCAGATGTTCACCAACGTCAAGCAGGCCTTGGATCCCGAACCGGCCGATGGGGCGACGGTTCTGCCCGGCATCGTCGGTCTGACCTTCACCCCGGGTGAGGGCGCGGTCTCTCACGATGTCTACATCGCCATGGACGACTTCGACGCAGTGGTAGCCGGTGGCGACACCTTTGTCGGCAACCAGGTAGCGCCGGCCATCCTTCTCGGCCTGGGCATCCCCCCGGATCCCTTCGTAGGCGGCCTGACTCCGGGCTCCACCTACTACTGGCGGATCGACGAGATTGATGCCGATGGGGCAGTCACCATAGGCAAGGTTTGGAGTTTCACCCTGTCTCAATAGTGATGCCAGCGATGCATACAAGGTGACGCCTAATGAGGCCAGTTACCTGGTAGATTGATTTCAATATGGGGCCTATGCCTAGTCAATAGGGTATAGGCCCCATTTGTTTTTACGGAACCGTTCGGGGTATGGGATTGAGAAGTGTTGGCAAGGGTGGTTTGAACCGTAGAATATCGAAGAAGGAACCGCAGAATGTCGAAGGGCAGTTAACTTCACCGTTGGACATTCCGTGTTCGATATTCTGCGGTTCGTCTCTGCTCGAAATGATCGGTGAACGGTTACTCCTTGTGCATGGTCTGTGTGGCTCACATGAGTGTGTTTGTTGTGGATCTCACCTTCGGTGAGGTTTACGATGCATCATAGAGAACGCCGCCCGCCTTCCCTAGCGCGCTCCGTGCGGAGGGCAGGCAGTAGCTCCGCTACGGAGGGTGGAAGGTCACAGAGAAAAACTCCGGCGGTAGTTTCTCTGTATTACAAGGTCGCAAGAACTTGAAGTTTTTGCCAGATAATATCACTGGAAAAAGCGTAACTCTCTTCAGTTGCATTGGTTTATGGACTCGCGCCAAGGCGCAAAGCCGCAAAGAAAAAGCGTATTTGAGATCTTTGCGCCTTAGCGCCTTGAACGAGTGAAACGAGTGGGCGCGCGTCATTTTTTTTGGTTCCGGCCGAAGGCCGGGCTGTGTCCTCTGTGGTAAGAAAATCTTGCGTGTGCCGAAGGCATACCCTGAACTTTGTGCAATGTTGAGGTTTCTTCATCTTGAACTGTACGTAGCCCATAGGAGAATTGTGTCATGAATCGAACCCACCTGACTCCAAGCGTTTTGCTCATCGTCATGGTCTTGACCACCAGCGGATTCGGAGCCGCCCTAGCCCCGAACGATGGCAGTATCGCAGGAAACCTCAGTCTGTGGCTGAGAATGCCCGACATCAATTACGATCCGGACACCGGCGTATGGGCCGATCTCAGTGGCAAAGGCAATGATGCCCGGGCGGAGGTTGCCAATCACGTGGGACCGACGCTCTCGTCAGGCGAGAATGCCACGGTATTTTCACATGCCTTCGCTGCCGTGCATTTCGATCCTACCGTACAAGATCTGCTCATGGCCACCAACCTCAACGGTGGCGCCGGATTAACGGATTTGACCATTTTCTCGATCCAGAAGGTGGTTGATCCCGGAAACACGGACCAGCGTGGCCTGGGCTTTGGCTCCTATAATGACGGGGGCAGAGCCGACCACTTTAATATGTCCTTTGATGTCACGGTTCGCAAGGACAATGGACGAATCGACGGCAGGAACCAAGAGCATCCACTTGATGCCTTTGTCATTTACGCCGCGCGCATGAATCCTGCCGTCATTAACATGTGGTTCAACTCCACCGGGACGCTAGACCTGGCCTATAGCGCCACTGGAAGCTCCTATACCACCTCCAATGACCAGTTTTATGTGGGTGACATGCGTTATCCTCGAGTAGGCGATTTCGACATCGCCGAGGTCGTCGTGTATAACACCGCCTTGAGCGATGCCCAGATTGCGGGGATCAGTGAGTGGCTGCAGGCATTCGTGGGCGTCCCAGCAAGTTCAGGGGCCTCCGGGAATGCGCCCGGCAATGAAGCCACGGATGTACCACGTGATGCTGAACTCACCTGGAATCCCGTTGCGTCCGCCGTGACACGCGATGTGTACTTTGGCACTGTTTTCGAGGATGTGAATGACGCGGGCAAGACCAATCCCCTGGGTGTCCTGGTAGGCCCGGCGCAGGTCGCCACGAGCTATGATCCGGGTCGTCTCGCATTCGGCCAGACCTATTACTGGCGTGTCGACGAAGTTAATGGCGCACCGGACAACACGCTATTTAGAGGTGATATCTGGAGCTTCACGACCGAGCCTCTCTCTATTCCAATCATTAATATCGCCGCCACGGCCTCCAGCTCATTCGGCGCTTCGGTCGCTGAGAATACCATCAACGGCTCCGGTCTGGTCGATGATCTCCACGGAACCTCCGCCATCGATATGTGGATCAGCACCGGAATCCCGGCCACGATCGAGTACGCCTTCGACCGGGCCTACAAGCTACATGAGATGTGGGTCTGGAATTCCAATCAGACCATCGAACCCTTCATTGGATTCGGTGCGAAAGACGTCGTCATCGAGCACTCTCTAGATGGCGAGAACTGGAGCGTTCTGGAAGGGGTCGGGCCCCTGGCGCAGGCCTCGGGGATGGCGGACTACGCACACAACACTACCATCGAATTCGGCGCTGCCGTGGCCCGGTATGTTCGGATGACCGTCAACAGCGTGCAGGGTTTCGCCCCGCAGGCCAGTCTCAGTGAGGTACGGTTCTTTTCCATACCCACATTTGCCACCAGGCCAACACCCGACTCGGGTGCGACCCACGT
>JADFMM010000202.1 GCA_022563885.1 Planctomycetota bacterium | reverse complement strand
GACAGGCGCGCGTCAGAACCACAGGGAGTCAAAGGACGTCACCATAGCAAGACTGATAGAGAGGAATCGAGAACTGCTCAGGATCGTCGAGGATTGGAACAGTGGAATCGAAAGACTCCAGAACGCGATGGCCAGTCTGAGGAAGAATTGGCGGAATTCTTCCGAGCCACCATCGAGCGATATCGTAAGCGGTCGCGCAGAAATAAATTCACACTTTAGAGGGAGCAAATTGGCGTTAGATTTGGTCGCGCCGATTGAGCGAATCCACAGGCGTAGCTATTCTACGTCGAGGAATTTGTGATTGAGAAGCGGCCGAAGATAAGGTCAAGATTGCCCCTATAAATGGGAAGTTATTTTTGCGCGGCCGCTAAGGTAACTAGGAGGCCTTCAGGTTGTGACACCCGTATTCCACACGTTGAACACGGTGATGTCCATCTTTTCGCTGTAGGTCTTGGCGCCGCTGGCCGTGGCCAGCACCTGCTCAAAGATCTGGCGGCCGATGGTCTCGAGCGGGACCCCTTCCACCAGCGCACCCGCATTGATCTCCATGTCGGGGAGTCGCTCGTAGACCTCGGAATTGCTCACGACCTTGATCCAGGGGATCAAGGTCCCGCCGAAGCAACTGCCCTGCCCGGTGCTGAAGACGCCGACCAAGGCCCCGCTGGCGGTCTGTCCCGTGGTGGAGGCAGGATCGTAACCGGGCGAATTCATGAAGTACAAGCCGGGCCCGGGGATCGGTTCCGCGTACTCGATGACGCCACTCAGAGCGGCGGTACCCGATTTGACGGAGGACCCCAATGCCTTTTCGGCCACGGTGGTCAAGCCACCCCGCCGATTGCCGGGGGTGGTGTTGTCCTCGAAGCTGGCCCCATGCTTCTCGAGATACTGCTGCCACCATGCCACGATGGTCAAATACTTCTTGGCGATCTCCACCGTCTTGGCGCGTCGTGTCAGTAGATGACCCGCCCCCACGGTCTCTGTCAGTTCGGCGAGAAAAGAAGCGCCGCCGCAGGCCACCAGCATGTCGGAGGCGACACCGATGGCAGGATTGGAGGTGATACCGGAGAGGCCATTGCTACCGCCGCATTGGGTGGCCATGATCAACTCGGAAGCGGGAATCAGCTCACGCCGCCGACGGTTGATCAAAGGCAATTGCTCATGTACGAAGGCGACGATCTTGTCGACAGCGGCCTGTGTACCCCCTTCGTCTTGAATCATGTAGGTCAAGGGGGTCTTCCGTTTGGGACTGCCCTCTTTCGCCAGGGGATCGCTGCCGTAAATCAGTTCGGGTCGGCTCTTCTCACAACCCAACCCCACCACCAGACAGGCCGCGGCATTGGGATGGGTGAGGAATCCATTGATGGTCCTGTTTTGACGTTGGTGGCCCTCGCTGCCTGATGCGAGGCCGCAGCCGCTCTCGTGCGTCAGACCGAGAATGCCGTCGACGTTGGGATAGCGGCGTAGCAGGGCGTCACGGTCTCGATTCAGTTCCCGCAGCGCCATGTCAAGGGCGTGATTGGCGCAGTCCACCGTGCTGGCCAACAGGATGTAGTTGCGGGTGGCCGCGCGTCCCTCGGGCGAACGATAGCCGAGAAAATAGCGATCGGTAATGGGTTCGGGATCCGGCGGCACGGCCGTGGCAAGCTCATGATCTTCGAGTTCCAACACCTTGCCCGTGGCGAGATTATGCGAGTGCACCCATTGCCCCGGGGCAATATCTTGGGTGGCATATCCGATCTCCTCCCCATACTTGAGCACGGGCGTTTGAGCGGGGATGGGCTTAATGGCCACCTTGTGCCAGTGCATGATGTCCTCTGTGAGAGTGACATCCAGCACCTTTTCTCCCTTGGACAGATCCCGAAAGGCCACCACGACCTGATCGTCCGGATGCAGGTGGATGATGTTGGGGTGCTTGTTACTTTTCTGCATGGGGCAAAACCTCATAGAATGGAAGTTTGAGTCGGTTGAGTCAACCCGCGGCGGCGCTCAGACGGCTGGGTCGGAGTATAGCCAGGGTGGGGCTGTCCGGTCAAGTTTTTCGTCCTATAACTCTGCTCCCATCCAGAATGAAAGGAACCGAGAGGGGTCGCATTTGCCTGGCAGCACCCGTCCACATCGCCTATTCGCAGATGGAGCGAAGATCGACTAAGGATTCCGGGGCAATTATCCGATGCGTGGTCTGGTCTGTGGGTCAGTAGGCCGGTGGTGCGGTAGTCGGTGTTGGGACTTGCGGGCCTTGAGTTTTTCCTGAATCTGTTGTTGGAGGTCGCCATGAAACGGTTTCAATTGAAAACAGTCTTCTGTCTGTCGCTCGTCGTGCTCTTTCCTGGAGCCGGACGCGCCGTCAATCTATTCGGGGTGGATGTGAACTCTCCGGGAGGCACGATTAGTCAGTCGGCCAGCTCTCTGCCAGACCTCCTTGAGGCTGTTATCGCCAACCAAGGTAAGTTTCTGCCTCTGGTGACGGAGACTCGTTTTACCGGAAGTTTTACCTATTTCGGCATTCCCGACGCCATCAAGGTAGATGTTGTCGATAATACGCTCACGCTGACCTCGCCCCTGACCGGACTGAGCCGCGTGTTTACCGGGGTTGACCGGAACGACCTCGAGAATCAACTGAGCAATTGGCTGCTTGAAGAGGGTGGTAGCGAAGTTGCCAAGCTGCTAAAGGAAGCGGCCAAGCGCTCTACGGCCGCCATCACCGACGGAAACCCCTCATCGACGACCGCCAGGATGGCTGACCGTGCCTTCCGAACTTTTGGCCTGTTCAATGCGGGCCCGGTCATGCGGGGCAGCGGCTCCCGCGTGACGTCCGGCATATGGATCAATGGCGGAAAATATGAGGCTGACACGCCCAGCGGCACTGCCGAGGGCTCGGAGATTGAACTCAACCTTCCCTGGTGGTTCAACTTTGGCAAACGCGTCTCCTTGATCGGCAATACGAACGGCCAGTACAAGGACATCGAAGGGACCGAAATATACGGTGCCGGCATGGACCTGGGCCTGGGCATTCGTTTGGTGGTCCGCGACGAGGTCAATCGATTCGGCTGGCAGGTTACGCCTTACGCCGGCCTCCAGGGTATAGGAAGCTACGACGGGGCGACAGCCGGTCTCATGGACCAGTTCGGCATCACCAACCGTTTTGAGTTCGAACTGCGCGAAAACGTCCTGTTGGTGATCGCGAATCAGTTCTCCTTCTTCGACAGTTTAAAGATTGAGATCCAGGGTGTCAGCATCGACCCCGAACTTGAACAGCAGATCCTGAAAAACGGCGTCATGCTCGACTTTCCCTTTCCCGGTAGTTCTCGGGTGTACCTGAATGGCTTCCTCGTCGATAGCCGTTTTTTGGAAGATGTGGTGATTGACAACTACCAAACGGTGGGGGGTGGATTGTCGGTCCGCGGCAAGAGCAAGACACTCAATATTTATGTCAGCCGCGATATCGCCACAGACTACTCCGGCTGGAACGCGGGATTGGGTCTTGTGTACGGGCACTGAGGCCGCCACACCACGCGGCGGGGCATCTTTTCCTAATCGTTGTCGTGATCGTAATCGTAATCGAGATCGGTCTGGATAAGTCGATTACGAGTACCGCTTCGCTGAGTACGATTACGAAGGCCGACACACATTTACCACTCACCAACGCGGCTTGCTTGCTTTTGTGTTCCGCGGTGCTGTTCTCACACGAAGGTAGCTTCAAGCTCTTCTGAATCACCTGTGAAGTCGGGAGAATGGCGTCTTATTTGCTCCACGCCCTCTAAGGCTAATGTTTCTCATTCTCCCGTTCCATCTCCGGTCCATGGATGTCGCGCTAGTTGCTCCGCCTCGGACTGGCCACCCATACCCTCAAGACCAAAAACATTTCAGTTTTTCAAGAAACCTTGTCGCGCTTATCTAAATCTAGTTTCTAGTGTGGAAAGAGACTATGATGTGTCAGTCGTGAGAGGCCTAGACAAAGATGAGTGATGCCATCAATGAAATCAAATTGCTGAAAAACTGCCTAAAAGGCCACACCGAGGGCTTTGACCTCCTGGTTGGTCGATATCAATCCCTGGTGTGTGCCATCACCTACAGCGCTACCGGCGATGTTGAAAAAAGCGAGGAACTGGCCCAGGAAACATTTCTTCTGGCCTGGAAGAATCTGGGTCAACTAAAGGATCTCGCCAAATTCAAGGCCTGGCTCTGCACCATCGCCCGTCGTGTCATCCAAAACTGGGCCCGGGCTCGGCAACGCGATGTGGTGAGCAAGGCCGCCCCATTAGAAGCCGCGTCATCTCAATCGGCCCCCATCCGACTCCCGGTCGAGGCGGCGATTCAGCGGGAACAGCAGGCTGTGGTGAATCAGGCCTTGAAGCAACTCCCTGAGCAGTTCCGCGTACCGCTCATACTTTACTACCGGGAAGATAAGTCCACCCGCGAGGTGGCGACCCTGATAGGCCTGAATGAAAATGCCACGCGTCAACGCATTGCGCGGGCCCGCGGCTTGCTTAAGAGCCAAGTGGCCGCCATGGTGGAGACCACTCTGGCCCAGAGCAAGCCGGGCAAGGCCTTCACCGCGGGAGTGCTGGCCTCTTTGGCGGGGGTCTCCATCGAGGGCGTGGCCACGGTCACCGCTGCCGGTGTTGCCGCAACCGGCCTCTCAAGCCTGACGCTGAAAATCGTGGGAATTGCCGCCGGACTGTTGCTCATCACGGGTGTCACCTTCATGGTCCAAAATCCCAAACCCTCAGATCCAACGCCCGCCCAACGGCAAACCCAGGGTGTAGCCGCAGATCCCAATGGAATCGTATCACCCACATTGACGCCCACCGGTGCCCCCGTACAACCAGGGAGCACAGCTCAAGAACCTCCTCAAGAAGGTCTCGCCGCACTCCAAGTCGCAGCTCCTCCAGGACCTCCGTCTCTTGCCGTGACACCTTTTTGTGAGTTTAAACCTCGGGGAGTCCTCAGCGGATTGATCACAGACGCTGAAACAGGTGAGCCTGTTCGAGACGCCAGAGTCTACATCGCCAGCAATGGCATGACCGGCGTCCGGACTGACAAACATGGTTTCTATCACATTGACAAACTATGGAGACCCGGCAACTCCATCGTCTTCATTGACTCCAACGACTATGTAGGCTTCGGCATGAATGCCGACGGCCCGGTGCTCAATCTGAGTCAGGATCAGCATGTCGTCAAACACTTCCAACTACCCCGAGCCTGTCAGGTGGAGGTTCGCGTGGTAGATACCAGATACCAACGGGGTCGGCATCGCGGGCGTGGAGCTCATCCCCACCTCACTGGCAGATAGCCGCGCGATCGAGATCAATCACCATGGTCCATCCCGTCGGACCGACCGCAACGGATACCGCCTACTGGGCGGCTTTCCTCCCTTACCCACCGACTATATGATTACAGCGGTAGCCCAAGGGGTTGTCAGCAAGAAGTCTCAGGGTCGCGGCCTCTTCATCATTGAAACACGATACACACACTGCCCCGGCAGGGCCGTCTTCCGCCTGACTGATCCCCAGGTGACGCAGCGAGTCACGATCGTTCTTGAACGGGGGGAAACCGTCCATGGCTACGCTGAATACCAGGATAAGCAGCCTGCCGTGGACATCAAGATCGCGGCTCAGCCTGCCTGGTGGCATAGCTCATCCACTGTAGATTTCGTCTCGCCCAATCCGGATGGTACCTTCGCCCTCTCCCACATTTTACCGGGGACCTACGACATCAGTATGGCCATGCTTAATTCAGAGGGAATGCCGACGACATCGAGAGTGATTTCGCAGAGAGAGCTTCCCCTGGACCAGGGGGAGCCGTTGCTTGTCCAGTTGCCCGTTTCTTCTCCCCAAGGCGGGGCCTCCATCAGCGGACACCTTGTGGTGAAAGGCAGTGAAACACCGGGAGGCGTATGGGTGACTGCCACAGCGCCGAGAGTCAAAAACATGACCGTGCACATCCCATTGATATCTCCAATCCGAAAACCCGTACCTTTCCGCCTACAGGGGCTCAAGCCCGGAACCTATCGTTTGAAATTCTCGGGTAATCGTATCGGGGACTTGACCCTAGACGATATCGTCGCGCCCAGTGACGACTTGGAGGTTGAACTCCATTCGCTCAGTCACCCTCGCCTGGAAGGGTTCGTGCTGGGGGAGCTGACCGAAGAACCCATCAGTCAGTTTCAGATTCGTGTCCGAAAACTGAAGACCCTCCGTGGGGCCAACTCGATGCCATCGCCAAAATGGATCACCTTCCATCACCCCGAAGGATTCTTCGACATTGAGACCGCAGGCCCAGGCATCTATCAGGTACAGGTCCTGGCCGACGGCTATGCCCCCAACTGGAGTGGCCCGATCAATACAGATGAGAATCACAGTATGCTTGTGTCCCTTTCATTGGGCGGCACACTGAAGGGTAGAATCATCGATCAGGCCGGCGAACCCATTGACGAGGCCAAGGTGGTCCCTCTCTCATGGGCGGGCGATGCGAACCCGCGAACACAACATCTCTTCGCCAGTGAGAAAGGAGCGACTCGCAGCACGAAAGGCCTTTTTACATTATCTCATTTGCCAGAGGGAACGGAATCCCTCAAGATTACTCACCCTGATTATGCCCTCCAGACGGTAGAGGGTATTTGGGTCAATAGCGGTCGGATTGCGCAAGTCGATGACATTGTCTTGAGGTCAGGGGGGATCGTGGAAGGGTTTGTTTTGGACGAACAAGACACCCCCCTGGCAAATAAAACCATCTGCTTCGCTGACGCGACGACCGGTACGACAGATGACCCCTCGCGACGCTGGGCTACGGTCGTTACGGACGCCAATGGCTTCTATCGGGCCTCTCATCTCCCAACCGAGGACTGTTATGTTTATCGTAACAACCTGTGGAAGATGCGAGGCGTGATGCGTAGGCTCGTGATACCGAAGGAGGGTGAGACGATTCGCCTGGATTTTGGCGGCGCCTTCAAGGTCAGGGGCATCCTCGAGGGCCAGGAGGGCATCATTTCCCAACGACGGATGGCCATCAGAGAACTCATCCCCGCTCATTTCGAGTGCTTCACCCTCACGGACGAATCCGGCTACTTCTGCTTTTCTGGCATCGTCCCCGGAACATACAACCTCGTTTACGAAGACCCGGACAGCCGGCAGCGATGGCAGAATATCGCCTCCATCACAATCCTAGATGAAGAGCTGGACCTGGGTGTGGTCAAAGAAGCAGAGGGTTCCGCCCAGAAATCCACGAACACGCTTGGGATTCAGACCCCGCCCGTCTCATCGGCACCACAGGCACGTAGGCTCGGCCTAAAGTTGCCCCTGCTGCTGCAGCCTCCACTCCATTGGACGTTCATTAGCAAAGCCGATTTCCTGGCCGGGAAGCTCAAGCTACGGATTGAACGAGGGGGAAAAGCAACAGAATTGATCATTTTTGAGAAAGGAAAACTTGCTGACGGATGGCAAGCAATGAGCATGGGCGAGAACCCCAAGGCCGGAGAAATATACTTCGGTTTCGAATCTTCCCTGCAGTATTTGACGACACCCGAAGACACCCTTGAACTGACTTTGCACGTGGTAAAAGATTTGGATGGCATCGGCGCGATGCAGACAGGCGTCTTACCCGCAGGGACCTACACAGCCAAGGGAGGGTATACCCTGATCACCGATGCGTGGCAAGTGCCAGAGGCGCTTAAGGCCATGCCCGAAGAGACAGTCGAGAACTTCAGGAAAATGTACGACTTTAAGGCCTACCTCGAAAACTTGAAACCCAGGTGGCCTTTGGAGATAACAGGAGATGGGGGGTGGCTTGATCCGCAACGACGTGAACAGCTAGAAAGAATGCTGGAACAGATGAAGGAAGAGAACTAAGACGCTAGAGCCACATTACAATGTTAAGGTAGCCGCCACTAAACGCGTTAGGCCTTGACAGTGGCGTTCGACAGCACCATCGTCGCCGGGCAGTGGTCCGACCCCATGACCTCCTTGCAGATACCGGCATCGAGCACCCGCGCCTCGCTCTTCTTGTCGACACAGAAGTAATCGATACGCCAGCCGATGTCCTTCTCTCGCGCCTGGCTGCGATAGCTCCACCAGGTGTAGTGCCCCGGGTCCTGATTGAAGAGGCGGAAGGTGTCCAGGTATCCGGCGGCGATGAATGTGTCCATAGCGTCCCGCTCGGGTTGAGAGTAGCCGGGATTGTTTTCGTTCGCTTTGGGACGCTCCAAGTCGATGGCCTTGTGGGCAACGTTGTAGTCACCACAGAGGACGACGGTCTTGATCTTCTTGAGCCGGTTGCAGTAGCGACGAATGGCGTCGTTGAATGTGATCTTGTATTTGATGCGCTTCAATTCATGTTGGGCGTTGGGGTAGTAGCAATTCACGAAATAGAAGGTCTCGAACTCCAGCGTGAGGGTCCGGCCTTCCACGTCAAACGCCTCCACCCCCAAACCGTTGGTGACGGCAATCGGCGCGAGTTTGGAATAGACGGCGACGCCGGCGTAGCCCTTCCGCTCCGCGCTAAACCAATAGGACTGATAGCCGGGAATGTTTTTGAGATCGTCATCGAGTTGGTCGGGCTGGGCCTTCGTTTCCTGAACGCCGATGATGTCCGGGGCCAATTCCTGCAGCGTTTCCACGAACCCTTTCTTGGCGACGGCGCGGATGCCATTGACGTTCCAGGTCATCAGGTGAAGACTACCCTTGCGGCGGGTCTTTGTCTTGCGTGGTGTCACGCCACGCTGTGGGCAGAGGGACTGGATGATGCAGTGGTCACAGTGGGGAGAGATGGGACGACAGACACTCTGGCCATAGGCCACCAGGATTGAATTGATGGTGGTCCAGTGGCGTTCGGGCAGTTTCTTCCGCAGGGCCATCTCCGTTTCGAGCGGTGTCTCGGTGTTGATGTAGTTCCAGATGTTCATGATGCGATGGACATGCGTGTCCACGCAGATGGCCGGCTTGCCGAAGGCCACGGCCACGACCAGATTGGCCGTCTTGCGCCCGACGCCGGGTAGCTGGACCAAGGAGTCGATGTCATCGGGGATCGTGCCCTTGAACTTGTCGCTTAGAACGCCGGGCAGTTGCTTGAGGAACTTCGCCTTGTTGCGATAGAAGCCCACGGGGAAGATCAGCTTTTCGAGCTGTACCAGCGAGAGGTCTGCCAACTGTCGGACGTCTGTGACCCGTTTGAAGAGCTTCTTGACGGCCGCGGCCGTGGTCAAATCGTTGGTGCGGGCCGAGAGGATCGTGGCCACCAGCACCTTCCAGGGTTCCTTGGTCTGCGCCTGGACCAGATCCACGATGGGGACTTGAAAGTCTTTCACCTTTTCCCTGAGCAGGACGATGGCTTGGTCGATGTCGATGGTCTTCACTAAACTCTGTCCTTTCGATACGCTCGAGGCTATAGTAGAAGGTTCCATCGTGAACGCCATACAAAAGTAGGGTCCGGATTGATCTCGCTCGTGATCGTCGTCGCAATCGAAACCGCATCTAAAAAGCCGATTACGACCACGGCAACCGCTGCGCTAATAACGACAACGAGGCGTAGATACCGGACTTGCACCAATAGGAGAGCATGGGTGAACCTAGTCAAGTAGACTGACAAGGAGGCACAAACGTGAAGGTACTGGTGATCGGCGCCAATGGGAACACGGCCACTCGCGTGGTTCGACGCCTGGCCGCCGGGCCGCACGCGCCCGTGGCGATGATGCGCGATCCGCGTCAGCGCGAGCCATTTGACCGCCTGGGCGTCCCCACGGTTCTGGGTGACCTGGAGTATCCGATCGATCACTGTCTTGCAGGATGTGACGCCGTGATCTTCGCCGCGGGCTCGGGAGGCCACACGGGCAAAGACAAGACGGTTCTGGTCGATCATCTGGGCGCCATTCGAGCCATGGTCTCGGCCCAGGTGCGGGGCGTGAAGCGCTTCGTGATGCTCAGTTCCCTCAATGCTGACATTGAAAGTCAGTCCAAGATCGCCCACTACCACCGGGCCAAGGCTCACGCTGACCACTATCTACGGGAGAGCGACCTCGATTACACCATCGTCTGTCCCGGTCGCCTCACGGATGACCCCGGCAACGATCGAGTGACAATCAGCGATCAACTGCACGGTAACGGCAAGACCGCGCGGGACCATGTGGCGGCCGCCCTGGTCCTCTCTCTCGACTTGGCCAATACGATCGGCAAGAGTTTTAGCCTGCTGGACGGGGACACGCCCATTGACGCAGCACTCCGCACGGTCTAGACGGTTTGGGTTTGGGACACAAGAGGACCAGTCTGCCGCCCCTGGCCCGCCTGCTGGGACGACGGGAAAAGAAGATTCTGGAGGTCCGCAGGAGGTGGAGTGAATCGTCAGGTCGAGTCTAGTCGCCTACCACACGGTGAAACAGCCGGTCTCTTCCCAAAGCCGGGACCCGCGGTACACCTTCATCTCGGCAATGTGCTTCCAACGGGCCGATCCGTCCAGGAAGCCAAGATGACCGCCCACGGCCCCGATTTGCTCCGATGGTATTCCCTCATAGCTCTCGTTTCCCGCATGCCCGGCTTCTTAGGATGGCGCCTCTGGCTCCGTGGGGGGCAAAGGTCATTTTTTCGTCGCTGGACCAGGCGTTCAATTCCGTCACAACAGGTGTAGAGGCTCTATCGATGGACCTTTGGGGAGAGACCCGACGGCCTCCGCCGGTCCCAGCAAGGGCCACGGTGTGCCCTGGTGGCCTCCCAGGTAGTTGTAACCCAGAACATATCCATAGTTGTTATAATACCAGCCGCCCGCTTCATCGAAGGGTTCACGCAACCAGGGACAGGAAAGGCTACGCTCGTCGCCAGCGATGCTCACCAGGGCATCGCGTATGGCCTTGGATAGGATCGGGGTGTGCTCGTCCTCGGGGTTGATAAAATCGGATAGGCCGCTCGGCAGGTGTTCGTCGTAGTCGCCGGCGTAGACTTGGATGGCGATGAGGAACTGTCTGATATTTCCCAGGCAGGCCGCCCGTCGGGCCTGCTCCTTGGCCCTGGCCAGAACCGGCATGAGCAGACCCATCAGCAGCGCGATGACGGCGATCACGACCAGCAGCTCGATCAGCGTGAAAGCCCCCCAGTGGCGCTGAGGAAGTCGTGGTCCGAAGTTCTCGCTTCTGACGACTGGCGTATGAAGCTTTATGTCTGGCATGGTTGCGACCCTCGTACCCAAGAATTTTCGGGGCGCTGTTTGACAGAGCCTGATGATAGAGACTACGCTATCGATGCAGACGATCCA
>JADFMM010000201.1 GCA_022563885.1 Planctomycetota bacterium | reverse complement strand
GTATCGGGGGTGTTCAAGAACAACCACTGGTGCTTGAGGGACCGCCACCAGGATTCGAAAAGAGAATTGGAGTATGAAATATCGGTTTGAGCAAGAAGTCGTCGGAGAAGTCCGGAGGCGACAAGTTTGTCGACAGCACTATTAAAGTTTTCGACTCCACCATCCGCGAGAAGAGTGGGCTGCTGGTTGAGAAGACTCTTTGAGGCATTGAGTAGAAGCTCGGCAGTGATACTTGGGTCGAAAGTTCCGGACACTTTCCAGGAGAGTATCCGACGGGAGAAGCTGTCGATGACGGCATGAAGGTAAGCGCGAGATCTATCAAGGAGGCGAATCAGTGTAGTGCCGACATGCCAGATTTCATTGGGAAAAGACGCTCGAATACCTACCTTTGGCTTGGCTGGATGAATCCGGGGTCGAGGACGGCGCCACTTGTGCGCTCGTACAAGCCGAAACCAAGTGGCGGGTGATGCGAAGCCGAGTCGCTGAGCAAGTATCGCTAGCCTACTTGTTGGCACATGTCGATAATCTTCGGATGTCGCCATCTCCTGAATTGTTTTGACCTCGCTGGGTGTGAGTTGCAGTGGCGATCTTCGTGGGCAAAAAGACATGTCGTCAAGACCACACTCATCTTTGTTTTTCCAGGAATGATAGCGAGATGGAGACAATCTCAGGAGGCGAAGTGGTACTCGCAGCGGGAGGACTGAGAGTGACAAATCAATTGCTCGAAGTAGCCTTGTCTTCCGTGGCCCACCTGGAAGTCGGGAATTGTCAAGAGCGAAGCCAGATACCCTCACTAATACGACTAGGATCCGAAACAACGCAACGATCCATTTGATGCGTTTGCGAAGAGCGAGAACTTCTTTTTGAGGGCTGACGATGTCCCTATCGAAAACGTTGATTGTGACGATTTCGACTTGATTTGATGTCAGTCAACCGTGAGCAGTGGAGCGAGGCACGCCAAGTTGAATTGCGAGATTAATGTTGCCGGATGATCGAACGAGATCGCGGAGTCGATGATCATATCTTTTCTGCGTGCGAATTGTTGATGTCATGCCCCAATTATCGTCGGTTAAGGCTTCAAGGAGAACTTTTTCACGGTCTTGAGGACCTAATTCCAGTGAAAATAGGGGTTGGAAGGCAGGCGACAATCAGCGATAATTGACGAGTTCTCGTACACAAAAGTCCAGGATGTCGTGACCAATACCTGGGTATGTACTGTGAGATTGAGATATGATCTTAGATTAATCGAGAAATATGTATGACTAATGTACAACTGAGTAACTGTATTCCTTCTGCGATAATTGTGTCGCTGCTGGTCGGCCTGATCCTGCTGGTTCTCGGATGGCTGATCTCAATCATCGCCAGCATCCGATCGAAAAAGGGTAAGGCACTGATGACGCTGTGCCTGATATTTCCGCCGACCAACCCAATTGCGTTGCTCGTCCTTTTGGTGAAGGATTGGAAGAGGGGAATAACGCCCGCCGTGTGCTACCTATTGGCTGTGGTTGCCTTACCAGTGGGTGGCGCTATTGCCGAAACCATGGAGAAAGGCCGCCTGATGGCCTATGAACAGGAGCTGATCGATTCTGGAGAGACACTCTCAGTTCAGTCATTAATTCCGGAACCGGTTTCTGTTGAGTCCAATATCTGGGCGCACCCATACTTGGCGCCGCTGGGTGTTGCCGGGCAAGGAACGAAGGAGGGCGAAGCCGCGCGAACCACGGCTCGATATGCATCCATGCGCTTGCCGCCGAAGGATGCGAAGATCAAGTATGTCGATGAAGGACAACAATCCGGGCAGCCACCTTTGCGGGAACTTCACCACATCGCTTTGTCCATTGTCTCTGCCAGGGATGGAGTGCTCAACGGATCCAACACTCCGCAATCCTGGGAAGCATGCGGTGAAATCCTCGTCGCTCATTTCAAGAAGGCCGAAGACGATTTTGCCCAGCTTGAAGAAGCATTGAAGCGCCCCTACGACCAATATCCGTACGCGTGGAACGACGACGGGATAGAGATGAATTATCCGCATCTTGCCAAGTTAAGGCAGTTCACCCAGAGCGCCGCAATGAGATCGACGGCCCTTTCCACATGGCAAGATCTTCCGCATCATTCCGAGATGCTCAACTCGCGATAAACCTGATTCATACTGACGATTCCGATCTGCTCGTTTCTCGCATGCTCCAGATGGGACAGGCCAAGATCGCTTTAAACACGTTGAGGGCGGCGCAACAGTTCCACGTCTGGAACGACGAACAATGGTCGGAGGTTCAGGCCCAACTTCGAGAGATGGATTTCCCGGGTCTGATTCCGGCTTCGATAAGGGTCGAAGCCATCTTCATGCGGATGCAAATGCTTGAAATGCCCAAGAGATTTGAACTGATCTTGGCAGAGTTTCCGTTTATTTTGCAAGCCACGGCCGCTCCGGGGCTGCGAGCCATGTTCGGGAAGTGGCTGCGACTTGCCCTCATGGGTTACTTCGATACGATTTCGGAGATTGAGACCGCTTTAGAGAAATCCCGCAGCCAGCCATGGCGGGACTGTAACGTAGGCCCGCTTCCAAGGAGCCGGGAGGATTACGAATACGGGCATTTTTTCTTTTTGGTCGATTGCGACAGGGTTTTTCAGCGAGCGCTCAATACCCAAACTCATATCGAACTTGCCTTAGTGGCTTGCGCCCTGGAGCGATATTATCTCGCCAACCAACAGTATCCAGAGACTCTGGAGGAACTGGTTCCGGATTATCTCGATGCAAGTCCACGCGATCCGATGACTCATGAACCGTGGCATTACCGTAGGGACGAGGAGCGCGGCTTTCGGCTTTATACGGTCGGCAAGAACGGAAGAGACGACGGCGGAGAGTTCGAGCAAAGAAGCAACGTTAAGGACGATATCCTTTGGTCCGTCGAAGCAGTCGCTCCGAAATTACCCAAGTTTGAGTTAATGAGTCCAAGCGAACTGAATGAACTTGAGGAAAGGATGGAGCGAGAAATGCGAGAGTATGAACATATGACAATTAAACCACGGCCTCTGGCCGTGTGACCCTGTTAGCTTCTAGCGTTCCAGAGTGTATTAAGACATGCTGTAGATTTCTCCCCGACCTGTTGAATTATTGTTGAGACGTCTACGCACAACTGGCAAAGTCTGACCCATATACCGAAGGGCTGGTTAAGAAACGATACGCCGGTGGCCACAAAGCACTTAGCGCAATTTGCCCCCTCCCCAGCAGGCTTAGCGGCGTTTTTCGGGGTCCTTTTGGGTCTCTAAGGGAAAAAGAATTTACAATCAACTCTGCTTACATGCGTTTTTGAATGCTGTAAAACGCGGCTAAGCCTTCACAGGGCAGCATGAAATGAGTATATGAGTAAGCCACTCTTGAGTATTGAACTTATCGTGGGCCGACCAAGAGTATCCCAATGGTGAGCAGCCCTGCCCGGCGATTTTTGTCTTGGGATGGTCCTCACCGTCATGCTGCAAATGTATTGGAAAGCGTGCCGATTCCCTCAATGACGATTTCTACTTTGCTGCCCGGTTTCATGGGAAGGACGCCGTTTCCGGTCCCGCATAGAATGACATCGCCGGGGAACAGGGTCGTATCTCTCGAAATGGCTGCGACGATTTCAGCCGGCGAAAAAACAAAGTCGCTCACGGGATAATCCTGTCGGACTCGACCATTTAACTCCGTTTTGACGATCAATTCATCGGGGCTTATGTCGGTCTTAATCGTCGGACCGAAGACGCCGAAGGTGTCAAACCCTTTGGCCCGACTCCATTGCTGAAAACTTTCATCCTGGTTGATGAGTTGGAGCGCCGTGACGTCATTGGCGCAGGTATAGCCGAAGATTACGTCTGGACTTTCCTCTATGGTGACATTGGCGCATTGGCGTCCGATGACGATAGCCAGCTCGCCTTCATAGACCACTCGCCCGGAATAGGAGTTCGGCTTGCGAATTATCCCCCTATGAGGCAGATAACAGGAAGGTGGTTTGATAAATGAGAATGGTTCTTCGGGAATCGCCCATCCTTGCTTAACGGCCGCGCTCCTCACATTATTCCACAATCCCACCATTTTGGAAGGATGACAGGGAATCAGGATTTCTACGTTGTCCAAAGATTGAGTATGCTCCGTGGGGCGAGGGTTGTCGAAAAGGTCCCCCTCATAAACGGTAATCGACTCGCCTTCGAGTGTTCCGAAATAATTCTCGGCTCCGTGTCGAAAACGTAACCAGTTAGCCATGCCGTTTAGTCCTTGTTGAAGTGTACACCCTTAGGTTGCATAGTTGAACACTAAGAACTTCTTGAAAAGAAGGATATTCATTGTGCATGGCCTGTATGGCTCACATCAGTGTGCTGATTGTAGATCTCACCTTCGGTGAGGTCTATGATGCACCACAGAGAGCACAGGCCGGCCTTCGGCCGGAACCAAAAAATGACGCGCGCCCACTCGTTTCACTCGTTCAAGGCGCCAAGCCGCAAAGATCTCAAGTACGTTTTCTTCTTGGCGGCTTTGCGCCTTTGCGCGAGTCCATAAACCATTGTAACTGAAGAGAGTTATGCTTTCTCCAGTGACATTATCTGGAAAAGAATTCCAGTTCTTGCGAGCTTGTAATACAGAGTTCACAGAGAAAAGCAAGAGGATACCTGCGGCGATAGCCTCTCTGTGACCTCTGAGTTCTCTGTGGTAAAAACACCTTACGTATGCCGAAGGCATACCCTGATATTTATGCAACGTTGGGGTACAGCCAGCCGTTCTTTCGGTCATTCCGGCTTTGTCAGCCGACGGTGGCCGGTTCAAAATCCAAATTTTCCGTAATCCGGGCGCCGTCTTTTTTAAATGCATGCACGTACTGGCGAATCCTTTCTTTTGCCGTTTGCAAATCATGATTATTCAAATTGATATTCAAAAGGTCGATGTACCAGGGAAATTTGACGGCATCCAGGACGTAGGTTTCCGCGATCTCCCTGGCGATCGGCAAGGTCGTTTCTTTCGAATCATCGTGAACATCCCGATTATTTGCTTGCCGCAGCTTCAGGAACTCTTCCTGCAATAACCTTCGATAGATACTGTCTGTAACGATGTCTCCAGATTTCAGCCCGGTACCGCTGTCATCCTCGGTGAGTGTTGCTCCTTTGTGGACCCATTCCCAAAGGATGCTTAAACGAATCTCTCCTGTGGCCATATCCTCCATCAGGTATAATACGCTGTCGTCACCGAAAAAGTCGGCGGCCTTCAAGGCAGCCGCTTGAAATCCCTGTCCAAACGCGTTGCCATATTGCAAGGCCACACTTAAGAGATTTCGTGCTCCCCGGATGGTCCTGGGGGCTTTTTCGAGCAGCGTCAGGCCGTCGGCATCGGCCTGGGTGTGGGTAAGTGGTGGGAATTTCCTGCCAAGTTGGTTGGCCTGGCCGATACGATCCCACACGGGCCTGACGATATGAACCATCTTCCAATGGGCCACCCATTTGCCGCTGGCGCCTTCGGTCTGTTCGCGCTCTGCCCCGGCCAGTGCTTTTTTCATGCTGTTCTCAACCCCTTCTTCTGAACCGACCGGGATGTTGGGTTCCATCCCTCCCTGCCAAAGGGCGAAGTTTCCATTAGCGTCCGGTGTATTGACGGCCCGACGAACACGGTCTTCGTAGTTTCTCATGTAACCGTAGGTCATGGTGATGTCTTCGATGTTGGGATTTATAAATTCCTTGTCCCATGCCATGGCATCCGAAACACTGTTGATGTAATCCCATCTGCCGGTATTATATCCGGCGAAATGTTTGCCCAATGCGGCACGGATTTCCATCAACTGAAAGGTGGCTTCGAGTTGTTCGACAAGAACATAGACCTTGATGGTGCCGATTGCCAGGCCCAGATGCTCTTCCAGATAGGACATCATCTCATCCCACAGAGCCGCCTCCTCGGCGGTCTGAATCTTGGGCAGGTATAAGACGACAGAAGAACCTTCCTTCTCTAACTGCTCATAGTTATTGACGACATACAGGGTCATATCGACAATGGAAGCCGATAATGCGACGCCGTTCTCATCACGAATGTGTCTATCGTCCAGATGCAAACCGCGGGCACGAAAAATCTTGGTGGTAAAATCTAGCTGCTTCTCCCAATCTTCGACAATTTTTCTTCCGAGGAACGCCTCTGACCATCGGTTCATTCCCTCTGCAACCTGCGGGGCTGTTTTCATAAACACCGGGTCTTTATGTATCGCCAATTTGAGATTTCTTTGATTGTCCAATGACATGGTGGTGATTTGGCCCAAGGCATCTTCGCCATCAAACATCCAGCCATCTGCACCGGAAAGTAGCGCATAGGCAACATTACGGATGCTGTTTTCAATAGGAGAATTGGGTTTGGCGCCTGGCCCGGTTCCTTGAATCCATTGTCGTTGCAGGTCTGCGGGGATTTCTGAGCCGACAAATTTCCCATCTCTGGCATCTTGAACCTTTATGTGGGTTCGGGGGATGGTGTCATTTGCGTCCAGGAACGTTATTCTCTGTTTGTTCCGGGCCCGCTCTGCTCTTCTCTGAATTCTTTTGGACATCAGCGTTTTTTGATCTGGATTAAAGCCGGACATGGATGCCAGGGCGGCCATTGCCTGAGGCGTGAATACGTCCGGATAAGACGATTCCAGATTGTCTCGGATTTGTATGCTCTTATGCGTGTTGACGCTAGCGTGTTTTTCTTGTTTCATCTTGATCTCCAGATATCAGTCAAAAAACTTAAAGATCTTGGCCATTATCAAAAGGACGGTTAGCCCCGTAAAGACGATCAAACTCAGCGAGCCGAAGCCGATGGCGAAGGCGGATGGGTAGAAACTTTTGTCCTTTTTGGGAATCACCGTCAAGCAGTAATAGAAATTCAGGAAAAATATGACGGGGGCGATGAAGAACGCCAGGGCGGATGCCACCAGCACGAGCCAAACCGGTTTCGGGACGCCGGCGATTAGTATGACCGAGGCGATGAGCGAGAAGAACATGGCGCCCCGGTATAGGTTGTACTCAGAATACCAGGCCCGCCTGTGTTCTGGGCTAAGGTCGTTCTTGATAATCCCAGAGAGTTTCGCCGTCGGTCGAAACATATTTCGACAACAGACGGACACCACACGCGGCCAGCCATCGAAATAATTAAAGGCGGTGGAGAAGGTGGCGGCAAAAGCACCGATCCAAAAAACGATCTTCATCCCGGGGGGAAAAATGCGTGCGATTTCCCCCATGACCGCTCGGCCTTCAACGTCACTGGGATAGATCGACACAGCGGCCAGCAACAGAAAGATGCAGACGATCACGAACGACACGATGTGGCCCAGGCGAAAATCCCATAGCCCGATTTTGAACCATCTCAGGCAATACTCACGGGTGTGGGGCGGCAATTCGGTGAGGTCGGCGGTCAAATCCTCTTTCCTGGCCGTCAGAGGATCGAAGGGGCGGATCAGGCCCTTCTCCTCCATCTGCTTTCTGACACGACACGTGCCGATTTTCTTGGCCTTTCCCCACTCTGAGGCCTGAAGCGATACGTCCATTCCCGTGGGCAGGAGACCTAAGAAAGCGGCGATGATTAACCAGGAGCCCTGAGGCGTTTCAAATACGAAAAAGTGTCCCATGGCAGAGAGCGGCGCCGGCTGATAGACGTAAACGGCTATGGATGACAAGACCAGCACCCCTGCCGAAATCTTGGCAACGAGCTCCACTGCGCCATAATTGCCGCGCTGAATGATGACGACGGAGAATGCCCCCAACAGGAAGGCATAGACGGGAATACCCAGATCGACATCCCCGCTCGCGCCCTGGTAGGTAATCTGTACCCCGAGATATTCACTCAGGAAATAGTACATGACGGCAGCGACAGCGATAAGCCTTCCGGCCTGCCCGACGGCCATCTGAATCAAGGTGGTGATCAAGACATACCAGAGAGGCCATTTCTTCCAAGCGGTGGCGTAGGCGTCGAGCATGCTTCTGCCGGTGGCATGGGTGAAACGGAAGGCCATTTCAAAACCGTAGTATTTGAAGATGTATGCGACCGGGATACACCAGAGCAAGGCAAACTCAAAGCGTCCGCCTGCGACCGGCGCCGTGATGAGATGACTCGTCCCGATGCCCGTCATCATCAGAATAATACCGGGTCCAAAATAGACAGCGAGGCTTCCCGCAACCATACGGGGGAGTTCTAGAGTCTCTGGCTCGTCTGTCTTCTTCACACCTGGAGACAAATTGTCATCTGCCATGATGTTCCATTTCACTATGGCATAGGTTTTTCAGTCACGTGATCCGACCCTTAATCTCACCAGGTTCAGGACCACGTCGATGGTGGGCGTGGCCACGCCGACCAACCGCCCCATCTCAGACACAGCGCCGACGAGCGCATCGATTTCCATCGGTCGCCCCTGTTCCAAATCTTGTAGCATGGACGTCTTGTGGGCGCCGACGTCTGCGGCCCAACCGATGCGCGTTTCCACATCGACGCTGAATTTGACGCCCAGCTTGGCGGCGACGTCCCGAGATTCGACCATGATGTCGCGGACAACAGCACGCGTGCCCTCATGTCCGGTGATTTGTTCGAGCGTCGCCAAGGTCAGGACGCTCACTGGGTTGAAAGAAACATTTCCCAAGAGTTTAAGCCAGATATCATCGCGGATCCTGGGGCGCACCGGGGCTTTCAAACCCACGGATTTCAAGGCTTTGCCTAGCGCGACAACTCGGTCAGACTTGGCCCCATCGGGTTCCCCCAGCATGAATCGATTCCCATGCAGATGCCTGACAACGCCGGGCTCGACAATTTCACACGATGGGTACACGACGCAGCCGATGGCTCGCTGTGGGCCAATGGTATTCCAGATGCGTCCGCCGGGATCGGCGTTTTCCAGTTGTCGGCCCTCCCAGGGACCCTCCAACTTGTGAAAATACCACCAGAGAATTCCGTTTTGAGCCGTCACCACAGCAGTGTCAGGGCCAAGCAGCGGCAAGACCTTATCGACTATCGGCGAAAGGGAGTGCGACTTCAAGGTAATGATGACATAGTCCTGGGGGCCCGCTTCGGCGGGGTCGTCCGTGCAGGCGACCTTCACACTCTTTTTCTCTCCCCCAATCAACAGAGTTAGCCCGTTACGCCGCATCGCTTCTAAATGCGGACCACGAGCGATGAGGATGACGTCATAGCCGGCCTGCGCCAATTCGGCGCCGAGGTAGCCGCCAATGGCGCCTGCTCCGTAGATGCAGATTTTCAATTCGCACGGTCTCCTGGAAAGGGCCGCTGTCGCTACGCAAGCCCTAGCTTTTCGGCCAGGCCGATTCGTTGTAGCTTTCCGGTGGGTCCTTTCGGGATTTCGTCGAGGAAAACCACCCGTCGCGGCACCTTGAACTTTGCCAGCCGACTGCCGGCGAAATCGCGCATTTCGCGTTCGTCGACGGTCTGACCCGCGCCCAAGACCAGCGCCGCGGCTACATCTTCGCCCAGCTTGTCGTGGGGTATGGCAAACGTCACCGCTTGCACCACCGCCGGGTGGTCCATCAGCACTTCATCGACCTCGCGAGGTGAGATTTTCTCTCCGCCTCGGTTGATAATCTCCTTGAGCCGTCCCGTCAGCCGAAGATACCCTTCGTCGTCTATCACGCCCTGATCGCCCGTGCGAAACCAGCCATCGGCAAAAGCCTCGGCGTTGGCAGCGGGATTGCTCTGATAACCCGCCGTGACGTTGACACCGCGGATCACCACCTCGCCGACGGTTCCAGAAGGCAACAGACTTCCCTTGTCGTTCATGATCGAAACCTCGGGCCCGGCGGCGACGCCTACCGAGCCTGGCTTTCGGGAGCGCGGCGGCAGCGGATTGCTCGTCATTTGGTGGGCTGCTTCGGTCATGCCATAGGATTCGATAACGGGCGCTGCGAACGTGTCCTCCAGGTTCTGCATGACCTGCGGGGCCAAAGCGGCCGACGAGGACCGGATGAGTCGCAGGGGCACGCTTTCGATGATTGCGCGATTGCCGCCGGCCCGCGAGAGGATGGCCTGGTGCATGGTCGGCACGGCGGTGTACCATGTCGGCTTGGCGTCCTTCATCCAGCGGAAAAACTTCATGGCGTTGAAGCCGGGCGTGCAACACACACTGGCCCCCGCGCCCAGCGAGCCTAACACCGCTGCCACCAATCCGTGGATGTGGAACAAGGGCATGATATTGAGGCAATGGTCGTTGGGAACCAGAGCCAGGATGTCTCGAACGCTGGCGGCCGTGGCACAGACGTTGGTGTGACTCAGGGGGACAATCTTGGGTCGGGAGGTGGTACCGGAAGTATGAAGCACCAGCGCTACGTCGTCGGCTTGGGCGGGCCCGCCGTTCGGCGGTGGATCACCGACGGCCTCGCCGTGGAGCTGGAATAGACCAGATTTGTCCTTTGCACCCCACTCGAGTTCCGCTACGGGCAAACCAAGTTTTTCTGCTGCCGCGCGGGCGGGCGAATCGCTGCCTGCTTCGAGGACCAAAACTTTTGCATGCAGGTCCGAAAGGTAAAACTCAAATTCGTCTGCGGTGTATGTCGGATTCAGCGGCGCCGTCGTCGCCCCGCCCGCGATCGCCAGAAATGCAGAGGCCATTTCCGGTCCGTTCGGTAGCACAATGGCCACCGGGTCGTTGCGTCCAATGCCCAACTTGTTCAGCGCTGCCACGGTCGTCATCACGTGGCCCCGCAGTTCACCGAAATTCAGCGATTCACGCTCCGGCGCCGCCAGAGCGACCGCCGACTCGTCTCCCCTCTCAAGCAACTCAATCAGCGTTCTTGCGTTCAACATGTTGTCCTACACAAAAATTCGAACTTGTTTAATTCCAATGACTTATGTAAGCTTCTCAATATCCATTAGGCATTGATTCTATGGGAATGTTCGGCAAGAAACAACTTGAAAACATTCAAGTCTGGCAAAGGACGAGGTGAGTGATGAGAAAGGCACCGAAGAAGATGAGATTCGAAAGGTCGGGGAGGGTATCTCTCCCATGTATCACATCACGGCTGATGACCCGCCGGCGCTGTTCGTCCACAGGACGGCAGATCGAATTGTTCCCCTCCAGCAGGCCCAGATCGCTGTAGAAAAGCTCAAAAGAGTTGGCGTGGAAGCTGAGCTAAGTCGTCGTGCAAAAATAACTCACCGGTTTTCCATCTCATCTTCACGCCATCTTCGTCCGTTCCTCAATCGCGAATCCTCAACGTAGAACAGCTACGCTTCCGGTTTCGCTCAATCGGTCACGAA
>JADFMM010000200.1 GCA_022563885.1 Planctomycetota bacterium | reverse complement strand
ACGGAGAAAACCCGTAAGAGGACCTAGGATCTGTATGAAAACTCGATCTGGCTTCGAGCGGCCCTTTTACCGTCTGGCTGCATCCGGCTGCATCGACGATAGAACCAACATCGCCTGCTTCGCCGTCTTTGCCAGGCGAAAAAATTGCTCGCTCTCGGGCCGACGACGGAGTTTTCAGACAGAGCCTAGTTGAACTCAAAGAGGGACTGAGTCTTGACCATGGTGACCTGGTCCGGGAATGCCGCGAAGGTATGCACATGTAACTCTTTGCGTCTTGCCTCGAAATCCACATAGCAGAAAGGCTGGAGGCTGCCCACTTCCATCTCCGGATATTTCACGAAGACGCCTCGGTTCTTCGAAAAACGTTCCAGATCGGCTCTGGTCTGCTTGTAGAGGTTGGGACTCATCTTTTCTACTTGGAAATCTGTCATGTAGCTTAGGCCGCGGCTAAGGGTACACTTATGGGTACGGGGACCCCGGAAATGGAATCGTTCCAACAGCCCTCTCGCGGGTAAAGGCTGCTTCGGCGTACTCACCACCTCGCTGAGACACACCTCGCCGCGGAAGACGCTTACGACGTAGGTGCACCCGGTCACCCAGATGGTTGCCTCGTAGTTCTCCGTCTTGACCTGTCTACTGGCATAGATCTTGAACAGCTCGGGATGTAGTGGCCGCTGAAAGAGGCTGAAAGACAACTGGTCTACCGCAAAGTTAAGCTTCGGTGATTCCATACCTTAATCCCAAAAAACCATTTTTACTCTCGAGTCTCGACGCATTGTACCAAAACGGGCTTACCCGATTCAAGGCCTTTATCAGTGTTGAAAAGAGGTTATACCGCCCTTATGGGACGATTCTCGTGCAAACTCAGGAGACCAAACGAGTAACGAATACGACAGCGTCTGATTATTTTTTTAAAAAACGGCGATAGGCAGGGTTATGGATGAAAAAAGAGGGCATTCAAAGCCGTCGCCATGATGTCGTAAAAGACGTGCGTCCCTACGGCGATGCCGAATCCTCTGACCGCGAACAGGCCAGCGAAATAGACGCCGGCCGTCGCCCGAAAGCCAAAGGCGGTCCAAGTAAACTGGTTGTCAGGGCTCTGCGCAAACTGTCCATCGAGGAAAACGTAATGATGATGAGCGCTGAATAGTCCCGCCGAAATGAGAATAGATAGAATCACGGATACTCGATGCTCAACGCCGAGCAGGTCCTGGAAGAATAACATCAACGCGCAGATCAAGATCAACCGGAAGACAAGTTCTTCGTAAATCCCCGCGCCCACACCCGTCACCATGCTCGCCAGCAGAGTCCCGGTATGGGGCACGTTGCCCGACTGAAGAGGCATGCGACTAGAGCAGGAGAGTGCGGCCCCCTGGTCAGCGGGTCCTAGAGCGTCTGGGTTATTTACGAACAAACTCAAGACAATGAGAGGAATCGCCAGGAGAATGCACTCTACCCACATCGGCCCCATGGGCCAGACGTCACGCCAGCCAAAGCTCCATCTCTTGCGCGATGCTAGTTGAAGTCCCAGGAGGATCACGATAACAACTAGAGGAGGCGCCACCCAGGCCAACTTTCCATTGTAACCCAAATAGCCCAAAAACTCCTGCAGCCAGACAAAGGCCACCACCCTGACCTGCGACTGATTGAGGACATCTGTATTCATAAGGAGCGTGCCCACTTCGTAGAAGACAATGAAGGGCAGCAGGAACATGATGGCGTATACCGGGCGACTGGTCCGTTCCAGGTAGGAGTCAGACTCAAAATTCAAGAGCTGGCTTGTACTGTACATTGAGTTCTCGTCGGCTCGGGTCATACCGCTGTGCTGCCTATCCTATCTGGTCCAACTTGGAGTCGCACGGGATTACAAACTGGGTTTTGAGTTTACTTCAAGTCATCGGCAACTACAATAGGGACACTCGGCCAAAGTCGGTCCCGATGGTGACAGGGTTCGCATGACAACGACGGAAAAACTGACCCAACTCTATGACACCCTCTTTGCCCATTTTGGCCCTCAGCACTGGTGGCCGGGCCAGACACGATTTGAAATCATCATCGGCGCAATCCTTACCCAAAACACCAATTGGTCGAATGTCCAAAAAGCCATCACTCAGCTAAAAGCGTCCAACGTTCTTGCGCCGGCCAGACTGCGTGACATGGAGCCGGACCGTTTAGCCCAACTCATCAGGCCTGCGGGTTACTTCCGGGTAAAAGCCAAACGCATCGGTCACTATCTGGATTGGTTGTTCGCACGCTTCGCGGGAGATCTTGACAGGGTGGCCAAACTGAACACCTATTCGCTTCGGGAAGAACTGCTCTCCATCAGCGGTATCGGACCTGAAACTGCGGACTCTATGCTCTTGTACGCATTCAACCGGCCGATCTTCGTCGTCGACACCTATACCGCCCGCGTCGCGGTGCGTCACGGCCTGATCGAGCCCCCCTTCGATTATCATCAGCTACAGGACCTCTTCGAATCCAATCTGCCCCAGGACGCAAAGCTCTACAATGAGTACCATGCGCTAATCGTGGCAATTGGAAAAGAGTTCTGCAAGCCCACGGCGAGGTGCGAGCCCTGCCCGCTCAATGCATTGCCGCACACCGCCGAACTGCCGCTAGCCTAACTCCTCACACCCCAACACTCCTGCTTCCTTTGCGGGAGGCCCTGCGTCGGTCGTTCTCCTTGAGCAGTCGTTTCCGCATGCGGATGTGTTTGGGCGTGATCTCAACGAGTTCGTCTTCCTGGATGTATTCCAGGTGGGCCTCCAGACTCATGATACGGGGCGGTCGCACCCGGGCGGACTCGTCTTTTCCGGAGGCCCGCATATTGGTGAGCTGTTTGGCCCTGGTCGGATTGACGGAGATATCGTTCTCTTTGCAGTGCTCACCGACGACCTGTCCGGCATAGACTTCCTCTCCCGGCCTGACAAAGAAGAATCCGCGGTCGTAGAGGGTATCCAGGGCATAGGCCGTCACGACTCCACTCTCTGTCGCAATCATGACCCCCGCCTGGCGTCCGGGAATGGCGCCCCGCATCGGTTCGTAACGTTCGAAACTGTGATGCATGATCGCCCGCCCCTGCGTCGCCGTCAACATGCGGGCATTGAGCCCGAACAGTCCTCGAGAGGGAATCATGAACTCACTGTGCACGTAGTTGTTGGCACCCGATTTGGCGTTCATCTTGATCATTTCGCTGCGTCGATTCCCCACCAAACTCATCACCGCGTTTTGACATTCGGCGGGACACTCGATCACCAGCAGCTCAATGGGTTCCTGACGCCCGCCGTTTTTTTCGCGAAAGATGACATGGGGTTTTCCCACGCAGACTTCGAATCCTTCTCGTCGCATCTTTTCCAGCAGGATGCCCAAGTGCATGAGGCCCCGACCGGAGACCAAGAACTCGTCGCCCATATGGCCCGGTTCTACCCGCAGGGCCACATTGGTCTGGAGTTCTTTGTGCAGTCGTTCTCTAATCTGTAGGGCCGTCACGTATGTTCCGTCGCGGCCGGCCAAGGGGCCATTGTTGGCGACGAAAGTCATGCTCATGGTGGGCTCGTCGATGGCGACAATGGGCAGTTGATTCGGTTCATCCGGGCAGGCGATGGTGTCACCGATTTCGACGGGATCCAAACCGGCCACGGCGCAGATATCGCCGGCCATCGCGACGAGTGCCTTCTTTTTGCCCAAGCCTTCAAACCCGTAGAGTTGAACCACCTTCTGCTGCGTGTGCCTGCCCTCGCGATCGATCACGGTCAAGAGTTGCGCCTGGGTAATCTCTCCGGCAAAGATCTTGCCGATAGCCACCCGACCGACATAGTCAGAGTACTCCAGCGTCGTCACCAGCATTTGCAGGGGCGCATTCGGATCCGCTGTCGGAGCCGGCACATGGCGAATGATGGCTTCAAAGACCGGCTTCATGGTCTCGTTGGGTTGGGCCAAATCATTGGTGGCCCAGCCGTTCTTGGCGGAGGCAAAGATGACGGGGAAGTCCAGAGAGTCGTCATTGGCCTCCAATTCTACGAAGAGGTCGAAGACCTCATTCACCACATCGTCCGGGCGGGAATCGATTCGGTCCATCTTGTTGACCACCAGGATGGGTTTGAGGCCGTGCTGCAGGGCCTTGCCGAGGACATAGCGGGTCTGCGGCATCGGTCCCTCGAAGGCGTCCACCACCAGGATTACGCCGTCGGTCATCTTGAGAACACGCTCGACCTCTCCGCCGAAATCGGCGTGGCCCGGGGTGTCGATGATGTTGATCTTGAATTCGCTCCCCCCTTCGTCGGTGTAATTGACGGCGCAGTTCTTGCTAAGAATGGTGATGCCCCGTTCCCGTTCCAGAGGGTCGGAATCCATGATGAGGTTGTGCTGGCCCCCGGCCAGCTTGTTCAACTCTTCGTCGCGGAACATGCCTGACTGGTAGAGGAGTTGATCCACCAGGGTGGTCTTGCCATGATCGACATGGGCAATGATCGCGACATTTCGGACGGTTGCAATCTGCATAGTGTCTCAATAAACAGTGCCAATAATGAGTGTGATTTACGAATCAGAAACGAGCCTTTATAGCAGACCTACGCTGGAAAGTAAACAGTGATCGGTTTGAGTTGATCACTGATTATTGATTATTGGCTACGCGGCTTGCCCACACTGCGTGCACTCGATGGTAATAGAGGAGAGGTGCTCCGTGACCTTACCCCGTATCCAGACGGGGCCACCACAGGTGGCAATACGTCGGTAAAGCTCCAGCTGGTCTGGGAAAAAGCTGACCTCCGCCAGACCGGAGGCGTCTTCCAAGGTCACAAACCCCATGACACGGTTATCCTGGGTCTTGGCACGGCGGGCCGCCGCAATGAATCCGGCAATCGTCACATGGCTGTTGACATAGCCCGATAGGCGCGCCGCCGAGACATGCTTGACCTTGATCAACAGTTCCGGATGAAAGGTGAAGGGGATGCCGGTAATCTCTATTTCCGCCTGCAGTTTCTGCAAACGGTCAAACTCCGGTTGGTCCGTCGAACGGTCATAGGGATCAAAGAGCATGGGGGCTCGAGCATCGTGAGGCGGAAACAACATCTGCTTCAACATGGCGGGACGGGAGGGCCCCAAGCCGTCACAGGCGCCTACGGCAATCAGGGGCTCCAACTGGCCCTTGCGAAACCGCACCCGCATGCGTAGATCGTGCAAATCCTGAAAGGGCCGTTTCCGACGTTCCCTGACCAGGGTCTGGATCGTGTCGGCACAGAACCCCTTTACACGTCCCAGGCTGGCCCGAATACGTTTGCCTTCGATGACCCATTTGCTGTCGCTGTGATTGACATGAGGGGGCAAGACTGGGATGCCATGACGAATGGCGTCCCACACATAGACACGCATCGGATACATGCCCTGATGATTGTTAAAGAGAGAACAGTAAAAGGCCAAGGGATAGCGTGCCTTGAGAAACGCCGTCTGCCAGGCGATGTGAGCATAAACGGTCGAATGGGCCTTGCAAAAGGAATAGGCGGCAAACTGCAGGATCTGGTTCCAAATATTCTCTGCTGTCTCACGGTCGAGCCCTGCACGCTCCGCACGGACATACACAAAGTCTTCATACTGGGCCTGTAAACGGGTAGAGGACACCTGCTTGGAGACATCTGACCGAAACTGAGCCGCCTCGGCAACGGTGTAACCCGCCAATTCAACGGCAATACGCATGACATCTTCCTGGTAGAGCATCACCCCGTAGGTGTCACCCAAGAGTGTCTCCAGGCTGGGATGGAGATAGGTAAAGGGCTTGTGGTGTACGTGCCGGGCAATGTATTCCGCCTTCATGCCCCCCTGGGCCGGCCCCGGACGAATCAACGACAGGGCGATGGCCAACTCCCTTTGATTCTTGACCCTGAGCCCGCGCACCAATTGCCGCATGCCCGGCGACTCACTCTGAAAGATACCCAAGCTGTCCCCCTGACTGATCACCTGGGCGGCCTGAGGATCCGTCGCGACCGCCTGGTCTTCGATGTCGACCGTGGCAGGGTAGTGGCGTGCAATCAACTCTATGGCGTCATGGACGGTGGACAGGGCGCGATTCGCCAGGAGATCGATCTTCACCAATCCGGCCGGCTCCACCGCCCGCTTGTCATACTGCGTGATAATGACTCCCTTGGTCGACCAGGTGAGTGGGGCCAAGCATGCCATCGGTTCGGGGGCTATCACAATGCCCCCGCAGTGGACGCCCAAGTGACGCGGGATACCGATCAGTTTTTCCGCAAGGTCGTAGACAGGACCGTGGCCTCGGCCCTGTTGGGCAATCTGCTCCACTTGATCAGGGGGATAACCCAGAGCCCGGGCCACATCGCGGATCGCCCCCCGTTTGCGAAACCGGTTTATGTTGCACACCATGGCCACATGATCCTCTCCCCAATGCTCGTAACAGAAGCGGATGACCTCATCACGACGGCGCCAGCAGAAATCGATGTCAATATCGGGGCAATCGGTACGGCCCGGATTGAGAAAGCGCTCGAAATAGAGATTGTTCCGGACCGGACAGACTCGCGTAAACCCCAGGACATGGGAGACCAACGAGCCGGCGGCGGAGCCGCGCACCTCCGCCGGTATGCCCTGCGCCTTGGCAAACTCCATGATCTCACAGACCACCAAAAAGTAATCGCTAAAACCGTGGACTTCAATGGTATGGAGTTCTGACTCCAGGCGTTTGACGATCTCTCGATCCAGCAGGGTATAGCGCTGCGCCGCACCCCGGTGACAGAGTCGGGCCAGTTCACGATGTCTCTGATCTGCCCGAATCTGCTTGGGCCTGGGAAAGATCACATCGCGTCCCAACAGATCAAACTCACAGCGTTTGGCCACCTGCTTGGCATTGTCCAGGGCCCGGGGGCAACTCTGAAAAAGCTGCGCCCACTGTCGTTCCCCGAGCAAGGGATTAAAACCGTGATGGCCGTGTGGACCGGCTCCATCGCCGCTCAGTCTGCGTATCTCCATCAGCAGGCGACTGACGGTCATGTCCCCTTCTTCCAGGATCGTAAAGGCACGCCAGGCAATGGGCTCAACATCCATCTGGGCCTCGGGATGAGCGAACAGATCCTCACGGGCAAAGATCGGCTTTAGCCGTTCAATCACATCACGCTGATGGCAGATACAGACAAGTCCTTGGTAGACCTGTGGCAGGAACTCAATCAAATCAAATTGGTGGTCGAGATGCCGGGCACTGATCAGTCGACATAGATTTCGGTAGCCCTGTTCTGTTTTGATCAGAAATAGGACCTGTTCGTTCGCCGTCAAGATCTCTGCACCCAGAATAGGGTACATCCCCAGCTCGCGAGCCGTCTTGGAAAAATCAACAGCCCCACTCAGAGAGTTGGTGTCTGTCAGCGCCACCGTGTCATAGCCGAAACCCAGCGCAGCCTCACACCAACGACGCACAGAGACAGAGGCCCGTAGCAGGCTGTAGTAGCTCTTGATGGTGAATAAGGGAGTACGCATTGTTTTAGTGGGTCTGTGGGTCTGTGGGTCTGTAGTCAGTGATCCGCAATCTGTGATCCTTGTCTCAAAACAGCAACCGATCTTCATTGGGCTCCGGTAAGGCGATCCGTTCTAGGTCGGGGTAGGTCTTTAGGAGGCCTGTGGGCACGGGCTGTTTTTTGCCGGTGATGATGGATTTTAATTCAATGGCATTGGCCAATTCGGCCCCCCGGTAGTGATTGTTGCCGATTACCACCATCTCATCGAGGGTGTCGGCCAGACGGATGACGCGGTCTTTGATTTGAGTCAGTTCTTCTCGTTTGTAATAGTAGTTATAGGTTTCATCTCGGCCCGCCCTGCTGAACCAGGCCTTGTGATTGCGACCATGCAAGCGAAGATAGCCCCGACGACCGATCCGACACTGCGGCACATCAAAGGAATGGCTGCCGATCGGATAGTCCAGGTTGCATACCGACACGCCTAAACCCGCCAAAAAGGCCAGGGCCTCCTCCGTCGCCCAAGAGGCATCGCGCATTTCCACCACCAGGTTAAATCGTTCTCCGAAGTGATCCACAATTCCCCTGAGTTGCTGCCGCGCCACCGCTGTGTCAACGAAGTCATAGCGAAATTGAGCCAAGAGATGCTTTAATCGATTTGCTTCCAGCAGGGGTGCAAAGCCTCGATGAACCTGCTGCACCAACGCTGAATCCAAACGCCCTTCGTGCGTGAAAGAGCGATGGAGCTTCGCCGTAAAGAAAAAGTCCTTCCGATCTACGGTCCGATCCAACCAGGACTGGGTGGTTCGGGCGACAGGTGGATGGTAAAAGGTGGTGTTGATCTCGATACAATCCACGAACGCACTCACATAGGCCAATGGATCCAGCTTGGAACGCGTATACACGACCCCCTGCCAGTCCGGATAGGACCACCCAGCAATACCAATATGAATGGGACACGTCCTTTGCAATACTGTCACACCCCAGGCTTTGTCAGAAAACTCCGTCGTCGGCCCGCGAGTGAGCGTTTTTCCGTCTGGGAAAGACGGCGAAGCGGGCGATATTGGTTTTATCGTCGCTGCAGCCAGGCGAAAAACAAGCCGCCCGAAGCCAGATCAAGCTTTCTGACACAGCCTATGCGGTCGCCCTACTGCACAACGGTTCTGAGGCAGCCGATCACGTGGCCCACCATGCGAATATTGTTTTCTCTGGGTTTCGCGTAGAGAGTTTTGTAACCAGCCCTCTTGTTGGCTGGCTTCAAGGCAATGCGGTACTTCTGTCGGTAGACCCGTTTGACCGTGGCTTCATCATCCAACAGGACCACGCTGATACGCCCATTCTCGATCTCCGTAGCGGGTTTGACCAGCACGAGATCACCCTCCATGATCCCTTCGTCAATCATGCTGTCCCCCACAACCCGTAAGAAAAAGGTCCCCTCCGCCCGGCCAAATACCGCCTGAACATCTAGATAGCCTTCGATGTTCTCCTCTGCCAGGATGGGCTGCCCTGCCGCGACGCGTCCCACAATAGGGATCCCCTGAGTTGCCTTGAGATGGCGGAGATACGCATCGGAGAGCTTTATGCAGCGATGACCCCTGATATCCGCCAAATAGCCCTTTTTCTTAAGATAGCCAATCAACTGGTAGACCGAATTCTGGGCCATGCCAAAATAATCACCGATCTCACGCTGCGTGGGCGGATCATTCTCCCGCAGGCAATCTTCGATAAATGTCAATACCTCTTGTTGTTTCTCGGTTAGCGTTTCCATAGGCGGATCTGTAGGTCTGTAGGTCACTAATCACTAATCACTAATCACTAGTATATGGTCAATAAACCATATTGCAAGTTAATTATTGTCGCGTGCCTTGCCCTTGCTTGGAGGGAGACATCGCGCTATAGTTTATGGTGTGAGTGTCAACCGTTAATGGGCTGTTTCCGAGCGCATCCGGGGACAGTTATTGGCGGCTATTTTGGGGCAATGAGGGGTCATGGAGACTAAGTTCAACGTCTTTGAGATTCTCGAGATTGCCGAGCGTGCCGAACAGCGCGGCGCCAGGTTCTACATCCAAACGGCAAAACGCTTCCGGGAAGCGGCCCTCCAAGACGTCTTCTACAAGCTCGCCAACGGCAAGGTCAAACAACAAAAGGCCTGGGCCAAGATGCGCAAAGAGGTCTCCAAACAGACAGGTGAGTTCGGCACCTATGACCCCGACAACTACGTGCTCTCAAATCCCGAAGTGATGGCCGGACTCAGCTGGTTCGGCACCCGTGCGGGCAGGGCCAAAAAGCCCTGACGGGAACGGAAAAAAAGGAAGAGATCCTAAGAGATGGGGTCAACCGCGAGAATGCGGTCATCGCCTTCTATCAGGGGCTGAAGGTTTTTGCACGAGACCCGGCCGGCACCGACATCGTCGACAATATCATCGCCAAGGAAAACCAGTGTGTCCGCATGCTCATCCACGAGATCAATCTTCTGGATTAGGAGCCGAGCACAAACAAGTGATGCATTCATCGCTCAGATTTGCGTCAGATTTAGCCGCGCCCGATTGAGCGAAACCGGAGTTGTAGTTGCCCTACTGCGGAGGATTCCGCGATTGAGAAGCGGCTGAAGATGGCGTGAAGATGAGATGAGGAATGGATCAATGGTTTGTACTCGGTTCCTCGGACTCAGTCTCCGTCACAACCTTCGCGGGCCGCCGGCGGTACTCTTCGGTCTCCGCAGAGAATTGTCCCGCCAAGAGCATTCCCACCGGCTTTAGCGTATCAAACTGCATCAGCACGATGCGAATGGCCGCGGTAATGGGGGCGGCCAAAAACGCACCGACAATGCCCCAAAGGAGTCCCCAAAAAGAGAGGGCCAATAGGATTGTCACCGGATGCAGGTTCAGTCCCTCGCCCATCAGCTTGGGATCGATGAGACTGCCTATGACAAACTGAATCAGACCCGGAACAAGAATCACCAGCATGAGCCACACCAGGTCGCCGTGCCCCGCTTGATGCTGGGCCACCGCAATGGGAATCGGCAGCATCGTCGAAATGATCGAGCCGATAGAGGGGATAAAATTTAAGAGAAAGGCCAAGATGCCAAACACGTTGGCCAAGGGAAGTCCCAGCTTATCCAAGGTGAACCACACCAGGAGACCCGTGACCGTGGAGATGGCCACCTTGGTGAGAATGTAGCGGCGGATCTTCTGTTCGATGTCCGCGTAGATGCCCTTCCGAACGACACGGGGGTCGCGACCCGACAGCAGAAAGATCACGAAAATCGAGACAAAGATGATGCTCAACAGAATGTCCCAGGCTAACCCCCCAGCGTTAAATAGAAAAGCTTGAATTTGCTGGTCAAAATGCCCGAGAATCATGCGCAGATCGTCACGAAGATCGCCGCTAAGGGATTTCCCTTCTGATGTGACCGAAGGGGCATTGGCGCCCGCTATTGTCTGGCCGTCATTCGGATCAGGTATCCTCTGGTGGTCATTGGCATCCGGTTGTATTGGGATCGCCACTATACCGCCATCGATCGTAGGTACAATCTCGTAGGCGGGCGCGGATCTGTAGATGAGATGGCCGTGTTTGTCCACATCACCAGGTTTAAGTTGCTCGGGCGTCGCATCGACAGCAACGGGTTCCGGCCCCTCGAGTGGCTCGGTGACCTCCTCTCCCCGCTCTTCGAACCACTCGCGCCATTCGACGAACTGGTCGTAACCGTCTAGGATTAGGCCCTCAATGACATGCGTGTACTGAGCCTCCGTGGAGACGACAGTCCCCACGGAGGCTGTCACCAGGAGTCCCATCAGACTGATGACCAGAATGACGACCACCAAGGTAAAG
>JADFMM010000199.1 GCA_022563885.1 Planctomycetota bacterium | reverse complement strand
CCACAGTTTTGAACACACGAATCTCCACAGACCATCTATCGCTACTCGGCGTCGTCCACTGATAGGTTGCAGGCTCTGATGCACCTGCCACTCTGGTATAGATGGCGTGGACATTGGTATCCACTCCTTTATTGTGTATTTCTTCAGTAAACGAATTCGAACCGTTGTTGTCGGTAATTCTGTGGTTTCCATTGACATGCACGAAGGCGACAATAACATCATTTTCTTCAATAGTCAGACCATGTGTGAT
This sequence comes from Planctomycetota bacterium, assembly GCA_022563885.1. GTDB lineage: Bacteria > Planctomycetota > Phycisphaerae > Sedimentisphaerales > Anaerobacaceae > JAIPFM01. The sequence continues at coordinate 11,084 of JADFMM010000199.1, read as the reverse complement.
GATTGGAGATGCACTTATTCCGTGGTTCATGGCATTGCCGGATTCGATGACGTCAGGATTTTGTACGGTGTCATAGGTCGCAATATAATGGGTGGCTGTGTCTGGCGCAGTGAGGGTGTGCTGTTGTGCGCCGCCATCAGACCAAGAAACAAAATTATAAATATTAGTTCCTTCTGACTGATCGACGGCTTCCACGACGTGATCGAAGTCAACGAGGGCGTCGAGTACAAGGGGCGTCGAACGTGAAATGCCGTCTACGATAAGTGTCAATCCACTTGGCACAGTGTCCAAGGTAACATCAACCTTTTCCGGGTAGATAAATACTGATTCTGATGTGGACGTACCGTCTGAATCGATGACAGTTAAAATGATTTCATAGCTAGCATTGTCCGAGAAATCGTGTCCCGTTGTAGGTATTTCAAGCGTGCCACTTGTTGTGTGGATTACATGGAGTTCCGGATGTATATGTGTATCGTGATGAAAAAGAACGTCCCACGTAAATGCGCTCGCACCCAGACCACCATCCTCTATATCATTTGCTTTTCCACTCAAGGGAATACTATCTCCTGCTCGAAACGTGCCGCCGTCTGCGGGAGAAAGAATAGTTGCTCTCGGTGGACTCCCTACAACGATACTGATTGGATCGGACAAGGTACTTAATACGCCATCTGACAGAGAAAGAATTGCAGAATACAGCCCGCTCTGCTGATAGGCATGAACAGGATTTGCCTCCGTCGAAGCTGTACCGTCTCCAAATGTCCAGAGATAGGATAGACTTTGGCCCTCAGAATCAAATGAACCATCGCTCGAGAAATTAACCGTCAGCGGGGCGAGTCCAGTGACCGGCGTAGCAGCGGTCACCGTAACAGGTGATTGATTTGATGGTTCATACCGAATTCTTCTGATCTTACTTAAGCCGAGCCTAGACTCTCCCGGTTCTGGGTGGTCTACAAACCCCAAATCAGCATAATAGAGAGCTCCATCCGGACCCTCAATCAGGTGTACTATATCACCATACGGACCTTCGGGTGTGCCGTCTGGCCGTTCGAAATTGAAAACACCGGTTACAGTTGTACCGTCAGGGCTAAGCGTCAGACGCTTAATCAAGTTCTGTGCGTAGTCTCCAAAAAAATAACTCCCATAAAATGTACTAGGAAATTGACTACCACGGTAGACAAATCCTCCAGTAATCGAAGTGTCTGTTCCTGGGTGTTGGTAGTCAAATATTGGATTTGTCATGCCTGGCGCGCCACAAGAACCCTCACAAGTTGGCCAACCATAATTCGCGCCAGCAGCCCCAAGATTGACCTCGTCAAAGGCGTTCGCTCCAAGGTCTGCAATGTAGTATCTTCCGCTCACGCTATCAAAGGATGCCCTGAAAGGATTTCTTAATCCTAATGCCCAAATGGCATCAAGGTTTGGCCCATTCCCATCATAAAACGGATTATCTGTTGGAATCGTACCATCTGAATTCATTCTTAGAATCTTACCGCGGAAGCTGGTCAGCGATTGAGCAGTACTAGGACTTCTATTATCTCCTATGGAAAGATATATTTTACCGTCCGGACCAAAATCAATTTGACCACCATGATGCCCCGTACCTGCGTCGACATTGTCCTCCCATATCACGACTTCACTAGAGGGGATAGTAGCAGTTCCGTCAGCTGTAAATCTTGAAATTCTGTTTCGATTCGGAGTGTTGGCAGTATAGTAAATATAGTAATAACCATTGGTAGTAAAACTTGGATCTAAAAGGACATCCATTAGGCCCTGTTCTCCTGACGTACCCAAGTTGGTTATTTCCAAGAAGGGTGTAGGGTCAACGGTTGATGCGCCGGGTTGCAAAATCCAAATTTTGCCCGTCCACTCCAAAACTAACAGTTCTCCACCCGGCATGAATTCTAAACTTACGGGAAAGTTCAGCCCTGAAGTAACGGTTTCATTATGAAACTCATTTCCCATTGCGATGCTAAATGTTATTGGAAAATCAGTCGTATTGGCATTGTTCTCTGCATCAACACAACGTACGTAATAGTTGTAAATATTGTTATTAAGCAACCCGCTCACAACCGTCGAATGTGAAGGTCCTCCCGTTGTGGTAAAAGTCTGTGTCATGGAAGCGTAGTCTGTATCCGGCACAATTGAGTACTTGCATGTTGCTGCTTCGTTTGTTGTGAGTGTGATGGTTGTTGATGCGGTTTCTGCGGGCAATTCCCCCCTCGGTTCACCATTTGATCGAAATGGTGGTGTTACGTCAGGTCCGGCGATGCCCGGTCTCAGAGCCACCTGATATATCATCCAATCCTTGTTGAGTAAGTTAGTACTTGCTTGTCCTGTAGCCCCTAGGGTTTGCCATGTGCGTGTGTATGTTGCCTGTGACAGGGTCAGAGCCTCGAGCTTGTCGCTGTAGCTGTTTGTTGGATGAGTGAAGCTCTGGGAGGGTGTATCTGAAAACACGAATAATATTCCCATGGCACCTATAGTATTGAGGGTCATTGAAGGTGCGGTTGCGGTAGTCCCATGACCACTGCCTCTCGTGGTTGCTGACGGAGCGACTTCCCAAATAGCTGAAGTGTCCACATTTTTGAACACACGAATCTCCACAGACCATCTATCGCTACTCGGCGTCGTCCACTGATAGGTTGCAGGCTCTGATGCACCTGCCACTCTGGTATAGATGGCGTGGCCATTGCTACCCGCTCCTTTATTGTCTATTTCTTCAGTAAACGAATTCGAACCGTTGTTGTCGGTAATTCTTTGGTTTCCCTTGACATGGACGAAGGCGACAACAACGTCATTTTCTTCAATATTCAGATCATGTGTGATGTTTGGAGATGCACTTTTTCCGTGGTTCATAGCACTGCCGGATTGGGTGACGTCAGCGCTTACAAAGCTGATATAATCTATAAACAAGAATAAACCAGCGAAAAATGAACCAGCGAAAAATAAGAATAAACCCGCGACGGATAGGAAATTTAATTTTTTAACCATACGGATGTTTTTACCCCCGTAGGAAAGGCAGATCAAGGCTAAAACAGCATCAGGACCGCCAAGGCGGTCCTAGTGCAGCTGCATGTGGTGTGTACCCGGTCCACTTGAGTCAAACTACCGGGAAAACAGGGGCTTCCCTGGAGCAACCTAGCCGCGTCAGCGGCATGAAACTACTCAGGAAAGCCTCTCTAATCAAGCCCAAAATCTGGTCTGGACCGTGGTCTGAGACTGCACCGGCTCTGTGCCGATAGAATTCGGTGTTTGCTAAAACGTGGCCAGGAACGTATCGATTTCCTCCGTCTGAGGAGGCTCCCTGGCGATCCCCAAAGATGTCGCATGATTCACCGAGTATCCGAGGAACCTTTGTTTTCCAAAAAAGCGGTCAGAATCTCTGCGGCAGCGAGAGCATCTAATAGCTTTCCCTTCTTCGCTCTGCCAGGGCCGCATTCTGCCAGTTTCTCTGCCGCCGCGTAGCTGGATAGACGCTCATCCTGGAAGAGGACAGGCAAGTCAAGCGTTCGAGCCAAGTGGTCGGCGAATGCCCGTACCCGTTTTGCCTGGAAGCCCTCAGAGTCGTCCATATTGAGCGGCAACCCCACAACAAATGCCTCGACTTTCTCCTGACGGGCGATTTCGGCAATGCGACGACACAGGGCCTCACCGCCGTGCAATATAGTCAGGGGCGAACTCACGATTTCCCGGGGATCACAGATGGCCAAGCCGGTCCGCTTCGTCCCATAGTCGATGGCTAGATATCGCATAGGCGGCCCGTTTACTTTCCGCTCAACCAATTGGGGCCATAGCCCAGTCTCACTTTGAGCGGGACATCCAGCGACATGGCCTCGGCCATTTCCGCTTCGATCCACTTGGCATGATCCGGCGCTTCCGAGGTGGGAAGCTCAAAGACCAATTCGTCATGGACTTGAAGCAGCATCTTGACAGGCAATCGTTCCGCTTCGATCTTCTGTTGAATGTGGATCATAGCCACTTTGATCAGATCGGCGGCAGACCCCTGCACCACTGTGTTGATCGCCATGCGCTTGGCCTGGGCCAGGTGATTGGCGTTGCTGCTGTGGATGTCGGGCAGGTTCCTGCGCCGATGGAGCATGGTCTCGACATACCCATGGGACTGAGCCCTCTCTACAACTCGATCCATGAATGCGCGAATGGCCCCATAGCGGGCGAAATAATCCTCTATGAATCGTCGCGCTTCGCCAACGCTCATGCCCACGGTACGCGACAGGCCGAAGGCGCCCTGACCGTAGATAATGCCAAAATTGACCGCCTTGCAGCGTGAGCGCATCTCATCCGTCACTTCCTCAGGGGACAGGCCATAGATCTGAGACGCCACAAAACGGTGGATATCCTGGTCGGATCGAAAGGCTTCCAAGAGAGCCGGGTCTTGGGACAAATGTGCCAACAGACGCAACTCGATTTGGGAGTAGTCCGCCGTCAGGATGCAGTCGGTCTTGTGTCTCGCCACGAAGGCGGCGCGGATCTGCTTGCCCAACTCCGTGCGAATGGGGATGTTCTGCAGATTGGGATCGCTGGAACTGAGTCGCCCCGTGACCGCCACGGTCTGATTGAAAGAGGTGTGGAGCCGGCCCGTGACCGGGTCAATCATGCCACCGAGCTTATCCACGTAGGTATTCCGTAGTTTGTTCAGCTGACGGTAAGTGAGTACGAGGTCGACGATGGGGTGTTGCTGCGATATTTGCTCAAGTACGGCCGCGTCGGTACTGCGTCCTGTCTTGCCCCTGCGGATGGAGGTCAGCGCCAGCTTGTCAAATAGGATACCCGCCAACTGCTTGGGAGAGTCGATGTTGAAGACACCCTCGGCCTGTTGGTAGATTTCATCTGTCACATCATCCAAGGTCCGGCAAATCTCGCCGGACATCTTGCGGAGAATGGCCGTGTCCAGAGAGACGCCATTGGTCTCCATGGTCGCCAAGACAGAGACCAGGGGCATTTCCACTTGCTCGAACAGGGCCTGGATCCGAGGCAACTGGGCCAGACGGGGCTTGAGACATTCATATAAACGAAAGGTGATGTCCGCGTCTTCGGCCGCATAGTCACAGGCCAGTGCCGTGTCCACCACGTCAAAAGTGACCTGCTTTTTGCCCTTGCCGATCAATTCAGAGATAGACACGCACTCGTAGTTCAAATAGTCCCGAGCCATGTTGTCCATGGAGTGACTCTGCCGACTCGGCTCCAGACAGTAGGAGGCCACCATGGTGTCGAAGTGGATCCCTCTCAGGTCCATCCCGGCGTTGGCTAGAATCAGCATGTCATACTTGATGTTCTGGCCGATCTTCTTGATGGCGTCATCTGCCAGGATGGGACCGAGTTTGGTTTGGAGGAGCGCCTTGGATAAACAGCGCTGCCCTAACGGAGCCTTCACGGGCAGGTAGTACCCCTGATGCGGCTGCCACGATAAACTGATGCCAACCAGTTCCGCACTCATCGGCCGCAGAGAGGTCGTCTCCGTGTCGATTGCGAACTCAGTCTGTCCCCGCAAGCCCTCCAGCATGTCATCAAGCTTATCTTCTGTGTCGATCAAACGGTAGTCGTGCGCTGCAGACTGCAAGCAGTCCGGCTCGGCCAGCACAGCATCGGTCGCCTCCGATGCGGGAAGATCCAACTGCGCCGCGAGTCGGGTAAAGCCCAGTTCCTGAAAGAGGTCTGCCAAGACCTGAGTGTCAAACGGCTTCAAGCGGTACGCTTCAAAATCGATCTCGATGGGTACATCGCAGTCAATCGTCACCAGACGTTTACTCAAGTCCAGGATGTCACGGGAGTCGCGCAGACGCTCCCCCCGCTTGCCCTTGATCTCATCGGCATGGGCATAGAGGTTTTCCAATGTGCCGTAGGTTTGGATCCAGGTCAACGCCGTCTTGGGTCCCACGTCCGGCACACCGGGGATGTTGTCGGCCGTGTCCCCCTGCAAGGCCAGATACTCCAGAAATTGCGCAGGGGTAATGCCCTTGTCCTCCTTGAGACCCTGCATCGTGGTTTTCACATCCTTCTTTAGATCAAAGGCGGACACCCACTCACTGAGCAACTGCATCACATCCTTGTCCTTGGAGCAGAGCAGGCACTCTACCCCCGCCTCGGTCGCCCGTTTGGCCAAGGTGCCCATGATGTCATCGGCCTCAAAGCCATCCTTCCGCAGGATAGGAATGTGCATGGCCTCCAGAATCTGTAAGATCCGGTCGATCTGGGCAGGCATATCCTCCGGCATGGGTGAACGGTGGGCCTTGTACTCCGGATACATTTCACGGCGAAAGGTCGGTGCCTTGGTGTCCATCGCGACGACCAGCATGTCGGGCTGGTGCCGGTTGATCAACCCCAGTAGCGCCGTGGTAAAGATGAAGGTGGCCTTGGTGGGCTCACCTGAGGGACTGGTCAACTGCTGTCGCATCGGTGCAAAATAGGCGGAATAGATGTGGGCATGCCCGTCGATGACATAGAGTGTTTTTGCCATAGACGGTCACTCTAGGACCAAAGAGAGATCATGTCAAGCAAGGCAAGGGAGGGAACAAGGCTATCTCTTGTCAGGGTCTCTTCTCCGCAGTATGATGACATATGCCGTCGCTCTTCAGTTCAATGACACCAGGAGGTAACTATGAAGATGACACGCTTTTCTTATCTGGCCTGCTTTTTCGTGGCACTCGTTGCCACTGTGGGTCCTCTCAAAGGACAGATCCGCGTCAGGGAAAGGCCTTATTTCCCCGACATCTTGGGCTACCAGACTCTGCTCTGTGATTTCCATATTCACACGGTCTTCTCAGATGGACTGGTTTGGCCTTCCATACGGTCGGAAGAGGCGTGGCGAGAAGGTCTGGACGTGATTGCCATTACGGATCACATCGAGTACTTGCCTCATAAGAAAGACGTGAGGGTGGACTTCAACCGATCCCACGCCATTGCGAAACCGCGCGGCGACGAGCTTGATGTGGTGGTGATCAAGGGCGCTGAAATCACGCGAGCCATGCCACCGGGTCACTGTAATGCCCTCTTCCTGAAGGATGTAGCAGCGCTGGATGTGAATGACTGGCCGGACGCGTTTGAGGCCGCTATCGGCCAAGGGGCATTCGTCTTCTGGAATCACCCGGGCTGGACCGGGCAACAATCCGACGGCGTCGCCAGGTGGTACGACGAGCACACCGACCTGGTCGAAAAGGGGTGGCTCCATGGCATAGAGGTGGTAAACACACACGAATACTACCCCGAAGCGCATGCCTGGTGCCTGGAAAAGAAACTAACCATGCTCAGCAATTCCGACATCCACAACCCCTTAAACTTGGACTACCATCTGCACCTAGGAGATCACCGGCCTCTCACGCTGGTGTTCGCGCATGGCAAATCGGAGGCATCGATTAAAGACGCCCTGTTTGCGCGTCGCACGGTCGTCTATTCAGAAAACTGGCTCGTGGGGGAAGCGGTATACCTGCAGCCGATCTTTACAAAAACGGTCCGATTCAATCGGAGCCATGTGGCATTGAAGGGGACAAAGAGTCAATTTCTGCAAATCTCAAACCAAAGCGAACTTGACTATCAGTTGAGGCTCAAGGCGCCACTCGACAAACTGACCGTCCCTGAAGAGATCGTTCTATACGCGGGCAAGACAGTCCTATTCTCGATCAAGGCCAAGCAAAAAGATCTCAGCGGCTCGGAGACCATCGCCCTGCCCTATGTCGTGGATAACCTCAAGGTAGGTCCCAATGAGGGGCTCGACATCGACTTTCAAATCAATGTGACTTTCGAACAGGACGAATAGATACCCGACTTTTATGCGCAATCTGGACTACTAGGCTCCGTCTGAAAGCTCCGTCGTCGGCCCGAGAGCGAGCGTTTTTTCGCCTGGCAAAGACGGCGAAGTAGGCGATGTTGGTTCTATCGTCGATGCAGCCGGATGCAGCCAGGCGGACAACTCTGTTGCCTTCGTGCAGCCATTGCTGCGGTAGCAGCGTCGAATGGCTAAGAAAACAAGCCGCTCGAAGCCAGAGGGGCTTTTCAGACAGAGCCTAAAACCGTGAGTCATGAGGGACGCCAAGAAGGTGCTGAACGGACAAATGAAACGGCCCCACCTCCTTCGAGATAGGGCCGTGAGTTTTGTTGAGTCTGACTTGGTTGGTTAGATGCGTTAGTGGGCTGGGTTCAGGTCTCCAAAAGAAACACCCAATGCCTTTTGGTCATGAGGCTTTTTGGGTCGCTATTGAAGCGGGCCATGACCCTCAACGCCTGCAGAACTTCCGCGGTATAGACATCGCAATAAGGGATACCCGATCCCTTATTTCGGTCATGTTACATCCCCTGGTCTGCAGGCATCACCAGGATACGCGGAATTGCAACATGGTCCGGTTGTTCGAGGATAAATCGAATCATGCGACCGATGTCTGCGGGCTGAACGAGTTTCTTTATGTTGAGTAAGTCCTTGGGGTGAACCGGGAAGTGGTCCTGCAGGTGTGTCTCCACCAGGCCCGGTTCCAGTGCACAGACCCGCACACCCGTTCCCCGTGCCTGCATGCGCAGGTCCTCAGTGAGGGCTTCAACCGCGTACTTGGTTCCGGCATAGGCTCCGGTGGTCTCGCGCACCTTGGTGCCAAGGATGCTTGAGGTATTAATGAGGTAACCATGGCCCTGCTTCACCAGGTGGCGCATGGCCACGATCGCCAGCCGAAATACGGCCTCTACGTTGATACGTACCATGTGGCACATCGCTTCCAGGTCAATGTCCGCAGCCTTGCCGACAACCATGGTCCCTGCGTTGTTGAATACGCAATCACACGAGCCGAATCTTTCCATCGCCAAGTCAATCAGCCTTTCCGGAAGACCCTCATCCGTCATGTCGCCGTCGAGCGTGGCGACGTCAGTATCGAGTTGTTCGGCAATCTCGTCGAGCACGGATTTGCGACGAGCCGTGAGCACCAGCTTCATCCCCGCGTTGGCCAACTCCCGTGCAGTCCCTTCGCCAATACCACTCGATGCACCCGTGATGACTGCGACTTTACCTTCGAGTTCCATGCTGAATGTCTCCTTAGGGTCCGGCAAGAAAATAACGGCTTCCGTGGTACACTCGTGGCCGCGATAGCAGCATTATTGAAGAACCACGAAATAGCTTGGACAAGCTGCCCGGGGACCAGGAAGGCGTGCTCATCTATCGCTTTGATTTACGGCAAGAGTCGTTCTTTAGGAATAGGGAGAGGGCGAAGGCCAGGCTCCCGCTACTCGATTTCCACACGCGCGAGGGCGTGATCGTCGATCAACCATTGAGACTGGATGAGGCCTACCTCGCTGAAGATCTACAGGAGATCACCAGACGCCGTATCCGGTCCTACGAACGCATGAAAATCGCCAATGGCGACGCTAAGGGACCGGCAAGAAATAACTTGGACTTTTGAATGCCCCATTGCACCCCATCTTGGATCGCTTCTCAATCGCGACATCCGCGACGTAGAACAGCTACGCCTGTGGTGTCGCTCAATCGGGCGCGACCCAATATGGGGCACACTTGGACCCCAAATTGTCCAACTTATTTCTTGCCGATCCCTAATTAGAACTGCAACGAGAGAGTCTACCGTTTCGGTGTCCTTTTCGTACTCGTTTCTTAAAACCCATCTTTGGTACAGCGTCGCCATTACGGGTACGAGCACGAGGGGATGCCAGATTGAGCTTTCACACAGAGCCTAGCCTTCAGGCTACACCTTCAGCCCAGCGGGGGTCCTAACGACCAGAAGTCGGAGTTCCGTCATATCCTCCATGGCGAGACGCACGCCCTCGCGGCCCAGGCCACTCTCTTTGACGCCCCCATAGGGCATGTTATCCACTCGCCAGGAGGGGACATCGCCGATGATCACGCCGCCCACCTCCAATTCGTCGAAGGCCAAGTTCATGCGATAGAGGTCACGCGTGAAGACACCGGCCTGTAATCCAAACACACTGTCGTTGACCTCCTGCAATGCCCGCGGAGATGTCCTCCGGTCCCGCCAAGGGCACGCGCGTCGCGACCTCACCGCTGTACTTGTCGGTCACCTCTAAGTCTAGATTGGGTTGGCGTGCCTCGTTGGCCAGATAGAAGGGGTATGATTTCGAGAGCATAGCCTTAGAGTCTCTGAAAGTGACCCTGCTTGCTGGTCTTGATCGGCTTCTGGCCGGTGATCATCACCATCGGCATCGCACCGAGCTGCGCGTAGGCCGCGGCCGTGACCAGGTTCGTCGCGCCCGGCCCCAGGGTCGACAGGCAGACCCCCGCCTTTCCCGTGAGACGGCCATAGGTCGCTGCCATGAATCCCGCGGCCTGTTCGTGGCGGGTGAGAATCAGGCGGATGCTCGAACGGGAGAGAGAATCGAGCATATCGAGGTTCTCCTCGCCGGGAATCCCGAAGATATACTCGACGCCCTCGGCCTCCAACGCTTTCACAAAGAGATCAGACGCTTTCATGCTCATGCCCTACTTTCTCGCTTCGGCCAACTGTGCCAGGGCTGTTTCCAGTTCACCAGTCGAGAACCATCGTCCCCGCTTCATGACCCCGACACGCGTCCGTGCGTGCTCAATATGCTCTTAAGGGATTCCCGCTAGGCAAGACCAGACCGGCACGAAATTCTGCTGCAATCTTGCCAAATTCCTGCTCGGCGTCCAGATAGGTTGCCGCATTCACCGTTGCCGTCCGGAGGGCCTCGTAAGGAAGGAGGCCGGCCTGAACCAACAGGCTCAACCCCTCATTGCAAGGAGGAAGGGGCAACACCCCGGGAGGACCCACCGCGTCGCTGCCGGCTAGGAGCGGCACGTTCGCCAGACCGGGTGCCCAGACGGAGCACAGTGGTAATGCCCGCATTAAGAAACAGGGGACCATTGGCGAAGGGGACCCGCACGTGCATGTCCGCCAGCCCCGGCATCAAGTGCCGACCCGACGCGTCGATCACCATTGCCCCCGACGGACCCGACATCGCATCGACCGGCCCAGCCGATCCGATGCGCTCTCCCTGGATGACAACGGTGTGCCCTTGGCGTACCGCCCCATCCTGCATCGACACCAGCGCCACGTTGACGAAGGCGACGATTGCTGCGTCCTTCCCTCCTGCGGGGACAG
>JADFMM010000457.1 GCA_022563885.1 Planctomycetota bacterium | reverse complement strand
ATTCCCGATCGTTGTCGTTGTCGTTGTCGTGATCGTAATCGAAACATGGGATTGGGGCAATCACGGGTATCGATTACGACAACCGCTGCGCTGATTACGACCACGAGGAGTGGCACACGGACTGGCACCTATGCGAGAACGATTCTGAACCCGGTCGAAGAACAGCACACTCGATCCGCCAGAATCGATCCAACACCTCGCATGCATTCTTCTGAAAAATGCTGTCGCCAGAGCTAGGCAAAAATCACCTTGCCCGTGCCGGTCTCGATGTGTCCGAGGGTGAAGACGGTTTCGCCAACCTTGCTGAGCTTTTCAGAAATGGAATGGGCGAAATCTTCGGCCACCACCAGGACAAATCCGATGCCCATATTGAATACTCGAAACATCTCCTCTTCTTCCACGGGCCCCTCCGCTTGCAGGAAAGAAAAGACAGGAGGCCTGGGCCAAGATGTTTTCTTCAGGATCGCATCCCGGTCTGTGGGGAGGACGCGGGACAGGTTTCCCACCAGTCCGCCTCCGGTGATGTGCGCCATCCCATGGACAACCTGCTTCACTCGGTATTGGCCGAGTAATTTAACCACCGAACGTACATAGATACGGGTGGGTTCCAGCAGCGCGTCGCCCACCGTCACCCCGGCGAGCCCCTTCGGTTGGTCCGTCATTCGATACGAGTGACGTTGGAAACAGATCCGCCGGGCCAGGGTGTAGCCGTTGCTGTGAAGACCACTCGAGGCCAGACCGAGAATCACATCGCCTTCCCGCACCCTATCCCCGTCAATGGTCTTGTCACGCTCGACGACCCCCACGGCGAATCCGGCCATGTCAAAATCGTCCTTGGCATAGGTGTCGGGCATCTCCGCGGTCTCTCCGCCAATCAGCGCACAATCCGCCATCTTGCATCCGGCGGCAATCCCCTTGACCAACTGGGCGACCAAGGCAGGGTCTAGCTTGTGGACGGCCAGATAATCCAGGAAGAAGAGAGGTTCGGCACCCGTGACGAGCATGTCATTGACACTCATGGCCACCAAGTCGATGCCCAGGGTATCGTATTGATCCGCCATGCCGGCCAATTGGACCTTGCTGCCGACACCGTCCGTGCAGGCCACCAATACGGGATTCTGGTAGTTCTTCTTGAACAGTTTTTCGTCGTAGTCCAAGCGGAACAAGCCCGCGAACCCATTTTTGGCGGCAATCACACGCGGACCGTAGGTACTCTTGACACTCGAGTAGATCTCACCCACCATCGCGTCATTGGCGTCGATGTTGACGCCCGACTCCTGGTAGCTTATGAACTTGCCCATCGCTCAGCCGTCCAACTCATCGAACAACTGCATCTGGAATCGTTCCAGGGAATACTTGTTGACGGGTGTTTTCACGTGGATGCGGTAGTCGCCACTGTAGCAGGCCGTGCAGTAGTGGTCGTTTGGCAATGTCACGCAGTCCAGCATGCCCTCCAGCGAGAGGTAGCCCATGCTGTCTACTTCCAGAAAGTCTCGAATTTCGTCCAGGGTCCGTTGGTTTGCCAGAAGCTCATCCTTGGTGGGAAAGTCGATGCCATAGAAACAGGGGTGACGGATGGGGGGACAGCTAATGCGCAGATGGATCTCCTTGGCCCCTTTCTGCCGCAAAGCTCGAATCTTGCCTAGAGTCGTCGTGCCCCGCACAACCGAGTCATCCACGACCACCACCCGCTGGTCCTTGACCACTTCCCCAATGATGGCCAGCTTTAGATTCACTTGCGATTCCCGCAGTTTCTGCGTCGGGGAGATAAAGGTTCGTCCCACGTAGTGACTCCGCACGAAACCCATGTCGAAAGAAATGCCACTCTCTTCGGAATAGCCGATCGCCGCCGACGTTCCGGAGTCGGGCACCGGTATGACAATGTCCGCCTCCGCGGGATGTTCACGTGCCAACTGCCGTCCCAACTTTTTTCGCACAGCATGAACGCTTTCGCCAAAGAGCGTGGAATTCTGCTTGGCAAAGTAGACGTGTTCGAAGATACAGTGGGCCGGCGTGACGGTCCCGCGGGGCACAAAAAACCGACTGCTCAGGCCTCGCTCGTCGAGTGTCACGATTTCACCCGGCTCGACCTCTCGAACAAAAGTACCCCCCACCGCATCGATGGCGCAGGTTTCACTGGCGACCATATACTCGCCTTCTTGGGTCTGACCTATGCACAGAGGGCGAATGCCGTAGGGGTCCCGAGCGGCCTCAATCCGATCCTGGAACAGAAAGAGCAACGAGTAGGCGCCCTGCAGGTGGTTAAAGACATGCGAGATGGGATCCGTCTTATCGACGTGGGAGGGCTTGGCCAACAGGTGAATAATCACTTCCGTGTCATTGGTGGATCGGAAGATGCTGCCATAGGCCTCGTACTCGTCGCGAAGTAGCGCGGCATTGATGAGATTGCCGTTGTGCGCCACGGCCACTTGCCCACGAGAATACTCCGCCAGCATGGGCTGACTATTGGCGGCCTTGTCCGCGCCTGTGGTAGAATAGCGAACGTGCCCGATGGCGATTCGGTTGGCCAGTCGCTCAAGCACGCCCGAACCGTCCCGAAAGACCCGAGACACCGTACCCTGGCCTTTGTAACAGTTGATCAGCTTCCCGTCCGAAGAGGCGATTCCGGCTGCCTCCTGCCCCCGATGCTGAAGACTAAACAGGCCTACGTAGGTCTTGTGTACACAATCCTCAGCGCCATAAATGCCAAAAAGACCACAGTTCTCTTTTTTCTCAGGGGTCGATTCAGACATTCGGCTCTCTTTGGGACCGGCAAGAAATAACTTGGACTTTTGACTGCCCAATTGCACCCCATCTTTGATCGCTTCTCAATCGCGAAATCCGCGACGTAGAACAGCTACGCCTGTGGTTTCGCTCAATCGGGCGCGACCAAATATGAGGCACACTTGGACCCCAAATTGTCCAATTTATTTCTTGCCGATCCCTAAACAGGAGTCTTTGTAATGC
>JADFMM010000198.1 GCA_022563885.1 Planctomycetota bacterium | reverse complement strand
TGGTGGGACTGGAGGCGGCGAATCATCTCGAGTATCTGGATCTACGTGCTAATCGTATTGTCAGTGTCGCTCTGCTGGCAGGATTGCATGACTTGACGGTGTTGGGGCTCAGCGATAATCAGATTCGAAATGTCACCGCTCTGGCGGGGCTGACTCAATTGGTGGAGTTGGGGATCGGCGGGAACCTCGTCTGGGACATCCGGCCACTTCGCAATCTGGTCCGACTGCGAATGTTGTCTCTGTACGACAATCAGATTACCGATATCGATGCGCTAAGATCGCTCCTGGTGTTGGAGATCCTCTGGCTCAACAATAACTTCGTGAAAGACGTTGAATCACTCGTTGGGCTGGATCGCTTGGTTTGGCTCCAGCTGCGCTTAAATGGGCTTACGAACAGCAACTGTGCGGACCTAACTCGACTGGAACAACAAATTGACAGCAACAATGGCCGTCTGTTCTACGACCATTTCATCTGTCCTTGACAGAAGGCTGACGGCAGTTGTGACGTCAGGTGGAGTGGAGTGATGACGAGAGTAGAGATACTGCTGATCCTGGCGCTCGGCATCTTGATCCATGCCAACCGTGGTGTTGCAGGGCAGTGGGAAGTGCAACAGGCTTTTGACTACTACCTCCCCCGGGACGCCTTTTGGGATCGGGCCTATGGTGGCGAAATGATGCTAGTCTACTGGCAGCAACCTGCCCTGGGCGTGGCCTTTGCGGCAGGACTATCCCAGTGGGAGTCAACGGGCGAGCGAGCGACGCTTGTTTCCAACCCGGGAACTTTCGAGCAGTTCCAGGCATGGGAGGGGGATATTCAATACGTCCCTCTGGGGGCATCGCTGCTATTGCGGGAGTACTACACGTCACGTGACTTGGGTGAATGCCAACTCACTTTAGAGGCAGGCTGCCGCTATGTGCGCTGCAATTCGGATCTGGAACTGGTTCGAACTGAACGCGTGTGGCTCAATCCTGGGCAGATACAAGAGGTCGTCACGGAGTACGCGGTTGACTGCGACGATGGTATCGTCGGTCGCGTGGCAGCGAGCCTTGCCATCCGGGTGAACGATCAATCCAGCCTCTTTGTCGCGGGGGGCTATCAGTTTAATATCGACACCGGAAATGTCACCGTGGACAGTCTGGGCCAGAGTACCCCGTTGGACCTGTCGGCCTTGTTTGTGAGAGTGGGCCTGGCCTTCTTCTTTAAGTGAGGGCTTAGGCTGTGTCGGAAACGCGGCTGCGCCAGCAGCCTAAAACAGCCAAAGAAAAAATTGCTCGTTCTCGGGCCGACGACGGAGTTTTCCGGCAGAGCCTAGCCCGGAGCCGGCGGCTGCGTGCTGCCCGTTTCATGGCGAGAGGGCCTACCCATCCTTGCCACTAGCGACTCGAGCCATTCCCTGGACGGTAGATCGTAGGGACAGAACTTTTCAAAGCCGCCTTGCTCCTCGCTGTAGAGGAGGGCGCGGTGGAATCCCAGCTGGTTGCCGGCCGGCGAATCGATGAGATTACTGGAGTCTGCGGCGCTCATTTGGAAGAGGACGCGATGGTCAAATTCTCTCTGGGTCTGTCGGTCGCAGGTCCGTTCGAGCGTGGCCAGAGTGTCGACCCAGGCCAGGCAATGCATCCCCACACCGGGTCCCTCACGCAGCAGGTCGGCAAACTGGGCGTCCGGTTTGGGCGCGGCCGGTTCTTCACTCATGGAGAATCCGAAACTGTCGTCCTGGCGTCGCAATACCCGATACCGTTGCAGGCCATAGACCAGCAGGAATACAGCCGGTTCCTGGTGCAGATCCGCCTGGACGCGGCGATTCATTTCCTCTGACAGTTCATGGATGACGGTGGGGACGTCGCGAATGGCGACCTCCTGGCTCTCCTGGAGAAGGATCTCGCTGGTCCGTCGCAGGGCGCCGGCGCTGGTGGAACCCGCAACGCTGCCATCCAACAGAACGAATCGAGGCGCTGAGTCGGCCAATTGGCTGGCCAGACTGATGAGGGCCGCCGTCATGAGATTCAGGGCGAGGTCTTCTCGCTGGCCTACGATCAAGAGATTGGCGCCGCTTTGTCGACGCAAGCGAATGGAGGCATGGTCCTTGATCGCGACGGGTGCGCCGAGCCAGATCGACGGAGTGCTGCAACTGTCCAATCGCGCCAATGCCCGATTCTCCGCGATGTCGGCCGGCTGACTTCCCTCGAAGACAATCATCGGCAGGGCCTCGGCGCCCTCCGATGACTTTCCCGGCACAAGTTGCTTGAGATAGCGGTCGCGGGTCGCATCGGAGAGCCAGGCGACCTGGAAGGGGCTGTTTCCCACCATCGTCCCGCTGGCGTCATTGTAAATCGCTTCACCGGGACGACCCAGGAGCCGGGCGGCGACGTTGTCGTCGTCCAGGATGAGCTGAGAGTCGGCTTCGGAACACTGCAGGGCAATGCGGACCGCCATCTGTCCCATGGTGCTGCGCGCCAGACCAAAGGCGCCGCCCAGGGTCTGGGATCCCAGGATCACATGAATACCAAATGCGCGTCCCTGCCGAACGAGCTGCTCCAACAGGACGGCTGCCTCTTGGGCAGTCTTGTCGTCTTCGGCAAAAAAGACCTGGAACTCATCCACGATCAGCAGGGTCCGGGGCATGCGTTGCCCCGTAGAGTCTCGATAGGAACCGATGTCCTGCACACCCCCTTGGCGGAAGCGTTCTCCTCGCTGAGTCATTTCTGCGCCCAGGCGTTGCAGGATGCTCAGACCGAACTCCCGATCACTTTCAATGGCGATGGCGCGGGCATGAGGGAGTCTATTGGTGACATAGGTCTTGAATTCGACCCCCTTCTTGAAGTCGATCAAATAGAGTTCGACATCATCGGGTCCGTACCACAGGGCAAGATTGGTGATCATGACGTGGAGCAGGGTTGATTTGCCGGAACCGGTCTTGCCGGCGATGAGCAGGTGTTGAGCCACGCCATGACCCAGACGCAGTTGCTGGAGTCGCGTGGCGCCGGTCCGCCCAATGGGCACCGAGATCCCGTGGCGGCTGTCCAGGGAGGCGATCTGATTCTCCGAGGGGGCAATGGCCTCGAAGGGAACTTCGACCCGGCTCGCGTCCATGCCCGCCTGGCCTACCCTGCGCATGACCTCGGTCAGGGTGTCTTCTCCGGGCATGGTGTCCAGGCGCAGCGGTAACTGTCCCAGCACCTTGTCCTGCCATACGAAGCGATCCTGCCGATGGAGCAGATGGATACTTTTCGAGGCCAGGTCATGGATGTCCATGCCGCTGGGGAGATCCCGTCTCGTGTCATAGGCGATGAGCGTGTGAACGCCGCAGCGGGGTCCGCTTTGGACGATGCTGGCGAGGCGTTGGGCCGATTCTTCGTTGAAATGGCTGGGAAAGTCGGCGATGACCAGAAAGCGGTAGGGCTCGGCCAATTCGCCGGCCTGGTCGTTATACGCCTCGATGGTTTCAAATTCGTTGCGCAGATACTTCTGGATGACGGTCTCCATGTGTTGGGTGACTTCTTCCAGTTGTTGTTGGATCTGGCTCGCCTCGGTCCAGATGCGGCCTCCCACCAGGGCCTCCTGGTAGTCTCCGGCATGCATGAAGCCGGCAAAGTTTTCCCCCAGGCCGATAGGATCGAAGAGCGTGAACCGAACCTGACCGGGTGACAGTGTGGTGAAGAGTCGCACCATGACCGTTCGCAAGGTCTCGATTGCTCGGTCTCGCCCGGACCGATCCGATTCCAACAAGATCGAACAGGTCGCGGGAAATGCCATGAGTGCGGGAAGCGTTAGCGATCGACTCGGGTCGATGCGCGCTCCGGCGAAGCGCAGCACCGAGGGCGCCAGACCCTGACAACCAAACGGCAGGGTTCCGAAGCGCACGAAGGGCAGTGGCGTCGTGGAAGGCGTCCAGTTGGGGCCGAGCCCCTCCTCTAGGGTCGTCATCAGCCGGACGTCAACATGCTCTGTCTGCCGGATGAGCGCTTGGATCCCGGCGAGGCTGGCGTCCCAGCTGCCTTCCAGCGCCTGGCGGTCTGCCTGATAGCGGGTGTCGGCCTGCGCCGAAGCCCGGTCATGTCTCTCTTTTGCTTGCCCAAGTTCATCTCTTAGGTCCTGCTCCAAGACGGACTGGCGTTGGTCGAATTCCTCGTCGGACTGTTTGATCGCCCTGTCACGATCTGCCCTTAGCGCGGCCATCGTCTCCTGTTCCTTGCCCTTGACCTCGTCGAGAGAGGCTTTCTGCTGAGTTTGAATCGCCGAGCGTGCCCGTTGAAAGGTGCTCTTGGCGGTGGAAAGCTCGGTCTCTTTCTGTTGGTTCAAGGTCTGCGAGGCTTCCTGTAGTTGCTCGTGTATCGCTTGGTAATGCTGCTCAAAGGCCAATCGGGTCTCGGCGAGGTCCTGCGTTAACTCTTGACAGAGGTGTGTCACTCGTTGCTTCGTCGTCTGCCAGAGGGCCAGCGCCAAGAGGCCTGTGACGACGGCGCCGAGGCCCGCAGCGATGCCGCTGGTGATCGCCGGATGGGGTAGCCACTGGACCTCCATGAAGTGCAAATAGAGTCCCCCCAACACGCATGCCAGTATGGACAGCGTCGAGGCAATCCAAGGCGAGGTGCCCTTAAAGAGTCTGACGCGCCAGAGGTGGTCCAGGTCGTGGATTCTTCGCGTCACGGACTCCTTACGGCTATCGAAGGCCTCCGCAGGATGCTCGAACTCGACACTGGGCGCTGCTGTCGTCGCCCGAACCGATGGCGTTCGCCCAAACCGGTCTAAGAGGCGGATCATGTCCGCTTCGACTGCGTCGAGCACTTCTCGATCACTGCGGGCCGCAAACTTTGTCTGGGTCTGTGACTCTCGCGTCTTGGCCAGCGCGCCCTCGTTGACAAAATCGGCCATGAGCTGAGACTCTTCGAATTCCTTCTTGGCCTTTTTTTCCAGCGATAGGATGCTCTGCTTGATGCGTTCCCGCTTGCGTTTGGATTCCTGCCGAACGGCGCCCTGTTTCTGGGCGAAATCGGTCCGAATCGCGTTGATCCGGCCATCGTGACGTGCCGCGTTTTCCTGGGAGAGATTGTCGTAGAGGAGTCGATCGACTTGCTCATCATCGGCACGGCCCTTCTCGGCCTCCTCTTGGGACGTTTTTCGTTCCGACTCAATCTGAGCTTCCAGGGCTTCGACGACGTTCGCCTCGAGTCGGGCGCTTTCCCGTAGCGCGGACCGGATGAGCTGAGCATAGTTCTCGGTTTCGATGGTGTGGGAGGCCTCAACGTAGGACTGCAGGTCTCTGTTCATCGAGTCCCCTCCTCTCGACTGTGACACTCGTGCTTCGCCTGCGCTAAGAGGGTGGCCATATGTTCCATGGCCACGAGGGTGTTGTTGACCTCTCCCTCCAGTGGGTCCATGACGATTTTTTCGAATTGGAGACAGTTATCATCGAGCCACGTCTCTTGTGTCTGGCGCCAATCCGATTTCAGCTTTTTCATGGCCTGCACCAGGCGGGCTCGGCTGTCGCTCATACTCATGAGGTGCTCCCGCCGTCCTCCCCAGGTGAGTCGGCCTCTGAAGTTTCATCGGCCTCTGTCGTCGTAGACTTGAGGGGTTGAGTCACGGGTGGCAGCTTCGTTGGCTCTGAGAGGTCCGCGACGGGAGGAGGGGGGTCGGTCTCAGGGGGTACGAGCGAGAAATAAGCCTCCAGGGAGTCAATCATGCGGCCGAGACCGGCTCGAGCATTCGGCAGCTCGATAGACAACATGCCGGCAAGACCCTTGATCAAGGCGCGAAAGTCGGATTGCTTTTTCTCCAGCGTTTGAATCCAGGCATTGGTGCGTTTATATTTCAGTTCCGCCTCCTCGACGTGTTTCTGCGCCCGGGCCAGCTGTTTCTTTTCGTCGACGCAGGAGCTGGGTGTCCCCGCCAGGCTGCGCTCCAGGCTCTGGCGACTGCTCAGCGCGATCTTCGCCTGGACGTATTGCTCGCGGCGCTGCCAGCACTGCGTTTTCCAAAATCGCCGTCGATCCTCGCGCAACCACAGCAGCGTGCGTCGAATGTCGGTATGCGCCTCGTCCAGCAGGAGACCGGTAAGGTCGGCAAATTTGCATAGAGAGGTACTCAGGTGCTGCAGGCTGGGAATGGAGTTGATTTTGGCCCGTTGACCCATCGTTGTTCGACCCTAACGTTGATTCAAGTAGCTCTCGACGTGCTGTGCCTTCTTCATCAGGAAAGAGACATGTTGGCCCGAAGTTCCCAGGAAGCGACTGAGCGACTTCATGGTAAGTTCGAATTCTTGCATGAATCGACGCTGTTCCTGGTCATTCCAGTTCTTCTCTAGACCTTGCAGGCGTGCATGAAGGGTACCCAACAGTCCCTCCAAGTCGGTGTTGAAACGGTTCAGATCGCGTGCGAACCGGCGCAGTTCAGTGGGATCGACATTTGCCTTGGCCATGGTTTTCTCCGCATACTCGAATTATAAGACCGAGCCTGAGTTTCAGCCGGAACCATGGATATTGTAGCAAATTGGGCCTATTATTGTAAATCACCTTCTGCTGGGCTGTCAATCGATCTTCTCTACGGTGAAGGCGGCAGACAGCCTCGTCTCCTGACCGTCGGGAGATCGAAGGGTGATGTCGTAACGTCTTGGGAGCAGACCGCCGGGGACATTGATCTCGACGGTGCCCGGCATTTGGATGCCGGTGATCTCGACGGGGATGTCATCGAAGAAGACATCATGGCCAATGAAGAAATTGAGCCCTTCGAGAAGCAGGGTTGCCGGCAAGGGCATGCGGTTGTCATGCTGAACCGTTGGTTCGATAGAGAGGAGTGACAGGTTCATTTTGGGGCCATCGATCAGCCAGTCGAGACTGTTCTGCAGAATTCTATCCATGCCCTGAGCGGAGAGACGTTCCAGTGGGAACGCGCAGAAGACGGTGCGATAGCTGCTGGTCTCGACGGTCATGCCGATCACGTCGTTCACATTCCGGTTGGCGATCAGCGCGGGCTTGGCGATGGCGTTGGAATCCAGGGACAAGATGTCGCTCAGGTTGGGGACAGTCGCGTCAAAGTCGGCACTCAAGCCTGAAAGCCCGGGGGCAATGGGGCTGTCGCGGACGGCCGTAATGCTGAGGTGCCTCTGTTGGGTTTGGACGGTGCCGTTACTGGAGTAGGTGACGAAGGCATCTTGTTCGAAGTGCCGGATATGCAGGACCTGTTGCCCAAAGGAGGAATGCTCTTGTTGGTCACTCCAGTCCATCCCGGAGAGTAGCAGTCTGCCGCCCCGCGCCAGATAACGCGTCAAGGCCACATTGAATCGAATCCGCCGATTGAAGGGCTCGAAGGCGGCGCCAGCGGAGGGGACGTTCAACGAACTCGATCCCATGAACCAGACGACGATAGTAAAGGGTTGCATGTACCGCTGCGTCGGATAGCTATCGAGTGTGTTCACATTCCAATGCACAGAGTCATAGCCTGCGTTGCGAAGGGCCGCGACGTACTGACGCTCGATACTCTCACCGCCATCATCATCCACCAGCAGGACCTGCTGCTGTGATCGAGCAGGGGCCTTCATCGTACGCGCCCACATCGGAACACGCGGCGCATTCGGCTGACCGGCTATCTCGATCACGAGGTCGCCCTCGGTGTCCCAGAAGTCTCCCAGGTTGGGCGGAGGTGAAAAATTCATGCGGACCCGCACCTCCCTAGATTCGAAGGGGGCCAGGTCGAACTGGCTGGGCACGATCTCCGCCGCCCCGCCCCGGACGCTTACGGCCTGGGCATGCGAGATGGAAATGGACTGCGTTTGGCCCGAGACGTTTTTCACCTGGATGGCCCTCTCGGTCGCGGTCGCCTTGTTAATCACAACCTTTTCCCAGCTCAAGGTGGCGGGGGTCACCAGGACGGGCAGGTTCATGGCTGCAATGGGGTCGACGTAGCCTCCTCCCCGTTGCGTACTGGAGAGGGCGGCGATCGGGCTCGGTCGTCGGGCCGAGATGACGAGTGCCGACTTGATGTCGGCCGGCGTCCATTGAGGGTGCTTCTGTATCAGAAGGGCGGCGACGCCGGCAACTCGGGGTGCGGAGAAACTCGTCCCGCTGCTGAAGTTGAAACCGGAAGGGTCAAAGCTGGTAGGGTCAAAGAAGCGGAAGAAGAGGGTACCGGGCAGATCGTCTTGCGTGGCGCCGTAGGATCCCCCGCCGACGGCGAGGATTTCGGGCTTCACGCCGAAATCGAGCGAGGGACCCAGCGCCGAGAAGGAACTCAATTTGAATGGGTTTTGGCTCCGCGCGGACACCGGCAGGGCCTGGAACTCCACCTCCACGAGATTCGATGCGCCGAGCGCCTCCTTGAGCAAAGATCCCGTCAGCCAAGAGGTGAAATAGGAGGGGATTCTTGTGCCGGGAACCGAAGGCGACTGCACCGTCTCGTCCTGGGGTTCGTTTGCGTCGATGGGATTGTAGATGAGGGCACCCCGCCCCCCGGCGGCCTGCACCCTGTCGATCTTGCTTGTGAAGGTGCAGATGCCTCGCCGAACCAGGATCCAGCCCTCCGCAACGCGATCGAGAGGGCGATCTTGGCAGACAAGGCCCCTCTGATCGTCGGCAACAGCATCACCATCGAGTCTGTCTGCATCCACCAAGGGAAACCGTCCCAGGATGGGGGAGCTGAAGAAATCGGGATTGGGTCCGAGCACCACTTCTTCCTCCGTGACAATACGATCTCCATCGGCATAGACGTTCATGAGCGCCAAGAACGTGTTGCGGGGACCGGCCTGATCGTGGGCGTTTGTTACAGATCCCACCGTGATGATGTCTGGGATCTGGCCTGGACTCCCGATGGACTCCGCCTCGCCGCTATTGCCTGCGGCCACCACCACCACGACCCCTGCCTTGAGGGCATTCTTGATCGCGATGGCCTCGGGATCGAGCAGGATATTGACATAGGCATCCGACCCGAGGCTCATGTTGATGACGTCCATGCCGTCCTCCACACAGGCCTCGAGTGCGGCGAGGATCTGCTCCAGGCTGGTGGCCTCGTCGGTAAATATCTTGTAGTTGCCCAGATAGGCGTTCGGGGCAACCCCTGAGATCAATCCCAATGGGGAGGGTGTGTTCAACCGGCCGGCGGCACAAGAGGCAACATGCGTCCCATGGCCCTCCAAATCACGGGGTGTGATGTTCGCGACGACATCCCCCGGCTGCGCAAAGACCCGCGCCACAATGATCTTCTTGTTCACAAACGCCAGGTCACCGAGTGGGAAGCCCGGAGGATACTCATACCCCGCGTCATCGAACATGATGTGGGAATGATCGATGCCGGTGTCCATGATGCCAATCTTGATGCCCTGCCCTGCTTGAAGGGCTCCGCCCAGTTCTTGCCAGGCATCGTGTATCTGCATCAGTGTGTTGCTTTGGGTAAGAAAGCGGTGATATCGACGGTTGGGAACAATGGCCAAGACTTCAGGTAGGTCTCGAAGCTGGGACGCCTGTTGGGAAGGCATCTCGATGCACAGGCCGTTGAGAAGACCCGTATAGCGACGGCGGACGCGCATGGCGGGAAACTTGCTTTTTAGTCGATCTTCAAAGAGCCGCTGCCTGTTTTCCAGGTGCCTGCGATGGCTGGCGATCCGTTGCCGTATCTGTCTGGGCCGGCACGAGAGACCCTTGTAGAGGCACTGGCGCCGTGCATCGAAGGTACTGACGCTCAGCGAGGGGCCTCGCAGCACGACGATGAAACTGTCGCTCTCCTCGCGCGTGTCGAAGTTTGCGTAGAGGTCCGGCACCATGACCAGGCAGGACAGAAGCAGAATTACCCTATTTATTATTATGCGATTCTTTCTCATATCGGACCCATAGATAGTGTCCATCTTAACGCCAGGTGCAACGCAAAATGTTCCAGACTTTGCAAAAAACTGTCTGTTGACTTGTTTGCCTAGGCCGCTACCATCTCCTCATCGGTGGAAATCAGGGCTCTAACTGAAAACTCCGTCGTAGACCTGAGAGCGAGCAATTTTTTCGCCTGGCAGAGACGGTGAAGCAGGCGATCTTTGTTTCATCGTCGATGGAGCCGGATGAAGCCAGGCGGACAACCCTGTTGCCTTCGTGCAGCTCTTGCTGCGATAGCAGCGTCGAATAGCTAAGAAAAAGGGCCGCTCGAAGCCCGATCGAGTTTTCAGACAGAGCCTGGGGTCTTCTCATGAATATCGTCCTTCGCTCCCTTCGTCCCACGTTTTTGCCGAAAATTGGATCCCAGATCTGGGGCCGGGAAGTTGAACTCCCCGCCGGGACCTTCATCAACATGGCGGCGTCCTCGGGCAAGGGAAAGACCAGTCTCGTCTCCATTCTCTATGGACTTCTCAAGGATTACCAGGGAAGCCTGCAATTCGACCATCAGGACATCTCTTCCTTTGGTAGACGCCGATGGGCGCTGCTACGACAGAGACATCTTTCCCTGGTCTTTCAGGACCTGCGTCTTTTCTCCCATTTGACCTGCCTGGAAAACGTCATCTTAAACGCCGGGCAGACCGGCACGGCGGACAGAGACCGGATCGAGGCGGCCTTTCACAGCCTGGGCGTGCAAGATCTGCGCGATGCTCCGGCCGGAAGATGCAGCCAGGGAGAGCAGCAGCGGATCGCATTCATTAGGGCCATCAGCCAACCCTTTGCCTGGATTCTCCTCGACGAGCCCTTCAGTCACCTGGATGAAGCCCGCGTGGAGGCGATGCGCGACCTTTTGCTGGATGCTTGCCGGAGGACCCGAGGCGGGCTCATCTTGACCAGTCTGGAGGCCAGTACGCTGCTGCCCTTTCACGAGACCTATTCACTATGAGGAACGCCTTGCGGGCCCTCCTCTGGACCAGGCGGGAATGGCCCCAACTCATTCTGGGCGGGCTGGGGTTTTCAGTGGGCCTCTTCGTGCTTTTGGCCACCCTGCGTTTCGGGGGGGCTATTCGGGGGGTATTGTACCCCGCGGTCGCGGCGGAGACGCGCTTCGTCGTCATCAACAAGAAAGTCGTGCTGGGACACACACTGGGCCTGGGGAGCCTGGCATTTTCCCCGGAAGAAATAGCGGATCTGAAGAAACAGTCTTTCGTCAGGGATCTCGGACCGATCCTCACCACGAACTTCGCCGTCTCGGGATCGGCGCCCTTCGCCATGGGACAAGGGTATCAATCGGAACTCTTCTTTGAGGCCGTGGCCGACCGATTCTTGGGCCACGTGCCTGACGACTGGGGGTGGGGCCCGGGACAAATCCGTATCCCGGCCATTATTTCGCGAGAATTCCTGGCGCTCTACAACTTTGGCTTTGCGGTGGCCCAGGGACTACCGCAACTCACCGAGGAGACGATCGGCCTCCTACCCTTTCAGCTCGTCTGCTCCGG
>JADFMM010000456.1 GCA_022563885.1 Planctomycetota bacterium | reverse complement strand
CCGTCTCGGGCGTCGCCACGTCAGGGGGCGGACGTCAAGATTAATAGATTTCGTCGACTGTTTCGTAATTTGAAATGCCCCTGATCGTCCAACCTGGCCTCTGTAGAGCCTGTCGTGTCCCAGTCCTCGCCTGGGCAGGCGGCGGTTTGGATGGCGCATCATTTGTTTGTATACTTTGGGTGGAAGTCTAAGCGAGGCATCGTCATTCAAGATTCACTTCTGCGCTGAGGACGGCATGCGGACAAAAGAACTTCTTCGGAGAAGAAGGCAGCAAGGCATCGTATTGATCATCACCATGATTTTTGTGGTCGTGTTTTCCGCATTCTCGGTCTCTTTGGCAACCTTCGCGGGGACGAATCTCCAGATCGCTAAGAACCATAAGGTGGCGACCAAAGCCCGCTACTCCGCGGAATCTGGGCTCGAAATCATGCGGTACTGGCTCGACCAGGTCTCTATTTCCGGAACGACGAGTGCTTCCCAGCGATTCGATGCCGTCTGTACTTCCTTACAATCCGTTTTGGCCGACGCAAATGCAACCAACGTGAATCCCACCCAGTCTGGGTCCATCCTGACCATTCCTTCCGTTTCCCTGGCAGGAGGATCCTCAGAACGCTTTACGGCTGTGCTGCAATCCGTAGACGTGGATACCCTTCGTCTGTCCGTCTCGGGATATCATGACGCGATACAGCGAACCATTGAGGTGGATTATCTGTTTGGGTCCGAGGGCAGTTCGGTGTTTGATTTCGGCGTCGCTACCAAGGGGCCTCTGTCTCTCACCGGCAATATTGAACTCAAGGGCGTTAACAGCGCAGCGGAATCCAACGCCTACATCGAGAGTCT
This sequence comes from Planctomycetota bacterium, assembly GCA_022563885.1. Taxonomy (GTDB): domain Bacteria; phylum Planctomycetota; class Phycisphaerae; order Sedimentisphaerales; family Anaerobacaceae; genus JAIPFM01. The sequence goes on along the minus strand of JADFMM010000456.1, from coordinate 2,141 downwards.
CGACGAAACCCTGGCCCTATCGATCGTGGGGAATTCACAGGTCGACGGCAACGTAAAGATTGGCAATCCTATGGGCACGGTGAACTTACAGGGCGGACAGGCGGGCATCGGTGGCGAGACCGGTCAGGATGCCATTGACAACCAGGTGGAAATCGGGGTGCCCCTCTCAGAGTTTCCTGAACCCAACCCCGACATTTTTGAATCCTATGCCATTAATGCAATCGATGCCAGTACGGATACGACTGCAAACGCGACATTTGAAAACATCCGTATCCCGGCAGGGCTCAATCCCCATTTTTCGGGACAAGCCACCCTCAAGGGCGTAATTTTCATTGAAACGCCCAATGTGGTCACGTTCAGCGGCTCGGTGGACATGACGGGCATCATCGTGGGAGACGGATCTGTAAATGACGACTCGGGCACAAACCAGATTATTTTTCAAGGGAACGTCGTTAGTCAGCCCGTGTCCGCACTGCCGTCCGAGAGTCAATACGCCGGGCTTCATGAGCAGACCGGTACATTCATCATGGCGCCCGGCTTTGCAATCTCATTTACTGGAAACTTCTCGACCTTATCCGGCGCCATTGCCGGCAACGGCATCAGTTTTTCCGGTAATGCAGGCGGAACCATCAACGGCTCGATCATCGACTATTCCAGCGCGGGGATGACGCTCTCAGGCAATTCGGATTTGTACTTTAACCGGCCCGGATCGAGCAACATCCCTGCCGGCTTCGTCCCCAAGACCACGCTGGCCTTCGATGCAAGCTCTTACCGAGAGCCGACCCTGTAGTAAACATCAGACTGCTGCAGCAATGAGATCTCACAGCCTCCGCACCAGCTCCTTGGCCGCCAGATTGGCCGTCATAAACGCGTTCTTATAGAGACCGTAGATGGCATACACTTGGGGGGCGACCTCTCCCCAGAAGGGCATGCGCCGATGTCCTTTATGACGTACGCCGGTGACCCTCCGTGCCCTGTCTGGGGGGGGCAAGGTGAGCGTCCCTGCCAGATAGGTCTGTACCTTGTCGTACATCCCGAGGATCTGCGCATCGTGATCGTAGCTGTCCGAGTCGTTCCGGCTCGTAGCCCCCAGCAATACCGTCTGGTCTTCCGGCCGGAAGACCAGGTTGACTTCCTCGACATCCAGACAAAACGCCCTTCTGGCATCGCAGAGTTCCTCCCTCCTGAAATCGGACAGGTCAAACTCCAGATAAGTCCCTGCCACCGGTTTCGAGTGATTGAGGTGATGGGGGTCTTGAAACGTCTCGGAGAAGGCATGCGTAAACTGTCCGGTACAGAGAAAGAGACGATCAAAGAACACTTCTCTGCCGGACACCAGCCTGACAGTGTCCTTCTTGACGGCCACCACCGCTTCGTTGATCACGCTGTCATAGCGGCTATGGTGGACGAGGAAACTGAGATAGCGGCCTGGATCCACAACAAAAGCAGGGTTCTTGGCCATCTCATACTGCCGCGCGAACCGATCGGCAAAAGAGTCGATCTTGTCCCCACTGAAGGTGACCCCCTCGTATCGTCTGAAGAGTCCCGCCGCCCGGTCTGAATGGCGACACCACAGATGGAAATGATCGCAGGCATAGACACCCGCGGGGGCATGTCGTTCATAGAAGGCGCAGAACTCTCCAAATGCATCGACGAGCAAATCACCCAGTAGACTCACACTCTTCCGGGTGTTCCGCAGACAGATGTGAGAAGTCGTTAACTGCGAACAGGGACGATAAACGGCGTCATGGGAGATTTGAATGATCTTAGGCTCTGTCTGCGTCGCCGCGTCCCGACGTAAGTAGAATCCCAAAACGTTCGCCGCGACGCCATTCCCAATGATGACGAGGGTGTGCTCATTTGCCATCATTGCCCCTTACCCGTGCTACCGGACCAAACAGATCGCCGGCTTGACTGCCGAGATAACGCTCGGAATTCCAGAGCTTCTAAACGATGACACAGATCCGATCTTCGACGGCGTGAGGCGGGATCGATCACCACAACTCCAAGGAGTGGATGTCGATCAGATACATCTGTCTCCCATTTCCTTCGTGGGTCGAATCGATGCAGATGAGCTTGCCGTCGTTGCTACATCGGGGGTGGGTGTCACAGCGCCATTCACCGGTGTATTCCTTGGGCTC
>JADFMM010000455.1 GCA_022563885.1 Planctomycetota bacterium | reverse complement strand
AAGTGGGCCCACATTGGGTCGCGCCCGATTGAGCGAAACCACAGGCGCAGCTGTCCTACGTCGCGGATTTTGCGATTGAGAAGCGATCAAAGATGGGGTGCAATTGGGCATTCAAAAGTCCAAGTTATTTCTTGCCGTTCCCTCGGTGTTGATTTGTCAAAAAAGCACGAATATCGTTATCTTCTCACACCCTTTGCCCTGATTATTTCGCCAGTTCTAACAAAACCTTGGCAAAATCGCCAACAACAAGACAGATGATAGGAACTCCCCGCCATGCCTGGTAGCATAGGCGAGGGATTGTATCTGTCGGTTCGATCTCACAGCTTATTCGGGAGCAAACTATGTATTCTCGCGCTCTTTCAGGCACACGAGGGACAAATGCCTGTCGGTCTTGGCGCTTCGCCCTAATCTCCGCGGCCTTTTACTTCGCACTGACGGCGCCAACCGTGGCGGCGGGACCCCCGCGTGTATTACCACCTGGTACGACCCCTGCCGACTCCCGACTCGGTCCGCTGAGGGGTGAACGGGGTGACTTCGCCTTTGACCCAGTTCACTCATCCGAGGCATGGGAGCTGCGCAAAAAAGACATTCGCCGAATCTTGCGAGTCACACTGGGGCTATGGCCCATGCCCAGCACAACGCCCCTGAATCCCGTCATTCATGGCATGATTGACCAGACGGATTATACGGTTGAAAAAGTCTATTTTGAAAGTCTCCCCGGATTCTATGTGACCGGCAATCTCTACCGTCCCAAAGACAAAGCGGTAAGACGGCCAGCCGTCCTGAGCCCGCATGGGCACTTTCCGGGCGGGCGTTTTCTTGATGAAGGACTTGAGGACGTTCGTCAGCAGATTGCTCGAGGCGCAGAACGATTCGAAGAAGGCGGTCGCAGCTTCATGCAATCGCGATGCGTACAACTGGCGCGCATGGGCTGCGTCGTATTTCACTATGATATGATCGGCTACGGCGACAGTGTACAGATACCCCTTGACGTCGCCCACCGGTTCAGGAATTCGCGTACGAAGTTCAAGGAACCCCCTGCTTCGGGTTTCTACAGTCCCCTGGCTGAACTACACCTCCAAAACCCAATGGGCCTGCACACCTATAATTCTATCCGGGCTCTCGACTTCTTGGTCAGTTTGCCCGATGTTGATCCCAAACGGATTGCCGTCACGGGAGGCAGTGGCGGTGGAACCCAGACCTTTATGCTGTGCGCCGTCGACGAACGACCGCTCGTTTCGGTACCCGCGGTCATTGTCTCTACCACGCGACAGGGTGGGTGCACCTGCGAGAACATCAGCGGACTTCGCATCGGTACGTACAACCTCGAATTCACCGCCCTGCACGCACCGAAACCATTACTCTTGATCTCGGCTGACGACGACACACGAACCATGCCGGAGAGCGGGTTTCCGGAACTGCAACAACACTACGATATGCTAGGAGCCAGTCTTAATGTGTCCCATGTGGCACTTCTGCAGTTTCCCCACAACTACAACTACGTCAGTCGAGCGGCTATGTACCATTGGGTCAACCGCCATCTCGACCTCGGACTGGCCGAACCGATTCTCGAACGCCCCTACCACCGCTTACCTCAGGAGAGACTTTCGGTTTGGAACGATCAACATCCTCGACCAGGGGACAACACCCATTCAGAAAGTAGGCTCCTCCGGTGGCTGACCAACGACGCCAAGCGACAAATCGCTGCCCTGACTCCCCAGGACGCCAAATCGTTGCGGCGCTATCGGGAGGTAGTCGGGGGGGCCTGGGACGTTTTGCTGCGCTATTTGCCCGACGATCCGGCACTCGGGTTCGAGTCCACACGGTCACAGGACAAGGAGAGACATCGAGAAACACTCGGACTCCTCTCTTATCGAACCATAGACGATCATCAAGCGAAACTGCCAATGGTCATGCTCGCCCCTAAAGAGGCCAGCGGCCAAACAGTGATTTGGGTCGAGCCAGAGGGGAAGTCCGGCCTCTATGCGAATAATGGCTCAGTAAATCGGCCCATTCGCAGGCTGCTCGATGCAGGCGTGACCGTTGTTGGTGTCGATCTGCTCTATCAAGGAGAATCCCTGGCGGGCGAACCACCGAACAAACAGCAGCGTTCACTGCCTGGGGAAGAGGCATTTGCCGGATGGACCTACTGCTACAACCTGCCCCTATTTGCTCACCGTGTGCACGACATCCTGGCGGTGATCGCATGGGCCAAAGGGGGCGATCTGCACTCGAACGAGGTCGGTCTCGTGGGGTTACATGGCTCCGGACCGCTGGTGGCTGCAGCCGTCGCACAGGCACAGGGGGCCGTGAGCAGCGCGTCCATCAATACCAGGGGATTTCGCTTTGCCGACCTCAAAGATGTTTACGACGTCAACTTTGTGCCTGGCGCAGCAAAGTATGACGACCTACCGGGGCTATTGGCCCTCGGGGCGCCCACGCGGATGTGGGTAGCGGGAGAGGGGACGGTAGCCCCGGCCGTCGTCAGGGCGGCGTTCGCCAGCGCCGGCGCTACCGAAAACCTGACGACATTCTCAGGCGGTGATCGGGAACTCGCCGAGATCGCGGTCGAATGGTATTTGCACGGAATTCGCGACTCTGGATCGCGGCGTCGTCACGCTTCGGTGGGCGGCCATTGATCCCAGCGGCTATCGCGTTGCCCCTAAGGGATCGGCAAGGAACAACTTGAGCTGCTGGAAGAAGTGCAGGAGGCCATGAAGGTGGCGAAGGCCCCTCCGGCGTAGGTATCCACAGACTCGTTGGTCACACTCGCCACCGACACTTTCTCCGAACAATTCCTCGACGTCCTCCTGAAAACTGTGACATTCCGAGAATCATCTCCTGGAACTGTGATGACTTAGGGATCGGCAAGAAATAAATTGGAGATTTTGGGGTTCAAGTGTGCCGTAGATTTGGTCGCGCCGATTGAGCCAAACCGGAGGTGTAGTGAGCTACAGTGAGGATTTGGCGATTGAGAAGCGGCC
>JADFMM010000197.1 GCA_022563885.1 Planctomycetota bacterium | reverse complement strand
TGCTCCACGCGTATTCCACGTGATCTATCTCAAGACAACAGGTTGGAATATTCTTCGAGCCTCGGTCTGCGCAAAAATGCGTGAAATCGTATACCAAAGGGCCAATAGGGCCGTTTTTCGGGGTTATGTTATACGTTTTTGGGCAATTCTCGGTCACAATACCTCTATAAAGGGTCCAGAACCAACATTAAAGCCGCTTCGCGGCGATTTCACCGGGTTCACTAGGCTGGCAGCGGCAGCGTAGGAATACTTTTGTCGTAGCTGTCTGATAAGCTGGCGACGGAGGGAAGGAAGTTTTCCGATGCACATTCGGCCTCGGCTGTTTGTACGCCTTCGCGCTATGCGTTGTTGACCGGAGAATACCCCGTTAGGGCGAATGACGGTGAAGGCGTTTGGGGACCCCTGCCAGTTACTTCTGGGCTCATTATTGACTCGGATAAGCTCACCATCGCCGACGTGTTCAAAAGCAAAGGCTATGCGACAGCGGCACTGGGCAAGTGGCACCTGGGATTTGGAGAGGGGGCAAACGACTGGCAAGAACCGCTGCGCCCCGGGCCTCAGGATCTCGGTTTTGATTACTACTTTGGTATACCTGTGGTGAACAGCGCTCCTCCGTACGTCTATGTAGAGAATGATCGCATCGTAGGCGCAGACCCTTCCGACCCTTTGGTCTATCTCGGCAGAGGGGTGCATGAAGAGGCAACACCGATCACAGAAATCCCGCCTGAGGCCTCTCAGCGTACTCCCAATAGATTTAAAGGGGCGGTGGAAGCTCACAAGAAGTACAATGACTATACAGTGGGAACTGTTTTGGCGGAAAAGGCAGTAGATTGGATTACGGCCAATAAGCAGAAACCGTTTTTTCTCTACCTCGCAACGACCCATATTCACCACCCCTTCACGCCCGCAAAACGATTTCAGGGGACGAGCCAGGCGGAACTTTATGGCGACTTCATTCAAGAGTTGGACTGGATGGTCGGAGAAGTGACCCAATGTCTTGAGAAACAGGGCTTGAGTGAAAATACGTTGGTTATCTTCACCAGTGATAACGGAGCCATGATGAATCTGGGCGGTCGCAATGCAGTGAAGGCGGGACACAAAATAAACGGCGATCTGCTGGGCTTTAAATTCGGCGTGTGGGAAGGCGGGCACCGAGTGCCATTCATTGCGAAGTGGCCGGGTAAAATCGAAGCCGGAAGCGAATCCGATCAACTGATTTGCAATGTGGATATGCTGGCCAGCTTCATGGCCCTCACGGGACAGGATCCGAACGCTCTGGAAAAGACGGACAGTGTTAACGTATTGCCCGCATTACTGGATAATCCCGAAGAATCGATTCGCAAAGAGCTGCTATTGGCCGCGAGGAGCGAGCGGCATTTATCCATCCGTAAGGGAAAGTGGATGTACATCCCTGCACAGGGCAGTGGTGGATTTAAAGGGTCAAAATCACATCAACATGCGTGGGGTGGCCCCGCTGCGGTCGCCTTGGTTGGCGGCGTCAACAGCGATATTGAAAACGGAAGGATCAAGGAGGATGCGCTTCCCGCCCAACTCTACGACTTGGAGGCGGATGTGAATCAGACCAAAAATCTCTACAACCAGTACCCCGAAGTGGTACAGGAGTTGGAGGCTTTGTTGGAAACCTATTGACCGTAAGGGAAACCCGCCAGCAAGAGGTGCAGGAATCGGAAGAACAATCAATGAGAAAGAGAATCGGAGTTTTATGGGCAGCATGCCAGTTGGCCGCACCAGCGACTGCTGCCGATCCGGGGGCCTTGTATCGCACCTCGGTCTGCTCGCCGACGCGCGCGGCCTGTATCACCGGCATGTCGTCGGCACAAATCGGAATGACAACGCATATTTCTGGTAAGGCAGAATCACCATGAGAACGCCTCGAATTATCTTTGTCGTCAGCCTGTTTCTGCTCGTGTCTTCTTTGCAGGCGGCGGAAGAATTAACGCTGGAACAGATCAAAGCCGCTGGGGCGACTCAATCGAAGTATCTTTCGACGTATTCGCATCCTGCTTCGAACGATGCCCTAAAGGCGGATCTGGAAGGGTTTCGGACTGAGATCGCGCCGATCCTCGCCGGCTCCTGCGGGGAGTGCCACGGCCCGAAGAAACAGAAGGCCAAGTTTCGCGTGGACACTCTCGATCCCGACTTGGTCCACGGCGAGGATGCCGAATGGTGGCTTGAGGTGATGGATGTCCTGAGCAATGGCGAGATGCCGCCCGAAGAGGGTCCCAAACTGGCCGACGACGATCGCAGCAGGATCATCGACTGGCTCTCCTCTGAGTTTCAGATCGCTTCGCAGGTACGCCGTGCCGAGCAGGGGCATTCATCGTTTCGCCGAATGACGCGTTACGAGTACAACTACGCGCTGCAGGATTTGCTGGGGCTGGCGTTGGAGTTTGCGAAAGACCTGCCGCCCGATCCCGTGTCGGAAGATGGTTTCAGGAACAGTTCCGAAATGCTGCAGATGACAGCCAGCCAGTACGGCACCTACCTCGAACTGAACCGCAACGCACTGAATCGAGCCACGGTGCGTGGCGAGCGTCCCGAAATGTTGTATTGGGGTGTTTCGGCGAAACGGGCGTCGGAGAATAAGTTTCTTAAGCTCGAAAAGACGAACGAACAGTCCGAGACCCAGACGCAAGAATCACAGGCACAAGTCAGGCGGAGAGGTAGGCAGAGAGGTAATCGAGGTGGCAGAGGCGCTCACTACAAGAACACAGAAACTGGCCAGACGGTACCGGCCACCTGGTCTTTCCGCCGGGCGGTCAATGCGTGGGCGCCCACGATGACTCGTCCCGAAGTGCCTGAGCCATCCGAGTACATTGCCGTGCTCCCGGCTGGGCAGCGGCTTGTTGTCGAGCTCGGGAATAAGTTGCCAGACGAGGGGACACTTCGAGTTCGCATCCGCGCGTCGCGAGTATCCACCGCAGGCAATCTTATTCCCAGTGTCGGTCTGGAATTCGGCTGGCAGGGGAGCAACAATTCGAAGGCCTCCGTGAGAATCAGTGACCGTGACCTCGTGATCGATGCGTCTCCTGGGAAACCGAAGTTTTATCAGTGGGATATTCCACTGAGTGAGATTTACCCGCGCAATCCGATGCGCAAGACCGTGGCATTAGGTACGCCAAAGATGACAAATCCGCCCGAATACATTCGGCTGCACAATACGTCGCTTTCTCAAGCAGCTGACGTGCAGTTCGATTACGTCGAGGTGTCGGCCCCTGTCTACGAGCAATGGCCGCCTGCCTCGCATAGGCGGATTTTCATCGACAGCGAGAACAGCGAAAACGAAGGCGCGTATGCGCGGGAAATCGTGTCGCGTTTTATGACACGGGCCTGGCGGCGCAGCGTCACCGACGCAGAAGTCGATCTGAAGATGGCGTATCTTGCTCGCATTAGCCCCGTTTGCGAAGATTTTCAGCAAGCTGTGATTGAGGTGTTGGCCACGGTGCTATCGTCTCCGCGATTTCTGTATCTGGTTCAGTCCGATCGTTCGCCGACGGAAGCTGATCGTACGCTCGATGAATTCGAACTGGCGACTCGTCTTGCCATGTTCCTCTGGTGTAGTACGCCGGATGACGAACTGCTCGACCTCGCGGCGAAAGGGCGACTCGGCGAGACGGACGAACTGGTCCGTCAGACGAAACGCATGCTTGCCGACCCGCGGCATGAGCGTTTTTCGCAGCACTTCGTGCGGCAATGGTTGAACATGGAGTTGCTCAATTATCTGGCCGTCGACGAGTCAACTTATCCGCAGTTCGACAGCATCTTGAAGGAAGCGATGCAACAGGAGCCGATCGCGTTCTTCGAGGAAGTGCTGCAAAACAATCGCAGCGTGATGGATTTCGTTCACGCCGATTACGCACTGGTCAACCAACGGCTCGCCCAGCACTACGGGATCAGCGACGTCAGCGGGAACCGCTTCCAGAAGGTGTCGCTGAAACCGGAGGACATTCGCGGTGGGGTGCTGACGATGGCGGGGTTGCTGGCCATGAATTCCGATGGTACGGACTCGCATCCGCTCAAACGCGGTGTCTGGTTGCTCGAGAGTCTTTTGAACGATCCTCCGCCACCACCACCACCGGCCGTTCCTGAGATCGATCTGGCTGATCCCGAGATTCTGAAGCTCACCCTCAAGCAGCGGATCGAGAATCATCGTGACAAGGCGGCCGGTATGTCGTGCCACGTGAAGATCGACCCATGGGGGATCGCTTTCGAGAACTTTGATGCCGTCGGCAGCTGGCGCACGCAGATCCAGGGAAAAGACGTCGATGCGTCGAGCCTCTTGTTCAACCAGCATAAACTTGACGGCATGGACGGACTGAAACGCTATCTGCTAGCTAACCGGCAAGACCAGTTCGCTCGGGCGATGGTTCACAAGATGATCACCTTCGCTCTTGGGCGGCCGCTCACCTTCGGCGATCGCTCGAGTGTCGACCGTCTAACTGCCGAATTAAGGAAGGAAGGGGACGGGCTTGCGACTCTGGTTACGTTGCTAGTGACCAGCGATGTTTTTCAGTCGCGATAACTGCTGATAATACGACGATAAAGGGAGCCGGCGATTTGCCGCTCGTTCGACTTGCAAAATAGACCCAGAATAGGACGGAAATCGAACATGAATATCAAACATGACACCCTTGACCGTCGGCACTTCCTTCGCGGAATCGGTGGGTTCGCCCTTGCCCTACCGGCTTTCGAGACGTTTTCCGGAATCGCCGGTGCCGCCAATAAGCCCGCCACCCCGAAACGTCTCGCCTGCTTCTACCTGCCCAACGGTGTGCCCATGCCGCTTAAAGAGGATCCGGCCTACGAGGACTGGTCCTGGTTTCCGCGTGGCGCGGGGGAGGATTTCACCTTCACTAAATGTCTCGACCCGCTGGAACCGCTGCGCGACGAGTTGACGGTGTTTTCTGGATTGTCGCACCCGGCGGCACGCACCATTCACGGCCATTCCAATGCCGACCAGTTCCTCACGGGGGCTAACACGGGCGGGAGAGGCGATTACAAGAACGCGATTTCGCTCGATCAGTTTTACGCGGCGCATGTCGGAGAACAGACCCGTGTCTCGTCACTCGTCATGTCGACCGATGGAGGGGCGGGAACGCCCCGGGGCGCCCATACGATTTCGTTCTGTCGCAGCGGCCGTGCCATCCCGGCAGAAAACAAGCCGAAACGGATCTTCGACATGCTGTTTGTGAAAAAAGACGGCGATGCCGCACGGCGTCTGGCCCTCAGCCAAAGCGCGCTGGATCATCTTATGGAAGATGCGCGTTCTTTGCGAAAGGAGCTATCGAAACAGGATCAAGAGACTTTCGAAGCATTTCTTGATTCCGTGCGTGACACCGAGATCAAGGTTGCGAAGGCATCGCGGTGGATGAACCTTCCGCTTCCAACAGTCGACGTCGATCACCTGAATCTTGACATCACACCCGATGATCCGCGAGAGTATATACAGACGATGTATGAATTGATCTATCTCGCCTTCAAAACCGATTCGACGCGAGTCGCGACCTATATGATCGGCAAGGAGCTTGGTGCCGGGATCAGCGACTACCTCGCGCGGGCCGTCGGGTTTCCTCTGACGCACACACTCTCGCACCAAACGAAATTGCCCGACGGCTGGAAGAATTTCGGCACCTATTGCCGTTTTCAAGCCGAAGAATTCGGTCGCTTCGCGGCCAGGCTGAAATCGACGCCCGAGCCTGCAGGCGAAGGATACATGCTGGACAATTCGCTTCTTCTTTTCGGATCTGCTTCCAGTGCCTTCCACCTTTCCCGTAACTATCCTCTGGTATTGGTTGGGGGTAAGAAGATGGGTTTCAAACACGGACAATATCTCAACTATGCCGGAGCCGGCGCCTACCGCGGGGGCTGGGCTCCGGGAGACACGGAGCCGTGGAGAATGAAGGCAACCTACGAGGATCTTTCCCTGTCGAATCTCTACGTCACCATGCTTCAAAGATTAGGTGTAGAAACTGAAACCTTCGCCGACAACACCGGCACAATTTCCGAAGCTTGACGGAACCGTTCCGGCCCAGCAATCCTTCCAGGCTTCACCGTGAGGCTTGGCGACATCTGGACGCGTGGCAGGCGATGCGCCACCCCAAAAAAGGACCAGAAATTCGAATGATGATGAAGAAATTCTCCAGTGCTCGTTTAGTTGCTATCGTTGCGTTCATCATGTTTGCTTGCGCCGGTCATGCGATTGCCGATGATTTGCCACTGCCGACCGTGCTAGCGAAGCGTGGCAAGCTGATTTTGGCCGACGATGGTTCCAAAGACTGCGGTGGCAAGACGATTACCGATTTCAATGACGGTATCGGGCTGAAAACAGCATTAGGATCATGGGAGCGGGCGGCGCCGAAATCAAACGTTTGGCGTTCAACGTGGCAGGAGGGCATGGGGCACCCGCCCGTTGCCGCGTATCGGGGTCTTGACGCCCAAAACTTAATCGTCGAAGTCACGTTCCGTTATGGAGACATGACGGAGTCGTGGCACAACCAGTTTTTGCGTATCGCCGCGGATCAGCGTCCCCAACTCAAGGGACATATCGTCTCGGCGTGGGTCAATGCCAAGAGCCGCTACACGGAAACGGGTTTCGTGCTCGAGCATGTGGGCAGGCGAGATGAGACGACTGGCAGCCGAGGCCTACGGTTAGATCATCAGCCAATCAACGCCGAGCCCAAAACCGGGTACACCGCAACGCTAGAAATCGTCGATAATGAGGCCTTGTTCCGCATGGGCGATCATGTTGCCTACGCAATGGCAGAGCAGATCCGCATGCCGAAGAACTTGGTCTCCTTGACGCTGGGGACAACTTGGCACGAAATCAAACGCGTTCGCATCTGGCGCGCCGAAGCGAATTCTGAATGGGAGACAAACAAGGACACTATCCTCAAGTTGCGTAAACCATTCACTACCCGCCCAAGATGACACACGGACTAACAACCGCTACTAGTGGTCGGCATGAAATTGAGGTGCGAATAAATTCGTACGTCATCCTCTTGGGCCCGCCTCTAAATTGAATTACGACAGGCCAAGTGAATCACAGCCCCCAAAAAAACAAGATCGCTAAAGAATCAAGAAAGGCAGAACATGAAACGCTTTGTGCTCTCAACAATCCTCGTTCTCTGCATCAATATCACGAATGCTCAAGAAAAGGAGGGGGAATATAGGGCTCCCGTGGCCGAAATCCGAAAAGCTGCAGTTGCCTTTCTCGAGGGCCTTAGCCCGGAGCTGAGAAAAAACGCCTCGTTCGTCATGGACGACAAGGAACGCCGAGCGTGGAGCAACCTCCCCGCAACTTCATTTAAGCGCGAGGGCGTCAGCTTCAAGGAGATGTCACCCAAACAACGATCGCTTGCCCATCGGCTGCTTCAAAGTACGCTGAGCAGCCAAGGGTATCTCAAAACTTCCGGCATCATGCATCTTGATGAGCTCTTGAAAGCGATGGCAGCCCAACGCCGCCCCAACAATACGCCCATGTTCGGACACGATCTCTACTGGATTGGCATCTTCGGCAATCCCTCAAGGGACAAAGCCTGGGGTTGGCAACTGGACGGACATCACCTCGCGCTGAACATCACCGTGGTCGGCGACGAAGTATCGGTCCGACCCGCATTCATGGGGTCCGATCCGGCTCGACTACCAGAGGGAACTTACGCCGGCTGGTACGTTCAAAGCGCGGAGGATGAGAAAGGCAGAAAGCGCTTCGACTCACTCAACGAGAAGCAGCGTGCCAAAGCGATCATTGACGTAGTAGCGCCTCGCGACGTCATCACCGGTCCCACGCGCGGAGACCAGTTGAAGACGCCCTCGGGCTTACCGGCTTCCGAACTCAACGCCGCCCAGCGTCGTCTCCTGATGTCTCTGATCGACGAATATGTCCATAACTACGAGCACAACATCGCTCACATTCAGATGGATCGTATTTTGACATCGGGGCTGGAGAAAATTCATTTCGCTTGGGCCGGCACGGAAGAGAACAAACCATACTACTACCGGATCCACGGCCCGAGCGTCATCATTGAGTTCGACAATCACTACCCTCCCGGCCGCAACGCTGGTCCGATCAACCATATTCATACGGTGTTTCGCGAACCGGGTAACGATTACGGCGAGGACCTGCTCAGGAAACACCTGCTGGAAAGTCCACACCATCAGGGAGACAAGTAGGGATCTTGCCCTGATTCGGATCGAAGTATTCTAACCGCGACGAGCGCATTCATGACTGTTAAACACGCTGTGATATCCTTGGCCACCTTCGTGGTGGTTTCGTTCTCCATTCCCTTGATGGCAGATGACGCATCATCGACGCCAAACATCGTCATCATCTTTGCTGATGACTTGGGCTACGGGGATGTGAGCTGCTATGGGGCGACCAAGATTCACACCCCAAACATTGATGCCCTCGCCCGCGACGGGATGAAGTTCACAGACGCTCACTCAGCAGCCTCACTTTGTTCACCTTCCCGGTACGGTTTGATGACGGGATACTGCCCTTGGCGACTTCATCGCAAAGGCAACGGTTATCGGCTCAGCGGCGACCGGATGACAATAGCGTCTTTCCTTCAGGGCCAGGGGTACACTTGTGCGGCAATTGGCAAATGGCACCTTGGATACAGCAAGGATTGGAACAAGGTGCCGATCACTGGGCCGCTGGAAGTGGGCTTTGACTACCATTTCGGTGTGCCCTCCAATCACAACGATTCAACGCGAGCCTTCATCGAGAATCACGACTTGGTCGGCCGTAAGCCTGGCGAAGATTTTCGCATCGTCCGAGGACGCGACTTCCCGAAAGGCCTCGCAGAGCCACGTATCGAGGACCAAGTGGATACCACGCTCACCAACAAGGCTGTTGCCTTCATTCGTAAGAATGCCGAAAAGCCCTTCTTTCTGTACTTCACTCCCTGTGCTCCGCACACCCACGTCACACCAGCAGCGAGATTCCGTGGCACCAGTGAAGCCGGGCTATTTGGTGACCACATTCAGGAATTGGATTTCCATGTCGGCACGATTCTCAAGACGCTCGATGAGCTCGAACTCACTGAGAAAACGCTTGTCATATTTACCAGCGACAATGGTTCCACACCGAAAGACTTCAAGGGAACGCAACACGTCAAGTTAAATCTTGCCGACGACTCTGGAGCAATTCGAGAAAAGTTTAAGACCGCCAAGGAAGACGCAAAAAAAATGGGCCATGTCACGAATGGACCCTGGCGAGATGGTAAGGGACATCCCTATGAGGGAGGTCACCGTGTTCCCTTTATTGCGCGCTGGCCGGGACGAATTGATCCGGGAGCTTCGTCGGATTACACGTTGAACATGACTGACTTGTTCGCCACCGTAGCCGACATCCTTGACCGGGAACTTCCGCGCCATGCGGCGGAGGACTCGATCAGTCTATTGCCAGTTCTTCTCGACCAGGCGTCCAGGAAATCGAAGCGTGAGGCGGTCTTTGTTCTGGGCGACGGCAAAGATAGCGTGATCGCTGTATGCTCCGGTCGTTGGAAGTTGATTGTGCGCTATGACGCCAACAGAGACGAAACGTACGAACTCTACGACTTAGCACAAGATCCGGGCGAACTCATCAATCTGTCCAAGGAGCAGGCTGCCGTGACCCGAAAATTGGCGACAGCCCTCAAAAAAGCCGACGCAGCTGGCCGCACCCGTCACTGATGAAGGGTAGCGGAGATAAAGCTCAATTTGCATTCGAATCATGAACGCCCAAGGAAGTGACCTGATAGAAAATGAACGCTGACAAAATACGATCGCTGACGCTCGTCGCTCTACTCGCATCTGTCTTTTGCCCGCCCACGTTGGCAGAATTTACCCATCCCGGCGTCGGTCACAGCCAAGAGAGCATTGACTTTATCAAGTCGAAAATTGAGGCAGGTGAACAGCCCTGGTCGGCAGCTTGGGAGGCTCTCAAGGGCTCTCGCCATGCATCCCTAGACTGGCAACCTAGTCCTTTTCCCAACGTCGAACGCGGCCCATACAACAATCCCAATATTGGTTCCTCTGATTTCAGCGGAGACGCCCGGGCCGCCTACATGCACGCCTTGTGTTGGGCACTCTCGGGCGAGGAAGCGCATGCGAAGAAATCTGCGGAAATCGTCGACGCATGGTCGAAGACGCTCAAATCGATCGGCAATCACGACGCGCGCCTGCTGATCGGCATGAGTGGCTACCACTTTTGCATCGCCGCCGAGTTTCTCAAACACACCGATGCCAAGTGGCCTGAAGAGAAGCAGACGCAATTTGCAAGGATGTTGCGCGAAATCTGGTATCCGGTCATCAAGGATTTCTACCCTTCCGCCAACGGGAATTGGGATGCGTCTATGTTGCAGGCCATGATGGCCATGGGTGTTTTCCTAGACGATCAAGCCATGTTCGATCGCGCAAAGCGATACTACCTGAACGGAAAAGGCAACGGGGCAATCGGCAACTACTTCAAGGAATCTGGACAGTGCCAGGAATCCGGCCGCGATCAGGGACACACTCAGATGGGACTGGAGTTCTTGGCCAACACTTGTGAGACGGCGTGGATCCAGGGCGTCGATCTTTACGGAGCGCTGGACAATCGTTTGCTCAAAGGCTTTGAGTATACCGCAAAATACAATCTGGGCTTCGACGTGCCATATGAACCCTTTGAGAGTTTTGAGGGACGGTATCACTACAGGAACATATCCACCAAAGACCGCGGCAGGCTCCGTCCAATGTACGAGCGGGTCTACAACCACTATCACAACCGCAAGGGATTGAAGGCGCCTTATACGAAGCAGGCCGTACTGAAGCTCCGTTCCGATCAGCCGGGCCGCCCGAATCGCGGGGAACGTCGAAGGGGACGGCGCCGCCGCTCATCTCATCTCGACACCTTGATGTACGCACATAATCCAAGTTCCGACAGCAAGTAAATCAACACATCCGCATGCTGCTCATCAATGCCTTCCCTAGGGCTATTGCGAGACAGTGCTTCCATTAACTATGGAAAACGAGTGAAAGAGACTACGAAATGAACAGACATGGACATATTGTCATCACGGGAATGATCCTAATCCTGGCAGGCATGGTGGCTGCTGCTGAGAATGAAACCACAACACAAACGCGAGTGGCGTCAGGAGCATTGAAGCTCTGGTATGCACAACCAGCTACCGAATGGACCGAGGCACTGCCCATAGGTAACGGGCGGCTTGGGGCCATGGTTTATGGAGGGATTCAGCAGGAGCATCTTCAACTGAACGAAGACACGCTCTGGAGCGGTGGTCCCCACAGCTACGACAATCCCGAAGCCTTTGTGCATCTTGCCACGGTTCGAAAACAACTCGAGCGAGGCGAATACAGCGATGCAGAGGCAACTGCACAGAAGATGCTGGGAATACATAAGTACCAGCAAGCGTACATGCCATTGGGCGATTTGTTTCTCGATTTTCCCAAAAGCGGAAAGC
>JADFMM010000196.1 GCA_022563885.1 Planctomycetota bacterium | reverse complement strand
GAGGTCGCGGGCGTCTGCGCAGGCCGTCTCGCCGAGCGTTCGGATCTTCTCGAGCCCCGCTCGGCGTGCCGCAGCGTCGACCTGCTTCGCGGGAAGAGCACCCGCGATCACGTTCGACGCGAGCCGACTCAGATACTCTTCCTCGTCCGCGAGCCAGAGCCACATCGCCAACGAGCGGAGGTGCGCTTTGGGCGCGCTCGCGCGCATCGCGGCGTCTTCCGAACGCGCGCAGCGCGTCGCGCAGCATGACCGACTCGGAGACGTCGCGAATGGTATCGGGCACCGCCGGATTCACCTCGGTCTCCGACCCGCTGGGCAGGCCCCTCCGGCCGATGGCCTCGGTGCTGCCGATGCTGAACAGATACTGCACGGGGTCCTTCACGCGGTACTCCACGTTCCATTCGACGCGGCCCAGGTTCAGATCGCCGGTCAACATCTCGGCGACCCCCAGATCCGCTGTGCTTTGCCGAGCGGACCGCGTAAAGCGGCGGGGTTGCGTCGTTTCGAAACCGAACTTCAATGTCTGAATACGCTGTACCGGAACCTTGTAGACCCTATCGATCCCCCAGGGCAGTTTCAAGTGGAGACCCGGCGGGACCGTCTTCAAGTTCTTGCCGAATCTGAGCACCACACCTTCGTCGCTGGCTTCGATGCTATAGAAGGTCGACACGCCGCTCAGCAGCAGCAGCACAACGACGGGCACGATCAACAGGGCCCGCGTCTTAAATAAGGGTCCCAGTTGCGGAACCTGCCCGCTCCGGATGTTTCTCAACATTTCATCGATGTCCATGAGATCAGCCTCAAAAACTAATTGTCTGGCGTGACGGAATGTAAAAGGGACGTCTCCTAATCGAAAGAGACGCAGTCAACAACGCAATCTTTCACGAGAGATCGAGGCAAATAACCTAGGCCTCCTTGCTCACGGTCGGTGTGCAGTGGTCGAAGCTATTATCCAAAGCCTCCTGAATAGGAGTAGTTGTATATAGGGAGCGCGGTACCGTCAAGGGGATTATCTCGTCGGGTCGCCTCATCCACATGCCCCATATTAACGCTTTCCCCTGTCTGAATCACCAACCACTAACCACCGACTACTGATTACTGATCACTGATTACTGCTTTTTCCGATGCACCACAAATGCTTTTCCCCGCGAATATAGATCCGTCCCTCCACAAAGGCCGGCGAGGCGAAGCACTTCTCTCCCAGAGAGGCGGTCTTCACCTCTTGCGGCGCCTCCGGACTCACGGCCGTCATGTGCATCGTGCCTTCCGCGTCTAATAGGTAGAGTGTGTCTCCCACGATACTGGGGGAAGCGTTGAACATTTCATCCAGATCGTATCGGAACAGCTCGCTCCCATCCGTCACCTTGAAACAGGCCAACTCGCCCTGGCTGTCCAGGAGGTAGATCAGGCCACTGGCCGTGACGGGGCTGCAGATGTCGGGCCCGCCATCTTCGTTGCGCCAGGCGATATGGGTCTCGGTGACATCCCCCTGACCATCCAGGCGAATGGCCAGCATCTGCGAATAGGGCTCGATGGCGAACACCATGCCCTCCGCCACGACGGGCGAGGGCGCGACGTCACCCTCCACGCATTCCGCCCGCCAGAGTTCTCGTCCGGTCTCGGGATCGTATCCGATGACCAGGGGCGCACCCACGGTGATCAACTGTTCGCGTTCTCCGACCTTGGCGATGATGGGCGACGTCCAACCATTCGACACCGGCCGCTCGGTCTTCCAGACGAGCTTTCCCGTCGGCCCCTCGTATGCCGCCATGAAAGACTTGCCCTCGTCGTCGTAGGCCTGATCGAATTGGACCAGGACCCGATCGCGATAGACCTCGAGTGAGGTGGCATAGCCGTAGACGCTCTCGGGAACGCCCAATGGGTGGTGCCAGAGCTGTTTGCCCGCCAAGTCGAAGCAGATCAGATCGCCGCTGGCAAAGATCGCATAGACGCGTGCCCCATCGGTGGCCACCGTGCAGGCGGCCAGGCCGGTGTCTTCCATCACCTCGAGGTCCTCCAATTGGTCGGCCTCGGTGGGCACGGACCCCGTCCACAGGAGTTTGCCCTGCTGGGCGTCGAAACAGTAGACCTGCAAGCCATCGGTGGTGCCACCCGAGAGAAAGACCTTGTCCTTCCAGACCACAGGGGAACTGTGGCCCCTCCGCGGGACCTCCGTCTTCCAGAGGATACCCTCCCCTGAGGCTCCGTCCCACTGCGTGGGGATCGTGGTCAGGCCGGTGACGCCCGCACCGCCGATGCCCCTGAAGCGATGCCAGTTCTGAGCCAGTTCCGCCTGTGATGCGTATGCGGGTACGGTGCTCTCCGGTGTCACGGGGCAGCCACAGACGGCCCCCATGATCACACAGGCGACGGCGCAGACGTTCCAGCGTTGCATCGCCTTGACATACACGGTTGCTGCCTGTTTCGTTTCGTCCACTATCTTGCTCCAATTAGGTTTCATCGATCACTATTCTCTGCGGAGGCCCTCAAGCAGGGGGCCCTGTAACGCCACGTGCGTTGCCAACCACACCCAGATCGCCCCCGACAAGCCGATCCCCGCGACACACATGATCAGCGCGGCATACGGAACTTGAGAAGAGGATCTCATGGCGGGCAGGATCGCGACCAGTGCGGCCAAACAGCCGCTGAGCAGCCCGGCGGCCAAGAGACCCCAGTGTTCCAAGGCCAGCATGCGCTTGAGCTGTTTTCTGCTCAGCCCCACGGCCAAGAGCATGGCCGTTTCCGCCCGTCTGTCGAGCATGGTCCGCATCACCACCAACCCCAGTCCGACGGTGCCCAGAACCAAACCGAGGCCTCCCAATGCCGAAAACATGGTCAGGTAGGTGTTCTGTATTTCGTTGAACATGGCTAAACGCTCACGGGTGCTCGTTAAGACCAGACCCGAATCCTGAAGTCGTTCAGACAAGTGGTCGGCGACCACGGTCTGTGCTTCCTCAGGGGTCTCAAGCAAGAACATTCGGTATCCTGCCTCGGAGGGAAAACGCTGGACAAAATGGCGCTCGGCCATTAGCAGATTGCCCTGCAACACCGAGCCTTCAATCGTCCCCACGATACGGGTACGAAAGGTCTTGCCAGCCTCATCGCGATACTCCAAGGAATCGCCCACGCTCTTGCCCAACCCCCACATCACGGTGGGATCGTCCCCGATAACGGGCACTATGTCGGGCCCCAACTCCTTGTTCAGCAAAGACCAGGGATGCTCCCCGGTCCATTCCTCCGTCTTGACGAAGCGAAAGGCGCCCCGATCTGCCAACTCGTTGGCATCCACCCCCAGGAGTCGCGGCGTCTGGGCGCGGTTGAGATTCAGGCAACTGGCGTCGTCACCGTCGTGGACCCGCAGAGGAACCCAGCGCGTCTCCCCCAGCACCTGGGGATCCAATCCCAACTTGGCCCGGCCCTCTGCCGTATCGAGATCGTGCAGGATGCCGAGGCTTGCCTGGCCGATCCACTGAAAGCCACCCGTGCCCGATGAGCGACTCGTGTCTACCGCCGCAGGGTCCTTGTGAAAGGCGCGGATGCTCACGACCAAGAAGATGCCGATCGCCAGCAATCCGATGGCCGCCAGGCTCCGGCCCCGCCGCCGCGACACGTTGCGGGCCGCCAAGCCACCGAGGGTCACCATGGGGCGATGCCAGCGCCAGGCGAGTCGCCCCAGGAGCTGCGCGCACAGGGCCAGCGCCGCGACCAGCAGCCCGAAGCCGGCCCCGAAAAAGAGACCGGAGGCAGCCTGACTGTTCTCCGACGGCGCGAACAACAGCGCAGCGCTAGCCAAGAGGGCCACGCCTCCGATGACGAGGCTCACCCACTGCCGGCCCACCTTCCCGGCAACCGACAGCACGGCATCGCCGGCCAACAGAGCGCGGGGTTCATACTTGAACTGCCGCCGCAATGTCACCAGCATGGCAGCGAAGGCCGCCACGACGCCACCTAGGGCGCCACTCACACAGGTCGGGGCTGTCACCGCAAAGGAGACGGCGGCGTGTGCAATCGCTCCCTCCCAGAGATTGCCCAGACCCAGGACCAGCAGCCGCGCATAGAGGAGCCCCACCACTAGCCCGGGCAGGGTTCCCAATAGGGCGACCACCAATCCCTCTCTCACAAAAAGCGAACGGACCAACTTGGGGCCGAGACCCAGGGCCAAGAAAAGGCCGGTTTGTTGCCGGCGACTCTCGATGGAAAAACCGAAAAGCAAGCCGGTCAGGATCACCGCGCCAACGATCAAGAACATGCTCAGCCCAAGGAAAAGGGGTCCAAAATCCGTTCCTTGGCTCAAGGCCGTCTCACTCCGCGCCCGCACCGGCATGAAGAACAGCCCCAGGGCCGCCGGATCTGTGCCTTCCAGGATCTGTTGGGTCAGCGTCTCGGGCGTGACCTGCTCGGCGTCAAAACGCAGGGCCGTGAGCTTGCCGTAGCGACTGGCCCAGATCGACTGCCCGGCTTCCAGTGTCAGGAAGGCCTTGGGACTGCCCTCGTAGTCGTCCCAATAGGTCTCATCGGTATCCCGCAGCTTATCGAGGTCGATCTCGACACCGGGCTCCCAATCTCTGCAGTTCTCTACCCCCGCTAGGCCGGGAAAGGCAGGCATCAGGTTGGGGTCGATGGCCCGATGTGTCATGGGGAGGATGCGACAGACCTCGAAGGCCTCTTGCTCTTCGGTCAGCGCACGCCGCTCCCCGACAACATAGTAGCTCAGTTGCAACGTGTCGCCCACCTGTGCCTGGAGATCATCGGCCAGCCACTGACTGATGACAATTTGATCGTCCCGCATGTCGGTCGGCAGGGCCTCCAACTGGCTGCCGCGGCCAAGTGCAGTTACCATGGAATAGGGCGTCGCCCGCTCATCATGACGCAGCTCGTTCACAAAATAGGTGAGCAGGCCATCGGCATTCCGCAAGGTTTCGCTGACGGCCTCATCGATGAACACCCGCGGGGTCGACAGCTCAAGCTGACCCTGCCGCGGCCGGGACGCCAACTCAAGCTGGGCATCTTCTAGCCGCCAGCACGCTTGAATGGCCTCATTGACCTCGCTTTCCGTCACTGCTCGGGCACCGAGACCGAGACCGACCAACAGGGTGTTGGCCAGACCCTCGCGATCGATCAATGACTGCAGCCAGGCAAGTGGCACGAAGACGTTGTAGGGGATCGCCTGGTTGGCCTCCAGGGTAAAACGGCCAAACTGTTCGGGGCCGACGATGGCCCACACCGTCTGGCGGCTTCCCACCGAGCGATCGGCATCCGGCACCAGGACGATTTCACGTGAGAGGTACTCGGGTCTCTCCAATCGCAGCAGCAGGCTGTCACCCGCTTCAGCCTCCAGTCGATCGGCCAGGGCCCGATTCAGCACCATGCCCTTGCTCTCTTCACCCCAGGGATCAACTCCCGGACAGAGGGCATAGAACCGATCATCTACGCCGTAGACATGGACCTGATTGACGCGCTTGCTGCCATCATCGCTGCGGACCAGGCCGCGGGCATAGAGAACAGGTGCCGTGGCAGCCGAGAGAAACCCCTCCAGGCGAGCAGCCAGGGCCTCGCTGAAGTAACGCTCCGGTGCGACCATGGCGAACTGTGTGCTGCCCAGGCGGTAGTCCATGGCCTGCCGCAGGCTGGCCCGCATCGAATCTCCCACTGCCAGCGCCCCCACCAGGACCGCGGTTCCCACCGCCGCGGCCAAGCCGACCGCCACCTGGGCCCGCCAATAGCCCTTGAGCGTCTGCAGCACCAGACGCCATCGCGTCATGCCTGGGCCCCACTCAGCAAGCGGCCCCGCTCCAGGCAATAGGTCTGGCCGACTTGACCCGCCAGGGAGACGGAGTGTGTCACGACCACCAAGGTCACGGACTCGGACTGATGCATCTCGAGCAGCAGGCCGCCGATCCGTTCCGCGGTCTCCTGGTCCAAGGAGCCCGTCGGTTCATCGGCCAGGAGCAGCCGGGGTTGATTGATCAAGGCCCGCGCCACGGCCACCCGTTGCCGCTGCCCTCCGGAGAGCTGCGCCGGTCGATAGTTCAGAAAGTCCTGTAGGCCAACCCGTTCCAACAACGACCGGGCACGGTTCTGGAGGGCCTGAGCGTCCGCGTCTTTGACCGCCAGGGTTGGCACCAATACATTTTCCAGCACCGTACACTGGGGGAGCAGGTGGTGCAGTTGAAACACGAAACCGATCGACCCATTGCGGATACTGGCCAGTTCGGCGTCTGCGAGCTGCGCAAGATCCTGACCGTCGAAGAGCACCTGCCCCTCCGTGGGGATATCCAGCGCCCCGATCAGATTGAGTAGCGTACTCTTGCCGCAGCCCGACGGCCCGGTGATCGCCACCGACTCGCCCTCCTCGATCTTGAGGTCGATCTTCTTCAGCACCGTCACCCCTTCGCTTCCGTCGGGTGACTCATACTGCTTGGTCACATTCTTCAGTTCAAGCATCCATTGTCCTTGATCGCAGAGTAGCCTATTGGGCACCTCGGAAAGCATACACAATGCCATCATCACAGCCCACCACCACCCTGCCCTGCGCCACCGCGGGTGACGAGAGGATCGGCTGACCGACATCGAAGGACCAGAGCTTCTCGCCGCTCTCCAACGATACCAGGTAGAGCCGACCATCATCGGAACCAAAAATCACCTTGTCCCCGCAGATCACCGGCGAACTGTCGACATTGTCGAGTGCCTTGAAGACCCAGATGGGGTGCCCATCGCCTTCATCCAGACAGTGGACCTGTCGGTCCCGGTCGCCGAAGATGACTCTGCCCTGGCCCACGGCGGGAGAGGAGAAAATCGCCCCGCCTTCGATCTGATATTGCCAGAGCCAGTCATTGGGCTCATCGATGCGTGCACAGAGAAAGAGCCCATCGTAGTTGCCCACGTAGAGACGATCTCCACGGAAGGCCGCCGAGGCCGCCACGTAGGACCCGGTGTCCACCCGGGCCCGCTCCGTCCCGTCGGCCACCTCGACCACATAGAGGGCCGCGTCACAACCGCCAAAGGCACAGAGCGTCCCGTTGACCGCCGGCGTCCCATTGACATAGCTGTCCGTTTCAAAACGCCACATGCGCTGCCCGCTCTCGGCATCCACGCAGTGAACGCTCCCGTCGTGACTTCCCACCAGGACCTTAAGCGCTCCCTGTGCGTCATGGAACCAGTTGGCCGCACCGGAAATCTGGCCATCGGTCTCGTAACGCCAGAGTTCTGCGCCGGTGGTCGCATCCAAGCTATACAGGGCCCCGCTGAGGGTCCCGACAAAGAGTCGATTTTGCACCACCGTGGGCGGCGATTCCACCGGATCATCGGCCTCAAAGGCCCAAATGCGCTCCCCCGTCTCCAGATCCAGACAGTAGACATGATTGTCCGTCGAGCCGATATAGACGCGGTCGCCGACAATCGCCGCCGAAGACATAATGGGGCCCTCCGTTTCGAAGGTCCAGTCCAGAGTCAAGGTATCCGGTAAGGACCCCTCCGCCACGCCTAAAAGTCCCTGGCTCCCCCGAAAAATGGCCCACTGCATATCCACCGCGGGCGTCTTCGGCTCAGCCAGGGAATTGGCATCAAGCGCCTGAGACCCGTCCCCCCTCTGGTCCAGGTTGAGCACACCCCAACCTACGCCCATCGCCAAAATTCCCCAAAACGCAATCGTAATAATTTTATTCATAGAAACCTCATAGTACTATTCGCCTCGGCGGGTTATGTTCGGAGGAAGTGTAGTGCCACGATGTCCTTTGGGCAAGAACTGACTACCAGCGACAATTCAGACGATGGCGCCAGCCCTATCGTACTCAGCGAAGCCGTACTCGTAATCGTAATCGATTTTTGTTGAGCTTGAGGGCGGGGAAACTTCCTCGACTGTTAGTGTTTGTGCTGGAAACCAAGGGAGAAAAAGCCGATTGCGAGCACGAGTACAAAGTCACACTGCGATTGGCAAGGTCTCCCCACTTCCGTCTGTTTTACGATTGAATCTTTGGGGCAGAAATTACAAACTACGCCCATGCCCAGATTTGTCATCTTAGAACACCAAAGAGAAGGCGAAGAGACCCACTGGGATCTCATGCTGGAAGTCGGTGACATCCTAAAGACCTTCCGCCTGGACAGCCCGCCAGACGGCATCGCCCAACGTGTCGCCGAAGCCACCTCGATCTTCGATCACCAGCGCCGGTTTCTGACCTACGAGGGCCCCGTGAATCAGGGAAAGGGATGCGTGCGCAGGGTTGATGTCGGCACCTACGAGACGCGTTCACAGGACAGCGCCCACTGGAAACTCGCCTTGGTCGGCCAGACGCTCTCCGGCGAATATGAGTTGAATCGATCCGAGGCGAACATCGAGGCATGGTCCTTCACACGCTCGTGAACAACCCAACCTTGCCAGGAGCTACGCAGATGTGTCACCTGCGAACACTTCTGTCCCTGCAAGTCTATGGCCTGCCTTCCAATTGCTCAACCAGATGACTCAACACCTCACGCATGTACCAACCGTGATCCTGCAGGTCTTTCGCCTTGATGATCGCCTGTCTCATTTGCGGCATGGCGGGACGTGCCTTCTCAGCTACGGCCAGCAGGATCTGTGCGGCGTGCAGGTTTTCTTTAATATTGCGTAGCTGCAGGCCATCGGCCAGGATCTTGACGGCCGCCTGTTCGAGTCCAATATGACAACAGGCTTCGGCAGCGGCAAAACGCACCCATGATTTGCGGTCTTCCAGTGCCTTCGACAACGCTGCGCGGGCAGGACGGGACTCTTCTCCCAAGACCGCCAGTCCGGTAGCGCCCCAATAGCGAACGCCTGGATCGGCGTCACCAAGGGCCCTGCTAAAATCGCTCAGGTAGTGATTGCCTTCACCCACCTTGCTTGCTACTGCGAGTATTCTCTCGATGGGGTAAATTCGCTCATCCCTGGCAAACTCATAGGGCATAGACCCGTTTGCGCGCTCCAGCATGTCGTTCTCGTGGAGTAGAGAAAGGTCTCTTGTCTCTAGCATCCAATCGAACAACGTCCTCTTCATCCTCTCCACGCGCTTGGTGCGCTCAGGCCTCCCCGCCAAATTGTTCATTTCCTGGGGATCGTTGGCTAGATCGTACAACTCATCGACCGGCGTGTTGGGCGCCATCAACCAGGCCTGATCGCCGGTGAGTTTGCCTTCCCGCGAAAGCCTCCTGATCTCCTGGCGAATCGGCGTCCGCTCGGAGAAAAAACTGTACTGCATTCTGGGCCTATGCGGCATGAAGTTGCGGATGTATTGAAAGCGACCATCGTGAATGCTGCGGCTCAGTTCCAAGACCTCGTCAATGCGGTCCCTGATCCCAATAACGAACTGCCTCTCTTCGGAGGTAAATGAACCGAGAAAGGGGTTTCCCTGCATGGCGTCCGGCGCTTTGACCCCCGCCAGGCTCAGCACCGTGGGAGGGAAATCAACGAAACTTGTCAGTCGATCCGTGGTAGTACCCGCTGCTGACGGTGCCAGATACTCATACTTCGGGGGAAAACGGATAATTAGCGGCACTTTCAATCCGGATTCATGTAACCAACGTTTCCCACGAGGCAGGCCCGAGCCATGATCGGAGTAGAAAAAGACGATGGTGTTGTCCGCAAAACCATCGGCTTGCAGTTGGCTGAGAATCTCTCCCACCTGCCGGTCCATCAGCGTCACCTGGGTATAAAAGGCGGCCACGTTCGTTCTGACCTTCGGCGTGTCGGGATAATAGGGCGGCAGCGGAACCCGCTTGGGATCGTGTCGTGCTTCGCTGGGAAGGGCTCGATTTCTTTTTTCAAGCTCATCTGCTTCGTAGCGCGTCCGGCTCTGGTGCGTCGTCATGAAATTAAACACGCTGAAGAAGGGCTTGCCTCTGGGGCCCTGGCGCCAATGCGCATCCGCGCTGGATCCATCCCAAAAGGACCCTGGGGTCACAAAATTATAGTCCTCCTTGACGTTGTTGGTGCAATAGTAGCCTGCTTCCCGCATGATCTGCGGATACCCTTTCATGCCAGAAGACAGGGGCACCGTGCCGCGCAGGTGCTGCGTTCCCAGACTGCTGGCGAAGATGCCGGTAATGAGGGTTGACCTTGCCGGCGTACAGACGGGAGCCACCGCAAAGGCCTGAGTGTAGCGTACACCTTCTCGCGCAAACTGATCGATGTTGGGCGTATGGGCATACACGTCACCGTAGCAACCCAATGTCAGACTCATGTCCTCGGCAGTGATCCAAAGGATGTTGGGTCGATCGACATCGGTGGAGCCCAAGGTTAATGAGCAAATGCCAAATCCTGCCGCAACGGCACCGATCATTCTCAATAACTGTCTTCTCTTCATGGCTGGTTATTCCACCAAAAAGTCCACACCATGCGGCATGTGTCACACACCGATGAGTCAAGTCTCAGTATTTCAGGCCAGATGCCACGCCCTAGTATCACCGTATCGGCCTCGCCAGGGGCTGTCAACCATGAGCATCGCGTGAAAGAGGAGTTCTTCTTCGAGATTGGGGTTTGTGCGTTTCATGCCTACCAGCGGCCCAGGCAAATAACATTGAATCGGCTGGGGAGGGGTGTACGACAAGGCCCGCCGCTGCACCGAGTGCGAGCACGAACCGGACGCGCAGTCATGTGTCTTGCAAGGGGTTCAAGGGTCCCGAGTAACGGACTGGACTGTCCAGTCATACGTTGAAACAGAATGGCCGTCCTGGAAGCGTAAGCCCTGTCGACTCATCGGCATGCCGCTGTCGGCCCCCGTGACCCTCGTGTCGATGGAACGAATCCCCAGTCGCTCGACCGAAGAAACCTCCCCAGGCTCTGACCGCCCGTTCGAATTTCGATCGAACCAGACCCCAATGCCGTCCAATTCCACGCCGGCCAGGACACCATCGCGGTTGTCATCGAGCAGCTTCAGCGCTTCGTATCCGTTGCCAAAAAGCAACTGCCAAGAGGCAGATCCAAATAACTGACGGCCCGACGTGATCTCTCCCCGGCCAAGTGGATCCCAGACCAGCAGACCCGTCGTAGGCTTCACCCAGGGCCAAGACTCGATTCGTCCATCACCGTCGAGATCAAATGAGACAGTTCTCTCCGGCTGAAGCAAGTCCAAAACGGATGTGTGGGGCTGCTCGGTAAATACAATGGGCGTAATCACCCGGTAGGGCAGGGCATCCAGAACAGCCAGATCTCTCTGCACCCAGCTCACCGCATTGACGTCGACAATAGAGGGCTCCTCTTGGGCCAGGCGGAGGTAGGCCTGTCCCGCCTCGTATGCGACCAGACTACGCAGACCACGGAGCGGGATATACCCCCAGGTCAAATCCTCCTCTACGGCCAGCCGGTAGGCCAAATAATAGGTCAGTCGTATGCGGGGAGTCGGGGTGTGGGCGAGGGGGATCGGGACGTCGGTGATATTGGCGTCGTGCACGAAATCTGAGAACTGTTCATAGAGACTTGCCGCCCCCAAGTAGTAGAGGCCATTGTCGGGATCC
>JADFMM010000195.1 GCA_022563885.1 Planctomycetota bacterium | reverse complement strand
GGCGCCTGTTTCCGGATGGGGTTGGGTCGCAGTGGTCGGGATAAAGAAGAACCGTACCTCACTCAGACTGGCCTGAGGTGCGATCCCCTGCACACTGTTGACGGTCACGCGAACATACTGGGCCGTGGCACCACCGAAATCGATGGTATTGTTCTGTGCATAACCCGCTACACCCGGGGCCTGGGCCAATGGCCCGACACCCTCCAGCACGGTCCAGTTCTCGCCATCTAAAGAATGTTCGATGACGACCTCTTTGGCGCCGAATCCCACGAAGGCCTCGATGACCTGATTCGAGTTCCAGATCCAAAGCTCGTGCAATTTGTAGGCCCGGTCGAAGGCGTACTCGAGGATGGCCGGGACGCTACCGCTTATCCACATGTCGCCTGCGGAAGTGCCATGGAGATCATCCATCAGACCGGAGCCGTCGATAGTCCTTTCAGGCCCGGATTCACCGAATGAGCTAGAGGCCGTGACTGTGATTTGGGTGACTGGTATCGCGATAGGCTCGGTCGTGAAACTCCAGACCACACCTTTGAACACGGTAAAGTCCGGCGTAGCGTTGACCTCATCCACACGCCAGTAGTAGGTTTGACTGAATGCAAGACGATCGGGATGATGAGTGCTGCCGTCCTGGCCCGCGCTGATCAACACATCCATGGGATTGGCCACCGACGCAGTGTTCACGTCGTCGAAGGCCGTCCCGAAATACACATCATGTGTGTTGGCGAATTCTCCTGCTGTCCAGCTCAGAACGACGTCCCGCAGCACATCCTCTGCCCCGTCATCAAGGCTTGGCTTGGACGCCTTTTCCGGATCAGACCCACCGGCCGGGTTCCCATCGCCGTTATTCCACAGGAAGTCGATCTCTTCGAGGGTCAGGGCACGGTTCCAGAGAGCCACATCGTCGATCAGGCCTCCCCAGAACTTAGTTCGCAGGCCGGTCTCGTTGTTCGTTGCGCATCCGATATAGGCGTTGTGCTGAGATGTGCCGGAAATGTCGTAGTTGGCAGGTATGGTAGACTCGCCGTGCGCCGTCACCCCCTCGTCTTCGACCCCATCGATAAATACACGCAAGGCAGTTCCATCTCTCATCCCGAGGATATGATGCCACTGACCATCAATAACTTGGATGTTACCCTCAGGATCGTACTTGGTGCTATTGTCATCAACGAGAATCTTAACGCCTGGGTCACCCTCCACATACAACCTGTACCTGATTCCGCCGGCATTGTCCCCGCCGTTGCCAAAGATGGTCTCGCCGGCACGGTCCGCTGTTTTTATCCAGGCGCTTACCGTAAAATCTCCTGTCCCGAAGTCAAGAGTGCTTGAATTGCCACAGTCCACAAAATCGTTGGAACCATCGAAACTCAGCGCACCACCAAACTTTCCACTATCCCATGTTGGCCCATTGAGCGTTCCGTCATTCCCGTTGCCACTTGCGTCACGGGCAGTGCCGTCCCCTCCCTCATCCAGCGGCCAGTGTGCCACCAGCCCATCGCTCAGATTCGCTTGGGCAGACCCTGTTGTGAGGCTCAAGAGAAAAACAAGAAACATACAATAAATCATTTTCTTAGACATGAGAGTCCTCCTTCAAAAAAATGAACCAAGAACACATAATTAACCGTCTTTAAATATACCACATCGGCCCTTCTCTGATCAAGCCAGAACCACTCAAGAAAGGTACCCCGGATAGCAATCACTCGTAACATCGAATGCGTAGGGTCTCTTCCAAAATCACTTGAATCGGCGCTGAAATTGCTGTTTAATCGCCCTGCTGGCATTACAGAGCCTAATGCAGATTCCTGATCCTGTCATTCTTGCGAAGGCTGGAATCCAGCGATAAGGGATCGGCAAGAAATAAGTTGGACAATTTGGGGTTCAAGTGTGCCCCATATTGGGTCGCGCCCGATTGAGCGGAACCACAGGCGTAGCTGTTCTACGTCGCGGATTTCGCGATTGAGAAGCGATCAAAGATGGGGTGCAATTGGGCATTCAAAAGTCCAAGTTATTTCTTGCCGTTCCCTTAGCCATTCATCTCTCGGAGGGAGTGTATTATAATCTACCCGACTGGAGCACGCTTTTTTCTAGGAGATCCTGTGGCTGGATCGATGAAGAATGCCTGCCTGTCGCCGGTTGCAGAAGGGGCCCAGTCCCCATCTGCCTTCAAGGCCCTCTACCCGCCCACAGAAAAAGTGCCCGTGATTTTAGTGGAACACTTTCCCCTGCTGGGCCAGTCTAACGAAGAGATGGACTGATGGGACCAGCGACTCTGTTGATCCTCGCTGCCGGTCTGGGCACTCGCTATGGGGGACTCAAGCAACTGAATTCAGTTGGACCCAGTGGCGAGTTGATCATGGACTACTCGATTCATAATGCGCTGCAGGCCGGCATTGACAGAGTGGTATTCGTGGTGCGTCGCGCCATGGAGGAAGCCTTTCGTGAGCGCATCGCTCGTCGCATTGAGGAGCAGGTGGAAACCGCGTATGTCTACCAGGAACCAGCCAGCTGTCTTCCTGCCTCTATCCCGACGATACATCGTTGGGGTACGGGCCATGCCCTTCTGGTCGCTCGAGAGGCCATCGAGACGCCCTTCGTGGTCATTAACGCGGACGACGACTATGGGCGTCGCAGCTTTCGGGTCCTGGCCGACTATTTCGGGGCGTCGGCCGATGCTGACCGACGTCACGCTGCCATGGTGGGCTACCGGCTGGACAACACGCTGTCGGCACACGGCACCGTCAGTCGTGGTGTCTGCCGTTGCACAGACCAGGGGAATTTGATAGCCATTCAGGAGTGCCGAGGGCTGCAGCCGAGTGCCGGGGGAGTGACCTATGCCGACGACGAGGGCCAAATACGGCGCCTCACGGGCCAAGAAGTCGTGTCGATGAATCTATGGGGCATGACCCCTGATCTGTTCGACCTCTTTGAAGAGGCGTTTCACCAATTTGTCCAAGCCCCCGCTCGGGAGCGTCAAATTGCTGCACGAAGAGACCGACGAAGCGCTCTGCGTGATCGATTTGGACACGGTCATGCCGGGCCTGGCCCTCTATGATATCGGTGACATCGTGCGGACTGCCGCGAGCGCTGTCGCGGAGGACGAGCGAGACCTGAGTTTGGTGCGGGTCGACCTGGGTCGCTTTGAGAACATCGTGAGCGGTTTTCTCCAAGGCGCCGGCGATGCCTTGACGAAGTCGGAGCAGGCCAGTCTGGTGTTGGGTGGTCAGTGCATGACCCTCCTTATTGGCATGCGTTTTTTGATTGATTTTCTGCAGGGGGACACCTACTTTAAAATTGACCGTGTCGAGCATAATTTGGACCGCTGCAGGACACAGTTCCGGTTGGTGCAATTGCTCATCGACCAGGAAGAACAGATGCAGGAAATCGTTCGGCGCTGGGCGACGGAGCCTTAAGACTCTATGTCGAAAAACGAAAAAGACCGTGCATCCTTAGACCTTCTCCATGAGTCTGTCCTTGTGGGTAGGGCTTCCTCATGCTGGCGCTCAAGTCGGGCGCCTACGTGATCACGGGCTCTGCCGCCATCTTGAGTGATGCGGCGGAGTCTGTCGTCCATGTCATCGCCGTGGGCTTTGCGGCCTACAGCCTGAAGTTGAGTCACAGACCTCCCGATGAAAGCCACCTCTATGGGCATGAAAAGATCACGTTCTTTTCCGCGGGCTTCGAAGAGGCGATGATCGTCTTGGCCGCCTGCTACATCATCTATGAGGCCATTTCAAAGTGGATGGGCGGATTGTCTCTGCAGCATCTGGGGCTGGGCACCGGACTCACCGCAGTAGCGGCCGTCATCAATGCGGGGTTGGGGGTCTACCTGCTGCGGGTGGGGAAGAAGCAGAAATCGATCGTCTTGGAGGCAAACGGAAAGCATGTGCTCACCGACTGCTGGACCAGTGTCGGCGTCTTGATCGGATTGGGCTTCACGCTGTGGACAGGCTGGTTGCCCTGGGATCCAATATTTGCGATTCTGATTGCCATCAACATCTTCTTCTCCGGTTTTGGTCTGATTCGCAAGAGTATCGGCGGCCTCATGGATGCCGCCGATCCGCAGGTGCAGAGACAGCTCATCGACATCCTTAAAAAAGAGACCCAGGAGCGCAGCATCCAGTACCACCATCTGCGGCATCGAAGCCTGGGATATCTCCATTGGGTTGACTTCCACCTGCTCTTTCCCCAGGATACCTCCATCCGTGACGCCCATCGCGCCGCGACGGAGATCGAAAAGGTCATCGAAACGACGCTCGAACCGGGCGCCCACGTGACGAGTCATCTTGAGGCCATCGAAGACCATACCGAAGTGCATGCAAATGAAGTTCACTAGAGATCCTTTGGACGACACCAACCTATTCCAAATCATAAAGCCGGTTGTCCTCCGACAGAAACCCAATAGGCAATTCAGCCTCCTCGTTGTGCTTGTCCAGGATAGCCTTAGCGCTGGCCTCCGTCTCCGTATAGACCACGGCCAGTGAGCGCACGCTCCCATCGCAGAAGGCCGCATTGGTTTGCCCTAAGTGTCGAAAGCCCTGCGCACCCGCATGCCGAAAGGCATCGCTGAAACTGGCGTCGCGCGGATTCCCGTAGGGCGCGCGCATAAACTTGTTCGCCCCGTCTTCATACTGGCCGTCGCCGAAGAGGACGGTTTGGGCGGGGTGACGAACTTCGGTGGTCTTGGCGGTCCCGACGGGGGAAGTCGTTTCATTGCGGCCAATGAAGCTGATGTTGTAGTTGTAGCCTGAGTAGGGATCCTCGAAGGAATTGGTGTCTCCCCTATAGGAGGGACACTGCTGCACCTTGCCGATAGCCAGGCCCATCCACAGGAAGCCCGGTTTCACGTGACGCACGGCCGTCGGCCCATTCCATACCCGCCAACTCGTGAAATCCCAGGCGTGGAAATACTGGACGCCATCGATGCGTTCGGTGAGGTAGGCCGGAGGATAGTACTCGTCATTGAGTTGGGTGTAGTTCTGGGCTGCGATCGCCATCTGCCGGAGATTGCTCCGGCACACTGTTCGACGCGTCTGCGCGCGGGCGGCGCGCAGGGAGGGCAGCAACACCCCCAGTAGCAGGGCCGTCGTCGACATCACGACGAGCACTTCAATGAGTGTCGTTGCTCGGGCATCGCGTTCAGGTTTCGGAGCCATCTTGCCTCCTTCGAGCCTTCCTGGTCTGACCTGTTTTCGTGCTCAGCGAAGCGGTACTCGTCATCGTGAACGCCGAAAAGCCGATGACGATGACGAGCACGCGTGCGATTCCTACGCCGAGTCGTGTGACCCGGAATGGAACCTGCTCGTCCTTTTCAATCAATCGTCTCAAGGGCTTCCCCAGGTACAACTGCCCAGAAGATCCAACACAAGCCCCAGATCGAGGATGTCAACAAGACCGTCGCCGTTGACATCGACGTCCGTGGTGTCTGTCCCCCAGAATTCCGCTACCAGGGCGGCGTCTCGGATGTCCACGCAGAAATCACCGTTGACGTCGCCGAGAGGCGCCGGGTGCTTATAGTCTCCGGGGGCACTCACATCGGAGACCGCATCAATTTCGGGAGAGCCTGCCCCGGCTCCGTCGTCTATGCGTACGTAGGAAAACCACTTCTTCCCGGTGTCGGGATCGGCAGGGAGGTCCAGGCGACCGATGTCAAAGCCCGTACCCCCGGCGGAGTCACCATAGGTCTCCGCGATACGTGCGACCGATTTACCGGCAAAGGACGCGAAAGAGAGGCCCGGATCCAGCGGCAGGGTGGGATTCGTCGGCTCGGACCACCATTGGTTCCAGGGGCCGAGGGAGCCGTCGGGATCGGCAGGGTTGTAGACCCGTCCCAGCGTGGGGGCGAATGTGTCGGCGAAGGGGCCGTCGCCGTCCCCGGGCGACAGTTTGATGAAGTCCTCGTTGTCCGCCATGAAGTTGGGATCGGTGGTAAAACTGTACCAAATCGTCCCATCCTGGCTGACCGAGACCACGCCCGGTTCACTGCTATGGGACTCGCCCACGGTTGCCTCGCGCGGGTCCCCGTTGTTCCAACCCTGTGTGCCACCCTGATTCTGACTGGCGTTGCCAAAGACAATAAAGTCAATGCCATAGGGATTGTGTTCGTCATCTCGAACGGGGTGATTGAAGGCGAGTGTGACACTGCCCCCTTCACCCAGGTAGATGATCTCAAACTCGCGGAAGGCAGGGTAGACCGGCACCACCGGGAGGGGGGTATCGATCGGCGCCAACCAGTCGTCGCCTGTGGTATCGATGGTGGGGCGGCCTAGCAGGGTGTTCGGGTCGTCGAGAGCACCGCCCGACAGCCAGTCGAGGAAGACCGAGGTCGGTTCATAGGCCACCACCTCGGTGGCGAAGTCATTGGCATCGAACGCATACTGGCCATAGCCGTCCAGGAAGGGTAGCGCCACCTCAAGCCGAGGCGCCATGCCATGGCCGTAAACCCAACCATCGGCGTCGCCATGTCCCACCAGTCTGCCGCCGGCGCCGGTCAGGGAAGACATCCACAGGGAATTGTCGCGGGCGTTGCCCTCCCAGTAGTGCCACCAGAGGTCGCCGCCACCGAAACCGACGTTGCCGTGCCCCAGATAAGTGATGCCGTCAATGAACACGCCGAATCCGAAGTCGCTCCGAACCGTGGTCAGTTCCGTCTCTGCCTCGACAATGTCCATAAGTTCCAGACCGGTTAGCATGGTCGTTTCCCCCTCTCCGAAGTGGACGAGGAAGTCGACACGGTAGCCGTCGGCCCACTCCACATAGACTCTGGCTTCATTTACGCCTGTACCGACTTCGATGAGATCCGCGGAGACCGATCCGGCCAGAACGCAGAGCACGCTCATGATAAAGACGCTCAATACAAATGGCTTCATTTTACTCATTTCACCGACTCCAATAGTTGAAACAATTGATTGATGTTGTGTTGGATCGTTGTCATTCGATCTTTCTTGCCTGGCCGCCACATCTCCTTTCTGCGGTTCCCGTCCCGGGCGCACAAAAAAAGTCCACTGTTCCCGAAGAAACAGTGGACTCAATTGATCAGTGCATAATTCACCCCTGAGAAAAGGGCAAAAACACTTCGTGCTCGAGGACCTAACACCACGTTCCAAATCGCGAGAACTATTACAGCGCAGTACGTATGCAGGCAGGTTTTCTGACTTGCGCTCTACCTCGCGGGGCCTTCCCGTTTATTTAAAAACAGTGGCTTAAGACCGTGAGGACTTTCGGAAATCTCCGAACAGAACGCTTACAGCGGCGCGACCGTCGCGGATTTTCACCGCGTTCCCATTTTCGCATCCCTAGAACTTCAGGGGCCTGTAACGTATCTCAAATTGCCAAAGAACTGTTGTGAAGTATAGGGTCCGATAAGGCGATGGCAAGGCAAATACGGAGAATGTTTTTTTTGCCTGGTCCGAATCAGGAACCTGCCGCCCTAGCTCGTTGTCGTGGTCGTAACCGTAATCGGCACAGGGGAATTGGCCAGACCAGGCTTTCCGACTACGACAACGACAACGATGACGACAACGGAGGGAACCTGACGGGCACCAATGCCCAATCGGTGCAGTGCGATCCGTGCTTCGACCCGCGCCGCGCCCGCTATTGCTGCGTTTCGACTTGGCCTTGCCACCTATCCTGGCAATGCGGTATCATGCCGGCATTGTCCCTAGAACCTTAGGAGGTTTGAACCATGAAAACAGAACCCACAGCAACGCGTCGTGAAGTCCTGACCGGCTTGGCAGGAATGACAATCGCAGGGATGGCAGGTACTCCTATGAATCAGAGCGCAAGTGCAGCAGGAACCAGGAAGAACAGGGGAATTCAGCAGTCGGTGTGTCAGTGGTGTTTCAGGGGTGTGCCCTTCGAAGATCTGGCCGTTCATGCGAAAAAGATTGGCCTGGTCGGCATCGACCTGGTCGCTCCCCGCAACTGGGCGACCCTGAAGAAACATGGCCTCTTGGGGACCATGACACCTTCCCATGGTATTACCAAAGGCCTCAATCACGTTGAGAACCATGAAGAGTGTCTGGCCAAGATTCGCAGAAGTATCGAGAAAAACGTGGACGCCGGCTTCAAGAACGTCATCTGCTTTTCGGGCAACCGCGACGGCATGGACGATGAGGAGGGCCTCAAGAACTGTGTGATCGCGCTGAAGAAGATTGTCGGCTTCGCGGAAAAACAGAATATCACGATCAGTATGGAGTTACTCAATTCGAAACGAAACCACGCGGACTATATGTGTGACCGCACCCACTGGGGCGTCGAATTGGTTAAAAGGGTGGGCTCGCCAAAGTTTGGCCTGCTCTACGACATCTACCACATGCAGGTCCAGGAGGGGGACGTGATTGCCACGATTCAAGAGAGCCACCAGTACATTACCCACTACCATACCGCCGGTGTCCCCGGACGCCACGAAATCGAGGAAGAGCAAGAGCTGCGCTATCCCCCCATCGTACGGGCCATTCTCGATACCGGCTTCAAGGGCACCATGGCCCATGAATTTCTCCCCAACAAGCGGAAGAACAAGCTGGACTCGCTGACGGAGGCCGTGACACTCTGCGAAGTGTAAGCCTCGGTCGGGACCGGAAGACAGTAATCAGTAATCAGTGAACAAGTAATCAGTAATCAGTAATCAGTAATCGGTAGTCGGTTCGGGCCAGACAGAATTACCTGGCCGCTCAACGCTTAAAACTTAACACTTAAAACTTAACACTGATCTACTTAACACTTAACAAGCCGATGGAAGGAGCCGGCCATGTTCAAGACCGTCAAATCACGCGTGTGGGCCTTCGATGCCGAATGGATCCCCGACCCCCTGGCGGGTCGCCTGCTGCACAAACTCCCTGCAGAAGCGACCGACTTGGAGGTCTTCGAGGAGATGTGGCGGCAGGGGGGCGCCACCGAGGAAGACCCCATGCCCTATCTCAAGACCGTGGTCTGTCGCATCGTGTCCATCGTCGCGGTGGAACGCGTTGTCAGCCACGGCGCGACGCAGTTGCATCTGCTGTCGCTTCCTCGAGACAGCCAGGACCCCGATCAGGTCGATGAAAAAAGCGTCGTCGGGACCTTCCTGGGCAAGACCGGCCAGTACAAACCTCAACTGGTCGGCTTCAACTCGGCCTCCGCCGATTTGAAGGCCATGATTCAGCGTAGCGTCGTGCTCGGTCTGACGCAGCCCGACTTCTGCAAGCGCCCTAACAAGCCGTGGGAGGGGGAAGACTACTTCGACAGTCGCAACAGCGAGGCCAGCGTTGACCTTAAACAGGTGCTGGGGGGTTGGGGCAAGGGAACGCCCTCACTCAACGAGATTGCCACGCTCTCCGGCATCCCCGGTAAGATGGATGTCGACGGAGAGCAGGTCGCACAGCTCTGGCTCGACGGCCATCTCGACAAGATCATCGCCTACAATGAATTCGATGCCTTGACGACTTATCTCGTCTGGTTAAGGGTCGCCCATTTCGGAGGGCACTTTACCAGCGATCAGTATGAACGCGAACAGGAACTGGTCAGGAAGTTAATTCAGCGAGAGGTCTCGGAGCAGGGCAAAGACCACCTCAACGACTATCAGGAAGAGTGGGACCGTCTGCAGGGCCTGTGCTCGAAAGGACACCTCGTCTGAGCTTTGAGATCAGGGCCCCACTACGGTCCTACCGTCGTCGGCTCCGTGATCCGGTCGAACGTCTGTCCTCCCAAGCCCAAGATGGCAGGCATGTCCAGATGGGCCTCGAAATGCGCTGCCAGCAGTTCATACTGGCTGTCCTTGAAATTGGCTGAGGATTCCTGGGCAGGGGCCGTCGCTGGGTCCACACGATCGGGGGCGAGGTCTCTGAGAAAACTCTGTCGGAAGGGGGTTAGATCAAAGAGGCCGTGCAGGTAGGTTCCCCAGAGCCTGCCACAGGGGCTAAGCGCACCCTCGGGAACCGACATGCTCTCGCCGTCACGATTCGTCATCTGGATGACCGGCTCTAACTCCGCTGTCCATTCCGTCTGCCCCATGTGGATTTCGTAGCCCGTGACGACACAGTCGTTGCTCTTCCAGGTTCCCTGGCAACGGGTCAGCGTTTTCTTGTTGTTCAGCGTCGTGCTCACGGGTAGCAGGTTGAGTCCGGCGGTGTTTCCGGGCGGCCCCTCGACGCCGAGCGGATCGCAGATGGTGTGCCCCAAGAGCTGGTATCCACCGCAGATGCCGCCTATTCGGCCTCCGGCCTCGGCGAAATTCTGTACGGCTGCTTCCCAGCCCCTTTCGCGGAGCCACGCCATGTCTGCGCGCACATTCTTGGACCCCGGTAGCAGCACAAGGTCATAGCCTCCGAGCGAGCGGGGACGAGTGAGGTAGTGCAGTTGCACCGCGGGCTCCCGTTGCAGGGGCGCGAAATCGGTGAAGTTCGAGATGTGGGGCAGGCGGATGACGGCAATATTGATCTTGTCCAAGGCGGGGCCTTCGGCGGGATCGATCAGGCTCTCCAGGGTCATGCCGTCTTCCGAATCGATGTCGATGTGATAAAAGAACGGGATCAGCCCCAACACCGGCCGTTGGATCTGATCCTCGATGAAGGCAGTGCCGTCTCTGAAGAGCTTCGCGTCGCCGCGAAAGCGATTGATGATGACGCCCTTGATGCGCAATCGCTCCTCGGGCTGTAGGATGGCGAGTGTCCCGATGATCTGGCCAAACACCCCACCGCGGTCGATGTCCGCCACCAGGATCACGGGAGCGTCGGCGGCTTCGGCCATGCGGAAGTTTGCGAAGTCACGGTCGCGGAGGTTGATCTCGGCACAGGACCCGGCGCCTTCCATGACGATCAGGTCGTATGTCTTCCGGAGACGATCCAAGGCCCGACGAGATTCTGCTGAGAGGATCCCGCCGCCCGGTTGATCCTCGACGGACCGACCCTCGCTCCAGGGTTTGCCGTGCACCACGACCTGGGCGCCGGTATCGGCGCAGGGTTTTAGCAGCACCGGATTCATGTCTGTATGGGGTTGGGTCCGGGCCGCCTCTGCCTGCACGACTTGAGCCCGTCCCATTTCGCCTCCCTCCGGTGTGACGAAGGAGTTGTTGGACATGTTCTGCGCCTTGAAGGGCGCCACGCACCGACCGCGGTTACTGAAGATTCGGCACAGTGCCGTGACAACGACGCTCTTGCCGACGTCGGAACCTGTCCCCAGGATGGCCAGGCAGGGCGCCGTGGTATTCCGAGTGCGCTCCATCAGATGTCCTTTCCGTGGTCTGTCCTTATCTAATGCCTGCATCCCGAAGCATGCCTCATAGGGATCGGCAATGAATAAGTCAACCGTTCACCGATCATTTCGAGCAGAGATGAACCGCAGAATATCGAACAGGGAATGTCCAACGGTGAAGTTAATGACCCGCTCTTCGAGATCAAACTTAGAGTGCCTATCAAAATGAATCGTAGCACCGAAAACGAACGTTTCTGCGACTGGCAAGGAAGGCGAAGCAGGCCGCCCGAGGACGGTCGATGGAGCCTGACGCCGTCCAG
>JADFMM010000194.1 GCA_022563885.1 Planctomycetota bacterium | reverse complement strand
CGGCGAGACCGGCGCGGGCAAGACCACCATCACCGCCTTGATCGCGCGACTGTACGACGTCTCCTCCGGCCGGGTCACGCTCGACGGCTACGACGTCAAAGAAGTGACGCAGGTCTCACTGGCAAGGCGCATCGGCATGGTGCTTCAAGAGCCGTTCCTTTTCTCGGAAACGGTGAGGGAGAACATCCGCTACGGACGGTTGGACGCCACCGACGAGGAGGTGGAGCAAGCGGCTCGTGTCGTCGGCTCTCACGATTTCATCATGCGCTTGCGCGACGGCTACGACACGGTGCTGGACGAGCGGGGCGGCAATCTCAGCATGGGCCAGCGGCAGCTCGTCAGCTTCGCCAGGGCCGTCCTGGCCGACCCGTCGATCCTCATCCTGGACGAGGCGACCGCCAACATCGACACCCACACCGAGGTCTTGATCCAACAGGCGCTGAAGCAGATCCTTCACGGAAGGACCTCGGTCGTCATCGCCCACCGCCTCTCGACGATCCGCGACGCCGACCGCATCGTGGTGCTGGCCGAGGGCCGCATCGTGGAGGAGGGCAGCCATCAGGAGCTGCTGGCCCTCGGCGGCGCCTACCACCGCCTGTACACTATGAACTACCAGCTCGAGGAGCAGTCGCCCGTCGGGTGACGACCTGGCCAAGAGGGGCGTGCCGTCGGGCGACGACCGCCGGGAGGCAAAGTCCGTGACCCAAGATCTCAAATCCGAGCGGGTGACGACGGCCGGGCCGGTCGAGGCCATCGAGGCCTATTTTGAGCGCGGGTGGACCGATGGCCTGCCTGTGATCCCGCCCACCCCCGAGCGAGTGGCCGAGTTTCTGGACGCTGCGAAGGTTCCGCCCGACGAAGTCATCGGCACGGTCCCAACGCGCGAGGTGGTGATCACCGCCGAGAAAGTGGCCGTGAACGCGGTCATGGCCGGTTGCCTCCCGGAGTACATGCCCGTCGTCGTCGCCGCCGCGCGGGCCATGTGCGAGGAGCCCTTCAACCTCCACGCCAACTCCGGCACGCTCTCCGGCGCGGCGCAGCTCATCGTCATCAACGGGCCGGTGCGGCGCGAGCTGGAGGTCAACTGCCGTGACGGCGTCTTCGGCCCCGGTTTCCGCGCCAACGCCACCATCGGTCGCGCCCTGCGGCTGGTGATCCGAAACGTGGCCCGCTCGACGCCGGGCTTCCTGGACCGGGCAGTGTTCTCCAACCCCGCTCGCTACACCTGGTGCTTCGGCGAGAACGAGGAGGAGAGTCCCTGGACGCCGCTGCACGTCGAGAGGGGCCTCCCGCTGGAGGCCGGCGCGGTGACGCTTTTCGCGGTGATGGACCCGGTGAAGGTGACCGGGCTCCACCCCCAGAGCCCCGAGGAGTTCCTGGGCCGGGCCGCGGCTCTGG
Organism: Planctomycetota bacterium; assembly: GCA_022563885.1. Lineage (GTDB taxonomy): Bacteria > Planctomycetota > Phycisphaerae > Sedimentisphaerales > Anaerobacaceae > JAIPFM01. Next base: position 10,088 of record JADFMM010000194.1, on the reverse strand, counting down.
TCCGGACGGTGTGGACCTACTCCCAGACCTCGAGCTTCGATCCGTGCCGCAGCCTCCTCGTCGTCGTGGGCGGCGACCATATGGACCTGCTGGCCCAGGCTGGATGGAGCAAAGAGGACATCCGGAGCTACCTGTACCCCAGGCTGACTGCGGCCGGCGCCGGATACGAGCACCCATCCCCGATTGCCAGCCCTGATAATATCCTTATCGTAGCTGCCGGAGGGCGGGCCATGGCCCAGAGCTGGTTCATGGTCCCCTTCCCCAGCCACTGTCCGGTGACCCGCGAGATCGAATAGCGCAGGCTTATCCTGGATAGCGCCGAAGGGAGATCGAGATGAGCGAACGGGACGAGCGGCAGTACGTCACCCTTGACCCGACGGCCGGGCCGCTGCGAGGACAGGACCCGCGTCCCATGGCGAAGCGTCCGGCCACGCTGGACGGCGCCGTGTTGGGCTTGCTGGCCAACGGCAAGGGCAATAGCCAGGAGCTGCTGGACGCCATCTTCGAACAGCTGGGCGAGTCGTACGAGCTGGGCGGCGCTCTGCGATTCCGCAAGCTGAGCGTCTCGGTGCCGCCCCGGACGGAGGACTTCCAGCAGATGGTGGAGGGAGCCACCGCCGTCATCACCGCCATCGGCGATTGAGGCTCGTGCAGCTCGCGCAGTATGCGCGACGCGATCGAGCTGGAGTGGGAAGGCATTCCGACGGTGGCCATCATCGCCGAGCCGCTAGTTGGCTCCGCCGAGGCCATGAAGCGCGTCAGCGGCGTGCCCGATTACGAGTACGTGGTGGTCCCCCATCCCACCGGTGGCCTGGACCGGGACCAGCTGAGGCAGCGTGCGCGGGAGATCGCACCGCGGCTGTTGGAGCTGCTGACAACGGGCGGCCGGCCCGGAGATCGATAAGCGCGCAGCGGAGGATACCGTGAGCCGCTACACCGTGATATCGGCCGACACGCACCTGGAGATCTCCCCCGAGCAGTGGACCGGGCGCCTGCCGGCCTCGCTCCGGGACCGCGGGCCCCGCGTCGTCGAGCTGACCGCCGACGACCTGCCGCCTGGGCTGCCCGTCATGGGAGAGGGCTGGATCGTCGAGGGCATCGATAAGGCGGTGCCCCTGGGGATGAACCTGGCGGCGGGGAAGGCGCCCGGCGAGAGGCGGACCTACGGCTGGTACTACCGCGAGAACCATGTTGGCGCTGGAGATGCGGCCCAACGGTTGCGGGAGATGGACCGGGACGGCGTCGACGCCGAGATCGAGTACGCCGCGATCGCCGGGCCCGGGTTTCTCGGCCGGATCGAGGACCGCGAGCTCTACATGGCGTGCATCGAGGCCTATAACGACTATTTGGGCAAGGAGTTCTGCGCCCAGGACCCGGACCGGCTCTGGGGCCTGGCTCAAGTGCCCCTATCGGGGATCGAAGACGCCATGGCCGAGCTGCGCCGGACCCAGGACCACCCCGGCATCAAAGGCTGGCAGCTCGGCGCGTGGCCCAGCGGCGAGGGCTACCCGTCGGAGGCCGACGACCCCTTTTGGGAGCTGGCGTTGAAGCTGGGCGCGCCCCTCACGGGCCACGTCACGTTCAGCGGCGACGCCGCCGCCGAGCCCGGGCGCAGCGGCCAGATCCTCGCAGGCACCGGCGCCCCCCTCCACTCCGTCATGGCCTCGGGCTGCCCCCGTCCGGCCTACACCGCCTGCCAGATGATGGTCCACGGGGTGTTCGACCGGTTCCCCGGCCTGCGATTCCATTTCGCCGAGACCGGCGCCGGGTGGGTCCCCTACTTCCTGGAGCAGAGCGACCTCGTCTACGAGCGGTTCGGCCCGGCCAAGGGCGTCCAGCTGAAGATGCTTCCCAGCGAATATTTCAAGCGGCACGTGCTGCTGGGGTTCCAGACCGACCACAACGCCGTGGCCCACCGGCACACCATTGGCCTGGAGAACCTGGCGTGGGGAAACGACTTCCCGCATTCCGCCGGCGACTGGCCGCATTCGCAGCGGATCATCGAGGACCAGTTTGCCGGCGTGCCGGACGACGAGCGTCGCATGATGCTCTGCGACAACGTGGCCCGGTTCTACCGCATGGCCTGAGTCAGAGGCCGGCGCGGGCTCCAGAGACGTCGGCGCGGGCTCATCGCCCCTTTTTGAACTCGTCCTTCCGCAGTCGCGTGAGGCGGAAGGACTGGATTTTCCACTCCCCGTTCTCCTTGACGTACTCCTCCTCGTAGTGGCCGTAGCCCCTCCAGCCGTGGGTCCCGTAGTCGACGAAGTCGAACATCGACCAGACGCCCTTGGCCGTCGTGGCGCCGGTGAACTCGATCTCGGGCATGTGTCCGTAGTGGACGGTCACCGCGTCTCGCACCACGCTCCTCACGTGCTCGACGATAGCCTGCCTACCGTGCTTCCAGTCGGCGGGGTCGGGAGAGGAGCAGCTCACCGCTTCCTCGGCGAACACCTGGGCAAAGCTGTCCCACTGCTTGGTGTCGAGAAAGCGAAAGTACTTCGCCTTGAGCTGTTTGATCGCTTCGAGGTCGTCGTGCCGGGAGGCGGGCATTGGATAGCTCCCGCGTTACACGGCCGGCACCTTGGTCTTGAACCGAGGCATGACGCTCTCCGCGAAGAGCTTGAGGCGGCGCTTGTTCTCCTCCATCGACGTGCTCGGCGCGTGGCCCAGGGTGAACAGGATGTGCTTGAACCCCATGTCCTCCATGGTCTTCACGCCGGCGGCTACCCGGTCGGGATCGCCGGCCAGCCACATGCGGTCCCAGAAAAAGTCAACGGTAAGCTCCTGGTTTTTGCCCAGGTAACGGTCTTTCCAGTAGTAGTAGCCGGCGGCGAACTCGCCGGTCTTCTCGATCGGCGCACCCTGGAGATTGGTGATGTTGTCGTCCTTTTGGAACTCGCGGGCCCGCTCGGCCATCGCCCGCGCCTCCTTCTCGGTTTCAGCGATGACCAGGCCGCGCATGCTGCCGAAGTTGGTGTCGTCGACCGAGTGGCCGTGCTCGGCGGCCACCTTGCGCCATTCTTCGGTGGCCCGCTTACACCGTCCGAACGTGGCCAGGGGGTCGGTGATGAACGGGATGCCTTTGGCGGCGTAGTGCCCCACCGTCTCGGGGCTGACCGAGGCCGTCCACATGGGTGGGTGAGGTTTCTGGATGGGTTTCGGCAGCACGTTGCGGCACGGCAGTGACCAGTCATCACACTTGTATCCGGGATATGGCTCCATCACCATCATGTCTGCGATCTCACGCGCGGCTTCCAGTGCCATGTCTCGTTTGCGTTTGGCGGGAATACCAAACCCACCCAGTTCAAGGCGAGTCGCGCCTTCGCCAATACCGAATTGCACTCGACCATGAGAAATCAGGTCCAGCATCGCCACCGATTCTGCGGTTCGCACCGGGTGGTTGTAATTTGAAATGACCTGCCTGATACCAAAACCAATTTTGATCTGTTTGGTTTTTGCCGCTATGGCCGAAAGAAAAACATCGCTGGCAGAGCAGTGTGAATACTCCTCCAGAAAATGATGTTCAACTGACCAGGCATAATCAATCACTAATTTGTCGCCCAGCACGCATTGCTCTATCGCCTCATCGACAAGGTTCTGCTCACTGTCTGAGTGCCATGGCTTGGGTAACTGCAGTTCGTACAACATGCCAAATCGCATAGTTTGCCTCCGTGTTGAAAACTATGGCCTTGAGTATATGGACCCGTGATTAGGGAGTCGAGCGACAATGATCTTGTTTATAGGAGATCGTCAGGTGTCTCCGGGGCGACTGCTAAACCTCGCAGTCCGTTGAGAATGCGGATACCTGCAACGTAAGCGCCGAGGAATCCCCAGACTGTTCCGATCTGTGCAGTATCGATAACCTTGTCATCTTTATTGGACAAAGGATGATGGGATGGCAAACAGACGCCGAAGCAAACAAGCCTGGCGAGAGCTGATCGCTCAATGGCGGAACAGCGGGCTATCAGCCGCTGAGTTCTGTGCGAGAGAAGACGTCAACATCAATCGATTCTACAAGAAGCGACGTGACCTGGGTGTCGAGTCAAACTTTGTAGCGGTTCGTGTTAGTGAGCAACCTTTGGTCTTGTTGGTCGGTGACGTCTCCATTAAATGTACAACGTCGACATCAGTAGCTTGGCTCGCGGATCTCGTCCAGGCATTGCGCCAATGAGATTGTTCCAGGATGTCCCGGCAGTTTATCTGCATCGCGATCCAGTCGACTTTCGAAAAGCGATCAATGGTCTGATTGTGATTGTCGAGCATGAGATGTCACTCTCTCCTTATGCTGATGCATTGTTCCTGTTCACCAACCGAACTCGCGATAAACTGAAGATTGTCTATTGGGACGAAACCGGTTTTTGTCTGTGGTACAAACGGCTTGAGTTGGCGAAGTTTGCCTGGCCTCGTCGCCATGATAATTTCGTTCTTGAATTAAGCGAAGAAGAGTTGCATTGGCTATTGCGCGGCTTTGATATCAGTCAAATGAATCCTCACCAACGACTCAGTTACGTCGCATTGTGATCTGCCATATGTTACAATATGGCCCATGGATGTCGCTTCCCTTCAAGCCGAAAATGAACAACTGCGTTCGGCATTAGCACAACAAATGAGCCGCGTGCAGCAACTCGAAGAGATGATTCGAGCCTTGCGTCAAAAGCAATTTGGACGTTCCACTGAGACCACATCTGCTCTACAAATCCCCCTGTTTAATGAACTTGACGAAGATGAAGAATTGGATCAAGCCGCTGAGAGCGAAGAAGTCAGCGTCCGGGGCCATCAACGTAAACGTCGAGGTCGACCTAGAATCTCAGATGATCTACCCAGGGTTGATGTGATCCATGATTTGGATGAAGCGGATCGTTTCTGCCATACCCACGGTTGTTCTCTGACGCCCATGGGAGAAGAGATCAGTGAGCAGCTTGAGTTTATTCCTGCCAAGGTCCAGGTGCTTCGGCATATATGCCGCAAGTACACCTGCCCCGAATGCGAAGGCAACGTAATAACCGCGAAGAAGCCGCCACAACCGATTCCAAAGAGCATGGCCACAGCCTCGCTACTGGCCTGGATTGTCGTATCGAAGTATATGGACGCTCTGCCATTGTATCGTCAGTGCGAGATCTTCAAACGCATCGGTTTTACGGCTGATCGGACGACATTGGCGAACTGGATGATTGCCTGCGGGCAACTGGTTCAACCATTGATCAATCTGTTGTGGGATCAACTCCGCGCACAACCGGTGATTCACATGGATGAGACGACCGTGCAAGTGCTGGCAGAAGCCGGACGAAAACCGGATGCCAAGAGTTACATGTGGGTTGCTGCCGCCGGGCCACCTACCGAACAGGTTGTGTTGTTTGAATATCAGCCTTCCCGCAGCGGACAGATTGCCCAAACGCTGCTGGTGGACTATGAAGGCACCTTGATGGTTGATGGCTATGAGGGGTACGGGCCAGTGTGCACCAGGAACGGCATAAAACGGCTCGGGTGTTGGGCTCATGCGAGGCGCGGATTTGTTGAAGCTAAACGTATGCAGCCGAAGGGCACGACAGGTAGACCTGATCGAGCACTCGTAATGATCAACAAACTGTACGGCATTGAACGCAAGCTGAAAGAAGTGGATGCGCAGACACGCTATGTTGCTCGTCAAGAGTTAGCCGTACCGGTATTGGCACAGTTACGTGAGTGGCTTGACAAGACACTGCCGCAAACAGCACCCAAAACCACGTTGGGCAAGGCGCTCTATTATCTCAACGCTCAGTGGCAAAGGCTGATCGGATACATTGAAGATGGCAGATATCCGATTGATAACAATCGTGCTGAAAACGCGATCAGGCCGTTTGTAATAGGGCGAAAAAACTGGTTGTTCTCACAATCAGTCAGAGGGGCAAAGGCAAGCGCGAATCTCTACAGTCTCATAGAAACTGCCAAAGCGAGTGGCCTGGAACCGATGGCCTATTTGATGACGGTATTTACAGAATTGCCAAAAGCACAGACGATCGAAGATATCTCTGCATTACTACCCAGCAATATCGGCATCGGCGACGGGCATTAGTCGGCGCTTACGTTGTACCCGGTTCACGGCGTCAAACCGGCACCCTCTTCGCTGTTCTTAACTTCGGTACGTGATCACTTCGTAGATCAGCATCATTTGGTTTATCAGTACAAGGTCACGCCTGCGGTTTGCACATTGGCACGCAAACCTGGGGTTAACCAGGTGACTTTTCATTCAAAGATCGTTATGAAGGTTCTTGCTGATGAGATCGGCATAACGTCAGCCAAGATTTGACCGTCAACCGCTGACGTTATGCCCAAAACCGTGCATTCGCACGACCCATAAAGTCTCGCACTTGAAAGGGCATAAATCCAGCACTCATCAGCCCTCGTCGATGAGTAACAGTGCCAGACTTTTCAATTGTGCCCGATGCCACGGCGAGGTGGTGGTTTGCCGTGATTGCGATCGGGGTCAGCTGTATTGTGGTGCTGGCTGTGCCAGCGCAACGCGTCAAGAACTGCAACACGAAGCCCAACGTCGATACCAGCGCAGCCACCGTGGTCACCAGACTAACGCCATACGGCAACAACGTTTTCGGCAACGTCAAAGAGAAAAAGTAACGCATCAGGGTTCCATTGCAATAGTGTCTGATGATCCACTACCGATAGAACCGGATAAGGATCCAAAAGCAACGCTCAGTATGACTTTGTCGACCGACACCGGCATTTTTTGTCATTTCTGTCATTGCCAATGCAGTTCCTTGTTGAGAACGGGCTTTCTCGAGGAAATATGGACATTGAAATCGACCAGATTGAACTGAAATATGCTCGCCTGCGGGCAGGTAGCACGACACGCTTAAGCCGACTTGTCGGCTCTATTCTCCGCGACGGGCAGCAGACCCCAGTCCTGGTTGTCACCGCTGAATCAGACCACTTCATACTGATTGACGGCTATGCTCGAGTGGCGGCTCTTCGGGCGTTGTTACGCGACACAGTCCTTGCCGTTCTGCTAGAGGTGGATGAAGCCCAGGCGTTGGTTCTAACCCACCGCATGGCCAACTCACCCCGACGTGCGGCGCTCGAAGACGGCTGGCTGATTCATGAACTGACCGAGCGTCATGGACTGTCTCTGGGTGAAGTCGCGAACCAACTACAGCGAACAAAAAGCTGGGTATCACGCCGTTTAGGGCTGGTTCGAGTGCTACCGGATTCGGTTCAAGAGGCGGTGCGAACTGGCAAGTTACCGGCATACGCGGCGGGTAAATATCTGGTGCCGTTGGCGCGCGCCAACGAAGCGCAGTGTCGTTCTCTCATCAAGAACATGAGCAGCAGTGGACCTATTTCAGTTCGCGATGTGAAACGACTGTATCTGGGGTGGCGTCGTGGTAATGCGACACAGCGGCTTCGGATTACCGAAAACCCGTTGCTCTACCTGCAGGCAGAGGCGCTTTCGAGTCTGCCATCGGCGATTGCAGCGGGTGATCCGGTGCTGCCTTTTCTAAAAGATCTGGGGATTATCAGCGGCGTCTCGCGGCGCGCACATCGCCGCTTGAAAGAAAGAGACTTCGACCTGCAAGCCGAGGGTACCGGGCGGATCACCCAACGTGCCTTCGATGAGAGCCGTATAGCTTTTGTCAATCTGGGCGAACTTCTTAAGGAGACTATCCATGCTGGATCTGGAAACAAGACAAACCATTCTCCGCCTTAATCGTGAAGGGCACGGCAAAAGAACCATAGCACGGGCTGTTGGCGTGACGCGAAATTCAGTCAGAAAAGTCCTCGCTGACGGGTCTCCTGAGGTTCCCCCTCTGGTACGACCGCAGCGTTTGCAAGCACACCTTGAACGCCTTCGTAAACTGCATGTTGAATGTGACGGCAACCTTATCCGTGTCCACGAAAAGCTCAACGATGACGGCATTGAGATCCCCTATTCAGTGTTAACTGCGTTTTGTCGTCGCAGCGGTATTGGCCTGAAGCCTAAAAAACCCGCAGGCCGTTATCACTTCCTGCCGGGCGAGGAGATGCAACACGACACGTCGCCGCATCGGGTCAAGGTGGGTGGTGTGATGCGCACCTTGCAGTGTGCTTCACTGGTCCTGTGTTTTTGTCGAATGATTTACGCACAAGTGTTCGTGCGCTGGTCGCGATTCGAGTGTCGGATCTTCCTGAGCGAGGCGATCGAAGCCCATGGGGGCGCTGCGGCACGAATGATGGTCGACAATAGTTCCGTCATTTTGGCCGGTGGTAGTGGTAAAAGTGCGATCATCGCGCCTGCCATGAACGCCCTGGCAAAACGCTTCAACTTCACCATCGAAGCCCATGCAGTTGGCGATGCAAACCGTTCAGCACGGGTTGAGCGACCCTTCCACTATATTGAAAACAACTTTTACAAGGGGCGAAGCTTTGCTGACCTTGCCGATCTCAATACGCAGCTGCGCGCCTGGTGTGACAAGGTTAACCATCGTTACAAAAAACATATTCGCGCAGTACCCAGTGAGCTATACATTACTGAACAACCCGTCCTGCAGCCATTGCCGCTATACATCCCGGAAGTCTATGATCTTTTCGAGCGTCGAGTTGATGTCGAAGCCCGGGTAACCTTGCACACCAACCGATACTCGGTATCGGCTGACCTCATCGACCGCAAGGTCGAGATCCGCGAGACGAAAGACCGGGTACGTATTTTTGATGGTCACAAGCTGGTTGCCGACCATAAGCGGTCTGAATACGGGACAGCAAAACGGTCAGTTTTACCCGAACACAAATATCAAAGAGGTCGAAACCAACACCGGCAACGGCCGACCCCTGAAGAACAATTACTGCGGCGTGCCGCACCCGGCCTGGGTGCGCTACTCGATGCACTCAAAAAACGCCATGGTGGCCGTGCGGTTAGATCAATCAGCCGCCTGCATCGCATCTGGATGGATTACCCAACGGATATCGTTGAGCTGTGTGTTCAGCGCGCACTCGAATACGGACTCCTGGATCTGGAACGAATAGAAAAGATGATCCTGAAGCAACTTGCCGGGCAGTACTTCCGTTTGCCGACGGATGACGGGGCGTGACCCAAATGGACGATGACCTTGATCAGATGCTGTCAAAGCTACGACTGAGAAAGATTCGTGAAGTTGTTGGTGCTGAACTTGCCCGGGCAGAAAAGCTCGGTATCGGTTATAGCGAGCTCCTGGCAAGACTCTTCCGCCAGGAAACTCAGGATCAGGATGTCCGTGCCGCTGACGCACGACTTCGGCGCGCGAAGATACCGGAGCCCTGGTCACTCAATACCTTCCCCTGGGATCGCCAGCCTGGTATTGACAAGAAGGTTATCTTTGAGCTGGCTGAATTAAACTTCATCGCAGCAGGGCGCAACCTTGCCTTCATCGGTGCAACCGGTCTGGGTAAAACGGGGCTTGCCTCGGCTCTGCTGCTGAAAGCGGTGCAGGCGGGTTACTCGGGTATCTTCACCCAGGCACAGGATTTGTTCGACGAGTTACACAGTACGCTCGCCGATCATTCTTCACGTCGCTTGCTCAATCGAATGATTCGGATGGATGTCATCCTAATTGACGAGATGGGCTATCTGAATATTCGACCTGAACAAGCCAATATCTTCTTCAAACTCATGGAAGAGCGTTACACCCGTAAAAAAACCACCATTATCACGACCAACCTTGATTACAGTGCCTGGTATGACTTCCTCGGCAACAAGGAAATGGTCAGTGCACTCCTCGATCGTTTTCGGCATCGATGCCAAACGATCCAGATAACCGGGACATCGTTGCGCACAGATGAGGCTGATTGAACTGACAATCAGCACCGCACGATCAATCCGAAACTCTTCATGCAACCTTTTAAACCTTCTAACCTGGCTCGGACACTCTTTGCCGCTTGCTTTTCAAGGCTCAATTTTCAAAATTGCAATCAAGATTGTAAATGTGCAAATGGGTCAAAACAACCGAGTACTAACGGGTTAGTTTTGGTGAGTACCGAAGACCCGGTAGGAACCATCGTAATGCCACCATTTTCGGATGGAATCGACAGCAAAGTTCGGTGTGTCATGGGACATGCCAATGACGATGAAGCCGCGATTGGCCGTC
>JADFMM010000454.1 GCA_022563885.1 Planctomycetota bacterium | reverse complement strand
GTGTGGTTGTGCCGGAAAGGTCGACCCTCATCGAGTTTCCTTGCGGGAGTTGCGGCCATAAGATCAGCGTCCCCGAGAGGCAAGGTGGCAAAAAAGGCGCGTGCCCGAAGTGTAAGAACCCCGTCGTTGTCCCCCCACTCAAAAAGGTGCCGGCTGAGTCCGATACCGCAATCCCTCCAACCGCGGACGAGGACATCGATCGGGAGTCGCTTGAAGAATACGAAGAACCCGAAGGCGTGGATCGCCGCCTCATCATTCTGATTTCTGTCGTGGCTGTGATCGCTGTTGTGGGGCTTGTTCTTTGGGTCGTTGTGCTTCGGCCTTCCCGGCCACAAGAGCAAGTTTTCGCCACCGGCGAGGCTCTGACACAGCTTGAGCTTGATAAAGTGCGGACGCTTTCTCAGCAGTACACAAGCTTACTGGAAAACGACGAGATCGACGAAGCTCTTCAACTCCATCCCTTCAGGTGGACCTCCATCGACGTTGAGATCGACGTGCAGAAAGATGGCGATCTGCTCATTTCGGAGCGGCAGGAGTACTCTTTCGAACCGGGTCCCAGTGAGAGACGACACGTATTGTCTCGACGTTTCCTAATGGACTGGATCGACGACATCCAGGATGTCGAAGTCTTTGAGCTTAGGGGCAACGGTGAAACCTCTTCCAACCCTCTCCCCCGGCCACACGCGATCCAGACGGATCAAAACGACCTGTGGATTTGCTGGTCCCATGAGCTGGACCCGCCTGAAATCCACACGTTTCTGTTGAAGTATCGCGTAGTCGGTGCCATTTACGTCGGCAAACGCGACCCCGTACCCAGACCCCGATCAAGAGGAATTTGGAGGTTTTTCGAAGCGATTGGCCCCCAACAACAAAGGAAGATCGATCTAGCCAGAGCCCGATCGAGAGCGTCGTTACGGGACGAGCTGTATTGGGACGCCGTAATCTGGCCCAGGCCCGCCGTCGTTGACAAGGCCACAGTGACCGTTCGCCTGCCGTCCGAACTCCGCGGCCAGATTGTTCGGTTGAAGCGTCTAGGCGACGAACTTATACGGCCGGATATTGGTCCTGATTCAATCGGATTCGATTCGTCAGGCCCGATACCACGTGAAACTGGCCTTGAAATCTATATTGGGTTTACGACGGAATCCTGAAGATCAAAAGGCCCGATTGGCAACCGCACAATTATTTCCTGCCGTGGTTGATCACTGCATTGATAGTCATTTTAGTACTACGTAGGCCGATAGGCAGAGCCGTCAATTATTTTACTCGAACTAACCGATCGAATGATCGAAGGGCACTTGAGAGTAGTGGTGATTAATCCAAAAGAGCATCGCATGCCGAAAAGTATGGTGACGAGCAGTACTTGTAAGCATAGAGGTTTTATCATTTACAATCCAGAAAATATAATCCACGCTGAAGGACTTTTGTTCCAGTATATTGGCTTTCCTGGAGAAACTTGATAAAGGAACGTCGCTTCCTTGACTCCTATTGTCCGCGTAACCGTTTGGAAATGATCTGAAACTCGGATCGGATGCGCTCGGTTTCCAAAGGGAGCATGTCCGGCAATTCCATGGACTGAATGGTATTCAGGTCCTCGATACTCTTTTTTACCACACTCAACATGCTAGAGGCGAGACTGACGGTCTCATAGGTATTCAAGGCGATCTCCTGATGCCGTTTCAATTGGGTCTCAGCCTGGGCCAGTTTAACGAGTTGGCCTTCGAGGTGCTGGGTGTATGAACGCCCGGCCTTGATCACCGTGTCTTGGGCCTCCAGGTTCTGCTGCAGACGGGCAAGCCTATTGCGGTCACCCGAGTTTCTCTCAACAAGATCCTGAGTACGCTGCCGGGTCTTTACGGCCTCGTCCATGATGAGTTTGATCTCGGGCAGGTAGGTCGTTTTGATATCTGCCCGGGCCCGCTCGTGCGCGTGACACAGGAGGCTGACCAGCGACACGTAGATACCATAGTACTTGCGTGAATTCTCCACATACTGCTCATTCTCTCGGATGAGCTCAGCCACCATGTTCGTGAGCTGCTTGACATTGTGGAAGCAGGCAGACAGATCGAAAAAAGTGTCACCTGACACGGCCAGTAAGAGATCGGCGATCTGCTGGTGGCTGATATCAATGCCCATGCGTGCCATTTCCTGCTTCATGTCCCCGATCATGTCCTGCTGGCGGGCCTTGCACTCCACGATCTCCGATTCAAGTTCTTCAATGCGCTTCTCATGCTCTTCGCGCGACCATGTCCAGAGACCGGAGACCCTACCTGTCTTCTCAGGCGCAGCCACCATCTTATCCATGTGCTCACCAATGAGCCGCTGATTCACTGCGATCTGGGCGCCCTGGCCGGCGTAGGTCTGGCGATATTCACTGAGCTTGGCTATCTTCAAATGAGAGAGTGCCTCATTCATGAGCTTGTTGAGACGGCCCTGATTGGAAGCCTTGTCATTGCGCATAGGGTGCCAGATGCTGGCGTCGGGCAGGTCCTTGTGTTTGTGTAGACGCTCGATGATCTCCATCAGGTCGTAGCGGACTTCATCCCAGGCCTTCCTGGCAGACGCATCCAGACTGGCACCCACCCGTGAGTTTGGATCTTGAGCAACGGTGGCCGAGGCCATCATTACAGCAATACACACTGTGAGTTTTAAAGGCCTCATTGTCAGTCCGGTTGCAAAATCTATTGATAGCATCATTTCCACCTGTCCCACTCAAAGAATCGAACCGTTAAATTTCAACCGCTTATGTTGCCCTTGCCAACCGCCAATGGGACCGCAACAGCACCTCAGAATACAGCATAAGGGTTCTTTGAAACATTCAAAAATGGGACCGCAAACGACCCATTCTGTTCCCGCAAGTAATCAATCGCATTGTAGAGTTCCTTTCGATCCACAATAGGCCAGACAGGTGACCCGCGGGAGCCATGGTCTCTCGTTCATGCTCCGGACACGCCACGAAATCATCACCTCACACCCTACGACGAAGAGGTGTGAGCAAATGTGTCAGGAGAGGCTGCTTG
>JADFMM010000193.1 GCA_022563885.1 Planctomycetota bacterium | reverse complement strand
CCCGGCCGAGCTGCCCTTGGCGAGGATGTTCAGGGGGTGCACTTGGAACGCCCTGACGGTGATTTCGTAGCGTTTGCCCACTTCCAGGGGCAGGGTAGGGTCCAGGCTGCCAATGCTGCCAAAGTTGGCATTTCCGGGGGAAAAGGAGTCCAGACGGTAAGAAGAGGATCCGGAGTTTCCGAAGGTCCACCTCAGGTCGGGAGACTGCCCGGTGGCGACCGTGGCCAGTAGCCCCGTCATGAACAGTGCGCAGATCATCCCCCTTTTTTTGGCTCTAGACATGATACAACCTCCAATTTAAAACGGGTTCTGTAAACGGATGCGATTAGACATCTACCCATGTAGCACCTCGGATGGCACTACCCTCGATTCGTGTCAGTGGTGTGATCACGCAATTCCACTGCTTGCGGAAATTCTCCGTGACCTAATTCAGTGTGTGCATCAACGACAACAGGTCCGAAAAGGTTCCCTGCCAGGCGGTTTTTTCGTGGCCTGGTTCAATTGGGGGCCACACGGCAGGATGTATGAATCGTACACGCTGCAGTGAGTAGACTCCCGAGGCCGTCAACGACGAGTCCGAGCACGAAAAAACTTCACACGGGCTGTTACCCAAGCGTGCATATGCTACCAGACTTTCTTGTTCGATTCAAGATTTATAGCGCCCGATGGCATTGGCCAGCGCCACAAATTGCTCCGGACTCACCTGCTCCGGGCGGGCGCTCCGATCAATCTGACAACAAGAGAAGAGGTCGTTCCAATGGTCAAGCTTGGCCAGGCGCCCCGCCGCCATTCTGGTGGCCGCCTTTAGCATCTTACGACGGTGGCCGAAAAACAAGTCAATGACCTCACGAAACAGAGTCATGTCCTTTATCTGACCGACTTTTTCCGTATCTCTTATGAATGTCAACATGGCCGACTCCACCCGGGGTGGGGGCCAGAAGACGCTAGGCTTCAAGACACGAAGCCTCTTCAGGCGACCCGTTGCCTGCAGAATCACACTGAGCAGACCGTAGTGACTGTCCCCTGCAGAGGCCATCATACGATCCCCGACTTCCTTCTGCACCGTCACCGCCATGGCATCGGCGACGACGGGGCCCGTCACGAGGTTGATGATCACCGGCGATGCGACATTGTAGGGCAAGTTGGCAACGAGTAGGAATCGCCCCCTTGAATGGTTTTGAGCGTTCGCGATGGCTGCCAATACCGCTGGATCCAGTACATGTTTGCTTGCCAGGATGTCTCTATTCAGGAGGGTGACATTCCGGAAGCCGGTAAGTTGCGCCTCGGCGATGGGAATGAGCGATTTGTCCAGCTCCACCGCGATAACGTGCCGGGCGCACTCCGCCAAGGCCTCGGTGAGGGACCCCGTTCCACATCCTACTTCTAATACCACATCCTGATCCGTCACCTGGACGGAGCCCAACAGCAGACGCATCAGATTGAGATCAACGAGAAAGTGTTGGCCAAAACGCTTGTTCGGAAACAGGCCCACCGAGGAAAGCAATGCCCGTATCTTCTGTTGCGTCTGCACGAGGGCCCGACTAAGAAGAGACCTTCGCGTGCGCCCTGCGTAAAAGGCTGCGTCGAGACCGAACCATATGGATGGCGGTCTTGATCGAGGCCTTCATGCTGGAGGGGTCCGCCAGATTCTTGCCGACAATATCGAAGGCCGTCCCGTGACAGGGGCTGGTTCGGATGATCGGGACACCGATGGTGATGTTCACGGCGTCATCGGGGGCCAGGAGTTTGACCGGGATCATCCCCTGATCGTAGTGCATCGCCACGGCCGCATCAAACTCCCCGCGAACCGTTCGTAAGAAGAGCGTGTCGGCACTGTAGGGTCCTTCACAGAGGATGCCCTGCTCTTGGGCCAGGAGAATGGCCGGTGATATGATCCGTCGCTCCTCGTCGCCAAACTGGCCGTTCTCCCCCGCGTGAGGGTTGAGCGCGGCGACACCGATCCTGGGTTGCTCGATATCAAAGTACTCCTGGAGCGCCGTGTTGAGTAGGTCGATCGGCTCAAACACACGGCCGATGGTAAACTTGTGACGGACGTCAAACAGTCCCTCGTGGATGACGGCCAACACCAGCTTCAAAGGGGGACTCACGATCATCATCGCCTTGCGGGGCGACTTGCATTTTTCGGCGAAGAGTTCCGTATGGCCGGGCCACTTGATCTTTGCCATGGTCCAACTGGTTTTGCTGATGGGACCGGTGACGATGCCGTCTATAATCCCCTGCTTCGCAGCAAAGATCGCGTCCAGGCAGAACTGGAGAGAGGACTCCCCCCCAATTCTGCTCGAGCCGGTGATACGAGGCGGAACACTGAAGTCATCGTAGTCCGCGAGCATGACCTTGCTGGGGTTATCTCGGCCGATCTTCTCGTGCTGCACGCGCCGCCAAAAGGGCTCGACCTCCAATCGATCCGCAACCAGGCTCATCTGTTCATGCATACCAAAGACGATGTACTTCGCCGCCCTGCGAATCTCAGGGTCCTGCAGCGCTTTGACAATGATCTCGGGACCAATGCCCGCCACGTCACCCATGGTGACACCGAGGACGGGTTGTTCCATTGAAAAGGTGGTTGTTGTCTTCACCGTCATTGAACGCCGGAACCTAATATCCTAGTTTACGCAACCGGTCTACCGTCAGCGCACCCTCTTGGGGGAGTGCGGTATCCAGGTAGCGCATGACTGTTTTGCCGATGATGTCGGTTTCAATATTGACTCGGTCCCCGACCCGCGCTTCGCCCAGAATGGTCTGTCGAAGGGTCTCTGGAATCAGTGCTACCGAGAACGCTTTATCATCCAGGCCCGCGACCGTTAAGCTGACGCCATCGACGGCCACCGATCCCTTGAGCACGATTTGTTTTAGCAGCGATGCATCGGCTGCAATGGACATCATCACGTAATCACCCTCTGGGTCGATGGCCGCAATCGTTGCCGTGCCATCTATGTGACCCTGAACCATGTGTCCGCCCATTCGATCCCCTAGACGCAGCGCCCGCTCCACGTTGACCTTGGCGCTGCTCCTCAAGGCGCCGATGCCGCTCTTCTCCAGGGTTTCGCGACTCACCTCAAAGCTGGCCACTGTTCCTTGATAACGGGTGGCCGTCAAGCACACGCCGTTGATGGCGAAGCTGCTGCCAATCCTGTCGTCTTGGGCCAGTGAACCGAGATCCACTTGCAAACAACAATCACGACCGCCCGCAACAAGCGAGCGGACCGTGCAGACGGATTCAATAAGCCCTGTAAACATGTAATCTTCGTCCAGTTTAGTACGGTCAGACATCGAGGGTGGATCCGAGGATCCAACCCTCCATGCTACAATTTGAGGTCTTGAAAGTCAATCCGTAGTTCCGTCCCGAACATCCTGTTCTCTTGGGGCAAAAGGGCTTTTCGAGTCCTTAATTTATTGCTATGATCGTCTGTGCATGATAGACGGAGACGAATGGGCCGTCGGGTTGGTCTTATAAGGAACCGGTAAGAAAGGATGATAGCGCTATGGATATTTTTTGGCTCAAAGCGGCAGGCATCGCTGTCGTGGGCTTGATCCTTCTCGTCGTAGGTGCGCAGTTCTTCGGAGGCGATCACGAGTCGTCACCGACCGAAAGCGACTGGGCGGGGATGGAGACCAAGAGCTTTACCCGTCAAGTCGAGGAGGATCGGGAAAGGCTTGGGGTTGAACCCAAACCGATCGATCCACCCGTCCAGGAAGAACCGCCTCAGCCGCTCCCTGATCCCGGGACGCCGGCGCAGCCGGCCGAGTTTGCGGATAGCTCCGAGCCGACGATTATCTACGTCAAGCCCATGCAAGACTTTGAAGAGCTTAATGCGCAAAGGCTATGGAACACGGCCATGCCGGGCCGCAGCATCGGGCGCCTGCCAATGACCGGTTATAACTTGGCTGTCAAGGGTTGCAGCGAAATTATTCAACGTTGGCCTGACAGCAAATATGCCTTCATGGCGATGCGTTTGCTCAATGACATCCCTGAACATCGACGCGGCCAAGCCCGCAGCTTGGATATCGACATGAACCGATTCTACCAGGAGCGTCCCGGAACGCAACCCATGGAGGTGGAGGAATCGGGACGGCGTTGAAAAGTGGACCCTCACATGAATTACAGTCTTGGAGTGACAACGTATGGGTCTAACAGTTAACGGCGAACGCATTGATGAGGCTTCGATTGGACGTGAAGCGGAGACCATGCGGCCCGAGTATGAGCGGCAGTTCACCGAGATGGATCCCCAGGAGCGCGAAGCTCAGTTGCAGGAGTGGGCCTCGGAAAATGTAGTGGAACGTGCGGTCTTGCAGCAGGAAGCGCAGAGGCAGGGCATTCCAGTCGACGAAGCACAGGTCAAGAAAACCTTCGCTCAACTCAAAGAGGAGTCCGACGACATAGGGACGCTATGCGAGCGCATGGCCTGCCGCTCAGAGGAAGAGTTGCTGGCCCGCCTGCGAACGTCTACCCAGACCGAGGCGCTGCTGGCCCGGGTCCAAAAAGGTGCCCCTGCTCCCTCCAAGCAGGCCATACGAAAGGTCTACGAAGAAAACAAGGCAGACTTTCAGACACCCGAACGGGTGAACTGTGCCCACATCGTCAAGCACATCAACGGAAAAACAACCGAGCAACTGGCCCTGGCGGCAATCACGGACGCCAAGCAGCAGCTCGAGCAGGGTGTGCAATTTGAGACCCTGGTGGAACGCGTATCCGACGACGCGGAGAACGGCGGGAGTCTCGGCTATATCAGCCGGGGACAGATGGTCGAGGAGTTTGACGACATCGTCTTCAATCTCGGTACCGGCGAGGTCAGTGACGTGTTCCGCACGCGATTCGGCTATCACATTGCCACGATCTACGACAGACAGGCCGCCCAATTACAACCCTTCGAAGCAGTGCGGGAGCAGATCGAGCAGAGACTTCAGGAGGAGATCAACTCGGACGCTCTGTACGCGTTCATCGATGAACTCAAGGCCAAGGCCTCGATCGAGAAAACGTCCGACGCAGATTGATCGAGTTTCCCTCTCCCTGCATCCACTCGGACTCCCGATCCCTAAAACCTCTCACTCAGATTTGCCCACTGACCGTTCCTATCTTACACTTTACAGGTAAGGAATACGGAATCGCGAGTTCTTCAGACCAGACAGCACCACGAGTGCATCGCCGAGGGAGGGGACGGAGACCCTTGCCTGAAGAGAGTAACTTTTCGCCTATGGGGGGGTTGTAAAAGTTTCTTTCTGAGCCAGCCTCTGCGTCCCTGGACGCAGAGGCCTTTTTTTGCGCCCATCCCCAAGGGACCGGCAAGAAACAACTTGGACCCCAAAATGTCCAACTTATTTATTATCGATCCCCAAGTGTAGCAAAAATCTTCGATGGGTCAGACCGTTCCGTGTATACTAGACGGCATGGACAAAGACCTGAAGAATAAGACACTTCCGGAACTTAAGCAACTGGTGACCCAGGAGCAAGGCAGGGCATTCGACGCCAAATACATCTTCTCCTTCATTCACGAGAAACACATCGGCGCGATCGAGGAGATCTCCCCTCTACCAAAGTCTTTTCGCCATCGGTTGGTCGAAGCCGGTTACCGGATTTCCAGTCTTGATCTGGTGGAGCGCTTCGTCGATCCCGACGGTACCCTCAAATTCGTCTTTGCCCTTCCCGATGACACGCGATTCGAAGCGGTGTTGTTGCGCGATGGAGACCGCAATACCCTGTGTATCTCCTCACAGGCGGGGTGCAAGATGGCCTGCGGGTTTTGCGCGACAGGGGCAATGGGGTACCTGGCGAACCTGACCGGGGCTCAAATCGTGGATCAGGTCTATCAGATCACGCGTGCCGGCCACACCGCTCACAACATCGTCTACATGGGCATGGGCGAACCCTTCGACAATACGCAAGAGGTCCTACGCTCCGTCCGCATCCTGAATGATCCCACGGGCCAACACATCGGCCAACGACGTATCACCGTGTCTACCTGTGGACTGCCCGAGGGCATACGCCAATTAGCCGAAAGCCGGCTTCAGCTGCGCCTGGCCGTCTCTTTGCACGCGTGCAATGATCGAGCGCGCAGTGAACTCATGCCCATCAACAATCGCCATCGGCTGAGCGACCTCCTCGATGCCATCCGGGCCTACCAAAAAAAGACCGGTCGCCGGATCACCTTTGAATACTGTCTTATGAAAGATATCAATGACAGTACGAGAGATGCACGGGAACTGGTACGCGTTGTGAAAGGGATTAAGGCGAATGTCAACCTGATCGAGTTTAACGAATTCCCAGGCTGCAATTATCAACCCAGTGACAAAGCCACGATGCACCTGTTTGCCTCAGTGCTGCAAGAGGCTGGAGTGGAAACGGTCATCCGCTTCAAGCGGGGCCAGTCCATTAAAGCGGCCTGCGGACAGTTGGGTGCGACTTGGTTACAGGCAGATCGATTGGTTTGACTGGAAATGCGGGTGCAGCTACTCGGAAAGATTAGGCGCCAGAGGACCCTGGAGAGGCTTAGGCCATTTTTGATCGGATCCGTCCGCGGCCCGCCCATAGCTGAACTGAAGTTTTGTGACCAAGGACCCCACACGCGCCCGACTCCCCAGCAGCGCGTCGTGGGCGGCGAGCAGAAGCGTCACATCCTGACGCTCCAATGCCCTCATCAAGGCACTTGACGGCGCTCCCAGCATCGTCCCAATGCATTTGTCTTCCACTTCCGCAATGACGCCCAGCGTCCTACGCTTTTGCAATTCCCGCAAGGAGTTGGCGCCCTTGGCATAGCGCTGAATCACGTAGGAATAAAGCTGACCGAAACGCATCGCCAAGCGTTCTCGGTCCGACGTGTTCTGATTAATTCTGGTACAGAGTGACTTCAGGAGCGTCGTATCCAACTGCTCATTCTCAACGGACCATTGCTCATACTGAGCCATGCGTAGGTCTGCAATCGCCAGCAACATGTCCTGGCCATCGATGCCGTCCAGGCTGGACGCGAATTCCGTAATCAAGTTTAGAACCTCTGGTGCACAGCCGTCTGTCACCAGGTCTGAAAGGCGGGATGTGACCCGCTGCCCTAACGCCGAGCCGGCATGACGGTTGATGGCGGTCACCAAGGTCTCTGAGGTGGCGATGGAGGCTGCCCAGAAGGCGACCGGCGCACGTGGCTCCGAGAGCCGATCCAGAGCCAGGTCCACCAAAGAGACATCCTTCAGGTCGTGGACCAGGATCAGCAGGTTCATCGTCGCGACGGACGCCCGAGCTTCAGGCAACGCGCTTGCCAGCTCCAGGCTGGCTGTAATGTGTTTTAAAGCAGACTCAGAAAACTGCTGGGCATATTGACCCTGCGCACTGACTCGACTCAACAGGATGGCACGATCTTCGGCGACCTTCGTGTCGTCTTTGGTGCGCAAGACATTCTTCACAGCCTGTGCCACAAACGCGTCAATGACCCCAAGATCACGACTGGCCAGGACACTCTTTTGCAGAACGCCGTCAATGGCCCGCGTATCCACGGCTGCCCAAGTCGGAAGGGACAGCGCCACCAGAGCCACCCATATAACGGTTGTTGCTTTTCTTAGTGTCATATCGTAAGCGTCCAATCAAACTAAAGGCTTTGCAGAGACAATTCTACCCAAGTTAACGCTCACAGCCTGTTTTGTCAAGTAATTTGGCCCTCACGGGTTCAGGAATGGGGTTTTGAAAGAATCAAGCCGATAACAACACGCCCAGTCACTGCGGATCAGTGCCGCCCAATGGGAAAAAGACAACGAAATTTCTGCTGTGAACTCTAGAAATCCTGAAGGCGCGCGAACGAATAGAGCGCCCCGCCAAAGCCCTCCCCGAGTCAAGTGCTCAGGCCCCGAGCCGCAGCGTTGTCCCTCCCGGTAACCGCTCATGGAGTAAGGGAGTGAAAAGAGACGGGGAGGGTGGTTTGAACCGTAGAATACCGAACAAGACCAGCAGAATGTCGAAGGATAGTTGACTTCACCATTGGACAGTCATTGTCCGATATTCTGCGGTTCATCTCTGCTCGAAATGATCGGTGAACGGTCACCTATCCCGAAACGAGCCGCCGGTACCATTCCCCTAAAAGTCAGTTTCCAGTAGAATGCCGCCCCTATGGCCATCATTAGCATACAAAATGCCCACAAGTCCTTCGGATCGGAAGTCGTCTTCGACGAACTGAATCTCCAATTCAGGGCCAAGGAGAAGATTGGCATGGTGGGGGCGAATGGGTCGGGCAAGACCACCATATTGAAGCTGATTCTCGGATTAACGAAACCGGACATGGGCGACGTCGTCATCGAAAAAGGGTTACGGATTGCCCACTTGCCCCAGGAGCCCAGCTACGACCAGAACAAGACACTCATGGAGGAGATGCACGCAGGTGTTGAGCACATCAGGATTCTGCAGGAGAGATTGCAGGAGGTCTCTCACGAACTCGAGCGCCTCACCGGCGGCAAGTTGCAGGCCAAGATGAAGCAGTATGATCGTCTGACCCACGAATTTGAGCTGGAAGGCGGTTATGCCTACGAGGCCCGCATCCGCATGACCCTCAAGGGACTCGGCTTCGACGACACTTCCTACGACGCCAAGATCCCTTCCCTCAGTGGCGGACAACTCTCCCGATTGGGATTGGCCAAGGTCCTGATGCTAGAAACCGATCTACTGCTCCTGGACGAGCCCACCAACCACCTGGATCTGCAGGCCACCGAGTGGTTGGAAGCTTTTTTGAACAGCTACGAGGGCGCCGTGGTCATCATCAGCCACGACCGATATCTGCTCGATCGCATTGCCACCAAAATAGTGGACGTGGAGAATCATGGCGCCACGGTCTGGAAGGGGAACTACAGCAACTTCGTCAAGAGCAAAGAGGTCACACGCCTGCAACGGGCGCGCGAACATGAAGCCCGCGTCGAGATGGTGGAGCGCACACGGGACTTCATCGCCCGCAACAAGGATCAGGAAGGCATGCGGGGCACAGCCCGGGGCCGCAAGACCCGTCTGGAGAAAATGCTCAAGGAAAACCCGGATTTCCTCGCGGGACCGGACAACTCAAAAACGATTCGGTTCCAATTCCCCCGGAGCGAACGCAAGAGCGACTTGGTGCTACGATGCGAACGGCTCTCGAAATCCTTCGATACCTTGACGCTCTTTGAAGAGTTGACCTTCGACATACTCACCGGTGAACGGCTCGGCATCACCGGTCCCAACGGCACCGGCAAGAGTACGCTGCTGAGAATCCTACTCGGGCAGATGACGCCCACCAGCGGGACACTGCGAGTAGGCGACAATCTCCGCATCGGCTATCTGGACCAGCATGGAGACGTGCTGAATTCCGAGCACACCGTCCTGGATGCGGCACGCGAGGCCAACCCGCGTCTGACGCCCGAGGAGGTCCGAGCGCAACTGGGAGCCTTCCTCTTCAGTGGTGATGACGTCTTCAAGAAGGTCGAGGGGCTCAGTGGCGGCCAGCGCAATAGACTCATGTTATGCCGCCTGGTCCTGACAAAACCGGATATCCTGATCTTGGATGAGCCCACCAATCATCTCGACATCGCCAGTCGGGAGATGCTGGAACAGGCGCTGACTCGCTACAACGGTGCCCTTGTCGTGGTGAGCCATGATCGCTACTTCCTCGACCAGATGGTCGACCGTCTGCTGGTCCTCGGTACCGATCCCCTGGGACAGCTCTGCTATGGCAGAACCGAATTCGTCCATGGCCGACCCACTTATTCGCATTATGTATCCCTCCTGCAAAAGCGGCGCGAGAAGCAGGCCCAGCCCCAAGCGAAAAGAAAGACGCCTGCCAAGAAAGTGCGACGTGCCGGCGGCGACAGATCCGCGGCTACGCCACCCGAATTCAAGCGATTCAACAAGTACACTGTCGCTCAAATTGAAGAGAGAATCATGACGCTGGAAGAGACAATCGCTGCCTTGAAAGAGCGATTTGGAGCACAAGAGGTCTATCGCAATCCCGATCTCCTTCGGGAACTCCAGCACGAGTTCAGCGGCCAAAGCGCCGAACTCGAAGACCTCTATCGAGCCTACGAACGCCGGGCTTGACCGACGGTACTATTGTATAAGCACCTATGCTACTCTGGTTAAATTCGAAATCCGAATCTCGAAATCCGAAACAAATTCAAAACTAAAATGACCAAAATGCCAAACGTCTGTTGCGGCTGGATGGCCTGTTTTGTTTTGAAAATTCGTATTCTGGACATTCGATATTGTTTGGGATTTCGTATTTCGTGCTTCGGATTTTAGTTCCAAAATGAGTGATAAGTCAGGTCATTCACAGCGATCCATCGGTCTGTTCGATGCCACCGGCATCGGCGTTGGGGCCATCGTCGGTGGGGGCATCTTGGCCCTGGCGGGCACCGCCTTCGCGGCTACCGGTCCCAGTGCCGTTCTGGCCTTCTTACTCAACGGCTTGATCGCCTTGACCACCGCTCTGAGCTTCACCGAGTTGGCCACGGCCTTCCCTCAGTCGGGGGGAACCTACCTTTTTGCCAAGCGCATCGTCTCCGTGGGGGCCGCCTTCAACGTCGGCTGGGTGGTTTGGTTTGCCTCTATCGTGGCGGCGGCCCTCTAACGCGCTGGGCTTCGCCGCCTTTGCCCTGGATGGCTGCATGGCCCTGTGGCCCCGGCAGCCCGCCTGGCTGGAAAGCACCGCCACCTATGCCGTCGTGGCCCTGGCGAGCACGCTGTTTTGCACTGCGTTTCTGGTCCGTACCGAGGGCACGGGGGGAAACTGGATCAACGTACTCAAGGTGCTGGTGTTCGGGATGCTGATCGTGGGAGGCCTCTGGGCCTGGCAGCGCGATCGACCCGAGGCCCTGGCACAACTGAAACCCTTCCTCCCGCACGGGGCCAAGGGTCTATTCCGCGCCATGGGATACACTTTCATCGCCCTACAGGGGTTCGATCTGGTGGCCGCGGCCGCGGGCAAGATCAAGCGACCCCGGCGAAACATACCATTGGCCATGCTGCTATCGCTGGGAATCGCCCTGGCGGTCTATCTGCCGCTGCTGCTGTTGATCTGTATCGCCGGGGTCCCGCCGGAATGACCTTGGAGACCCTGGCAAAGGCGTCCCCGGAGACCATGGTGACCCGTGCCGCCGACGTCTTCGTGGGACCGATCGGCTTCTGTGGGGTCAGGGGGTCAGAGCTTGATTAGTGAATAGCCTTTCTTGCATGCGGCGCCAACCTTTTTTTAAGCAAGCCCAAGAGTTCTGCGTACTTGTCTATGTTGGTTTCTACGTGTCGAACAGACCGGCTGATGCTGGAGACACTTGTGTATCCAAGCATTTCGGCAATTTCGTTGCAGCGATACCCATACCAACGGCGACTGACGAATGCCATCACTGCGCGGCTCCCGTCGTCACTGCGGCGCCCTTGTCGCCACTGAGTGGATGACGCTTTCCTCTGATGGGTGGCCACACGTGCGATATCGCCAAGAGAGGGCCGTACGCGAAGGCGGTGGATTTCGACAACGGCCGGATCATCACTGCGCTGACTGATCAACTCACGGATCCGGTCAATGAACCCCTGTGATCCCAGCACCAAGCCTTCAACAACGC
>JADFMM010000453.1 GCA_022563885.1 Planctomycetota bacterium | reverse complement strand
AAACGACGCAAAAACGCAGGATTCGAGCGCGGATGATCTCTCCCCGGAAATCACCGCGCTGACCGACCTTCTGACCACCCTACCCGAATCAGACCGAGCCGAGTTGCTCGCTGACATGCCACTGGATCAGCGCCGTCAAGTTGCCCGGTTGTTGGTCAAGAGACTCACGGAGGACTCTACCCATGAGTAAGCCACAAACAGATTCCGTCCCTGCCAAACAGGGAGAATCTACGGTTGGGCCCGGCGCGAACCACCCGAGGAACACCAGTTCAAGCCCGGGCAATCTGGCAACCCCGCAGGGCCCCCCAAGCGCCGGACCCAGCTTTGGACCTACGTCTGCAAATACATGTAGATGAGTGCTCGTGCCACGCCGTCCATCGGAGCGCAATTGTAGCAGGACGATCCTCTGGCAAAGGTCGTTTCCGGTCTCATCCGCGAAGCCTTCATAGGGGCATAATGCCCCATTTTGGGGTGATAAAGCGGTCCCATGGCGCTTGACAAGCGCAGGCAGCCCCAAAGGTCGCCAAGCCGGACGCCGCATGGGATACAAAATGGACGGCGGAGAGATTTGAATAAGAGGATAAGACGTCAGTGACGTGCTGAATACCGTCCGTGGCGGCATCGAAGACACTCACCACGACGCCGAACGGAACGGCGTTTTCGAACTGAAAATCGAGATTAAGAGAGGAATCGATGAACATGATTTCCGTGGGCGGACCGCGTGCCTCGTTGCTGCCCTCGGTACTGTCGGAAGGCTTGAAAGGCTCAAGCTGCGAAGGTAGTTCAGCGCCATCAGCGTCCGGGAAGGCCGTCGCAGTGAACGTTTGATCGTCAGTTTGGTTGGTGCAGCCAGACCTGCCGCAAGCCCCACTTGGGAGAGAGTCAGGCCAGTGGGGTCGCTCACGGGGGGTTGCTCTGCAGGAGTTATTTGGCTTGGGCTATCAGTCGTCGGATCGCCAGCACTCGACCCGGAACCCTCCTGAGTGGCTGGGTCCGTCGGATCGAAGTCAATAACAATGGCAGACTCGGTGATGCCGTCATCCTCGAAGGGATCACCAACCCTCAGCCCCAAGGGAATCTGCGGATAAGAGAATGCGTTCTTCGAGGCGTTCGAAGGTGGGAGGCATAGGACCGCTGTCTGCGGCTCTGCCCTTAGCCGTCCCCAATGCTTGTTTTACGCTGCTCCAAACACTCATGATCCTGCTACGATCCTGTAACTAGAACACTGCATGAAACTTGAATGTAAGGCCGGAGAGCTACAGACTATTGCCTTGCCTCCGACAGAAGCTACTTTAGGGTAACTAGGCACTTTAAGCTCTGTCAAGCATAACAAATCGGCATGCAGATAGAGACTCTTTCTTTGCGAAAAAAAACCAATATGATCTACTTCGTCTGACACCAAGAACAACTCATTCTTGCGAGCTGATCTGCTCTCTGCAAATGCCTTTCACGCCATTTTGAAGGACCCTGGAGTAGATTCTGCGAGGCTGCCGTCGCGAGACTCAACTTCTGACATGCTGTTGTCGATCGTCACCTCACCGGCTGGGAGATCTCAAAATGGTAGCCCCACATTTTCAGAGAAATATTATGTGGTCCGATTGGCCCTTGACCATCGCAACTGTTACCCTAATTATTCTTGCTTGGATAACCCTTGGCCATAAACAGCACATCCTCGCCTTCGCCGGCGGGTACCGTCTTGAAAAACCCCGCCATAGGGTTTTGACCGCTGATGACCGAATCAATGGCAGCTTCACACATTTCGATCGTACTGTTGTCCACCCAATGCTGCATGCCCACATGGCCGTCCGCCCAGCCCAAGGTCGTGCGATGCTTGGTGTGCCAGACGGAGAAGGGATCGACCCACGTCCGGGCTTGCACGTTCATGACCCAGGAGCCCACATTAAAACCCCTCGGGTCCGTCTCAGCCAGCCATACGTATTTGGTCGCCGGCGATTTGATATCGGTGAACTTCTTGCCCACGGTAGAACCCGCCCAACTTTCGCCATTGGCGCCGCCGGCGATCGCGAAAGAGCGAAAGGTCGCGTTTGCAGTGTTTTTTCGCCTGTCGGAAGGGCAACGAAACACGTCAACCTCCTTTATCAAGGGATACAGCAATCCCTGGCGGATGCCCTCCTTTTCTTGTTCAATCAGATCGGGACTGAAACTCGTTATCCTGGTCTGTACAAATGATTTTTGGTTAATACCCGTAGGTCGAGCGGGCACGAGCCCCCCATCGTTTTCATTGGTGTACAGTATCCAGGCCAAGGTGAGTGTTCGTACGTTGCCCTGGCACTGCAGGCTGCGGGCCTGTTCCCGAGCCATATTCAGACTTGGCATGAGAATACCCATCAATACGGCAATAATCGCTATGACCACAAGCAATTCGATTAGCGTAAACCCCTTTTTATTCATCGTATGTTTTCCTTTGCTTTTTTCGATAGTGTCCACAATTACCCAGGTGACATCAGGCCCCACTTGTTGTTCGAAGGTCATATCGACCGGGGGCTATGGGCCATCCGTGCCGGGTGAGCCCGTCAGGTTCAATAATCTGTAATCTGTGTCTACGGCCATTTTACTTGAAAAGGCCAACAGAAACAATCGTGCTATTCGTCACGACATCTTGGACTTTTGTGTGCGAGAACTCGTCACTTTGGGTGGGGGAGGAGTTGAGAAGAAGAGGGCAATTATTGTACTTGTCAAGCGTTCATGGAACTACCGTAAGGCCACTTAATTTTCAACGCTTGTGTCTTGAAATTATGGCTGTCACTTGATTCGTTCATTGAATCCGATGCGCTCCAAATATTTCTATAAAATGCAACTAATCAGCTCAGAATGGGGGTTCACTCACGCCCAATTCGTGCAAATTCAGCATCTGTAGTGTCAAAATGTAGTCATACATTTAAAGGTATGAATTGACTTTAATATGGTCATGAAGAGGGTCAATTAGGCCATAGTTCCTGGTTGGAAACCTGTTGTCGTTTCATCAACTAAGGCGGTCCCATCGGTGATCTTTCTAAAGAGACTTTGCAGGTATATTC
>JADFMM010000192.1 GCA_022563885.1 Planctomycetota bacterium | reverse complement strand
AATCGGGCGCGACCAAATATGAGGCACACTTGGACCCCAAATTGTCCAACTTATTTCTTGCCGATCCCTAATCGTGGATGTACGGAAGATAAAAGAGATTCTCCGGCGGCCTATGCTCATGCCTTGCAGTGGTTCTATACGGGAGACGAGACAAAAAAGTAGAATGTCTCCTTTTTCCTCCCCTGTTATCGCTCTCCCCCTGGATTATTAAGCCTGGCACCACACCATAAATACGGAGTATTATCTCTTGCGCCTAACCAATCAGTATGTCCGTCGAAGAAAAGGTTGTTACAACCTTCACTGCGATGACGGTCGAAAGCAACACGTCTGCCCGTGTTGGGTCTGTCGGTACCAAAGTTCCAGGGCAGTTGATTCGCTGACCAGACATCCAAGATGTTAATTCCTTGTAAGCTATTGAGATCCCCCTCGTCGAGCATAATAGGACGCCAAAGACCGGCGGCATTGTCGGCCAGATAAATACGTTCGGACGGTCTGCGAATATCCGTGATTTTGGAAGGCCCTTGTAATGAGTTGCCATTGCCATTGACATTGGGACTGTCCATATCCCAGGTATTGACCACATAATCCACAGTCTGGTCCTTATTGAATCTTTCGCTTTGACCCATGCCGGTTTTGGGAAAGGCTGGACATTGGTAAACATCGATCTTGCGATAGTCATTCACTTTAAGCTCTTTACCATTGGACAGATGAGGGACAAAAACGAGGATCCATTTGGTTTGAGCATCCAATTGCCGGGGCACATAAGCGTTGTTGGCTTCGGTATACATGGACATGGCAAGCCCGATCTGCCGAAGATTGTTGAGACAGGCTATCGCCCAGGCCTGTTTGCGCGCCTTTCCCAGAGAAGGCAGGAGAACGCCCATCAGAACTGCGATGATGGCGATGACGACCAACAATTCGATCAGCGTGAAACCTCTGCGTCTATTCATTGGGCACTCCTCTTTCTTGAAATCAACAACAAGATAGTCTCGTCGCCAGACGGATCGGGGCATGCGTTGTAACCACGGTTTCGCGTTTTCATCGAGCAACGAACAACGAACAACGAACAACCATTATACAATCGGATGTAGCCAACTACCAATGTGTTCCCACTTTTGCACGGGTTCTAATCATTGAGATTTTGTGGACGCCTCTAATACTGTACCAAACTTTGGCTGAAATCAATTGAGAAACGTCGGGGACCAAATATATTCTCAGTTTTTCCTGTTCATAAGGAATGCACATGATTTCGCCATACTGGACAATACTTAGAGTCCTTAACAAAACGATCGTCGCACCGAGAGCGAGCGTTTCGTGCCTCTGGCAAGGAAGGCGAAGCAGGCCATCCGAGGATGGTCGATGGAGCCTGACGCCGTCCAGAGGGGAAATAAGCCGCTTGAATGCAGACTCATTTTGCGTAGGTACTCTTAAGCAGTCAGGCGGTGATTCACACGATCGAGTTCGATGAATCGGACCGTGCAAAGAACGTGACCCGAAAGAAAGCGAGAGCCGAGGAGAAATCCTAGGCTCTAGATATACGTATAAATCCCTAGCAACTGAGAGTGTCGCCCGGATAGCCCTCAATCCGGGTAGCCTGGGCTACAGGCGGTCCGAACACGAAAAAAGCGGCGTCACTCGAAAGTGACCGCCGCCTGTTTGCGAGACCCAGTAGTTGGAAAAACGTATTAACGCGGCCGTCCACCCCCTCCAGCCGCATCTTCGCTCTCTTGAATGAGCCAGGAATCCTTACGATTCAGAGGGTCTTGAGTGCCGTACACCTGGACCTCGGTGCCCTTGAGGTCCTTTTGGCTGCCGCTCGTGAAGGTGTTGTTCGTGGCACGGGTGTAGATGTTGTCATTCTCCGTACCGACATAGCACCTCTTCTCAAAATTGACATGGCTATCCAGGAAGAGGACGTTTTGTCCATCGCCTTGGTGGGCCTTCGAGTTACCGATTCGAGCCGTGTCGGAGGTGCCATTGGTATAGAGGGCGATCTGATCCTCATCCGGCATGAAGTCGGCGAAGGATTCCGGGGAAACAGGGGTCGGGATCCAGGGGTTTCTGTCCGCCGCCACGGCCATGGTGGGAGACGATGAGACGGTCAGTGCGTACTGGTTGAAGGGGTGGTGATAGGAATAGCTGCAGTACTCGCTGGGCTTCTCATTCCTATTCCAAGGGCCGAAATCCCAAGCGTCGATGAGTTCAAAATCGGGGCGGTTGGGCGGCTCACCGACCTCAGAGAGTTTGAACTCTCTCGTGTCCGTCTCGCCCTTGCAGACGAACTGCTTCGGTGTGACTTCGGCATACTTGACCAACAGATAGAAGTTGGACGTGACCGTGACCTGGCCCGGCGTGTTGCTCGTCGATGTGCCAGTGCCGAAGGCAGCTCGGCGGGTGATCCCATCCCAAGCCTGGATTTGATGAGACCAGGTGTTCTTCCGACCGCCGGCCTTGGGCAGCTCATCCTCGTAGTCGTTCGAGTAGATGAGCATGGCCTTGCCGATACCGGACAGATTGGTTCCACAGGTCAGTCTGAATGCCAACTGGCGGACGCGTGACAGTGCCGGCATCAGAATGCCCATCAACAGTGCGATGATCGCGATGACCACCAGCAGTTCCACTAGCGTAAAGCCTTGACGTTTCATGGTAATACTCCCTTCTTAATCGACGAGATCTGCGACAACTCGCTTTCAGACGCACACAGAATAGATATGGATAATGACACAGTTGACTCATGACTCAGGCATTCACGACCTCCTAAAAATGGGGTTAACAATACACGTATTTCACCGGTTAACGCCGCAAGATCTCAAGAACGAATCTCTAGCGTCTGAAAGCCTCTGATGGTGTGGGCGTGAGCCTATGGACGTCTGGCGTCAGGCGGGGGTGTGCAACAACGGGTCGTTGTCACGGACGCGCTGCGCGACGATAGGGCGGAACCTAAGAAAGGATAATAATGCGGTATGATGGCGCTACAAGTTATGAATAAGGGTTCTTAAGTCCCTAGTCCCTCTGTTCGCGAGCACCCAGCAGACGGAATCCCGGCGCGAGCAGACTCACTAACTGTAATTCAACACGGAAAGACAAAGGCGACTGTCACATTGAGAAAGAACACGCTTCTCACTAAAGGAAGGTGTCGGAAATGAATGATCAAGCTATGATAACTGAGTATATATAAAGCCTACCTTTAGCATCGTTTCATTAGAGACCTTCTTGCGGACCTTGTCAAGGGATTTTTTGTGAAAAGTGCTGGTGCCGACCCATTTTTTTCGTCCCGGTCCCCTGACGTCGGGCCAACACTAAATCGTAGTCGTTGTCGTAATCGGCATCGAACCCGCGACCCGGCTTCATAGGGTATTCGATTGCGACGACGATTACGACAACGAGGGTGTTCGGGGGGCATCCTAGGCGATGTATTCGTTGAGCATGTTCTCCATCAACTCCTGTCGCCCGCTCTGGATCTTGGGTTCGCCATTCTTGTGCGTGTAGGCCTCCAGTTCGGCAAAGCCGATTTTGCCCTTCTCGATCTTCTTGCCCAGGGTCGTCTCCCAGCCTGCGTAACGCTTGGTGATGGCCTTCTCGAACTTGCCGCTCCTGAACATCTTGGCCGCGTTGAGCAGACCGCGTGCGAAGGCATCCATGGCGCCGATGTGGGCATGAAAGAGGTCTTCCGGATCGATGGACTGTCTGCGGATCTTGGCGTCGAAATTGAGACCTCCGGTGGTGAATCCACCCGACTGGAGGAGGATGTACATGGCGAGGGTCGTTTCATAGATGTCGGTGGGGAACTGGTCCGTGTCCCATCCCAACATCAAGTCGCCGCGGTTGGCGTCAATAGAACCCAGTATGCCGTTGTCAACGCAGTACTGCAACTCATGCTGGAAGGTGTGGCCGGCCAGGGTGCCGTGATTGGACTCGATATTCAATTTGAAATCGTCGACCAGATCATACTTCTGCAGGAACGCGTGACAGTTGCCCGCGTCGCAGTCATATTGATGCTTGGTCGGTTCCTTGGGTTTCGGCTCGATGTAGAATTGACCCTTGAAGCGAATGCTCTTCTTGTACTCCACCGCCATGTGGAGAAAGCGGCCCAGGTGATCCATTTCACGCCCGAGATCCGTGTTCAGCAGCGTGTCGTAGCCTTCACGACCGCCCCAGAAGGTATACCCCTTGCCGCCCAGTTCCTTGGTGATCTCCATGGCCTTCTTGACCTGGCTGGCCGCGTAGGCGTAAACGGCGGGTGAAGGATTGGTGGCGGCCCCAGCCATGAAGCGGCGGTGGCTGAAGAGGTTGGATGTGCCCCAGAGTAGCTGGATCCCGGTGTCCTGTTGGAGTGACTTGGCCAACTTGACGATTTTGTCCAGCCGCCTGTTGGTTTCTGCCAGGGTGTCTGCCTCGGGGGCAATATCTCGATCGTGGAAACACCAGAAGTTGACGCCCAGCTTGGTGAAGAACTCGAAGGCCGCCTCCATCGTCATTTCGGCAACGGCCATGGGATCATCGGACTGATTGTAGTTGCGAATCATGGTGCCGGGACCGAAGGGATCGCCTCCCAGGCCTTTGAAGGTGTGCCAATAGCAGACGGCAAAACGACAATGATCGGCCATGGTCTTGCCGAGGACCTTCTTGCGGGGATTGTAATGCTTGAAGGCGAATGGATTCTTGGAATCCGCACCTTCATATTTGATCTTCGGCACTTTGGGGAAATACTTGTTCATGCGGGTCTCCTTTCAGGCGTTTCGAGCGGTCCGAAAACGTGGCTTCTAGCAGTAGTGGGCCTGTCTGTCAACACAGAGGAAATCTCCGTGATTTTCAAATAGCCGGCCGGTAAGATGTGGGGCCAGTCCTGGGTGAATGGCCGTCATCGGCTATTCAGCGACGGGCGCGAACAGACCATGGTAGAAAGAATCAAAAGTTTTGTGGCTGAATTTTGGGGAACCTTTGCAGAGATGTCCCCCTTTCTGCTATTCGGATTTGCGATCGCGGGGGTACTGTCGGTGCTGGTTTCCCGAGACTTCGTCCGCAGACACCTCGGTGGCCGGGGGCTGTGGCCGGTGTTCAAGGCCTCGCTGCTGGGCATCCCGTTGCCTCTGTGCTCTTGTAGTGTGATCCCCGTGTCCATGTCCCTCCGTGAACATGGGGCCAGCAAGGGCTCGACCGTCGCTTTTCTGCTCTCGACCCCCCAGACGGGCGTGGACAGCGTCTTTGTGACACTGAGTCTGCTCGGTCCCGTATTTGCCCTCTTTCGCCCGCTCTGCGCGCTGGTCACCGGGCTGGTCGGGGGGATCGTGACCAACGCGGTCGAGAGGGCGCCCGACGAGGACGCGCCGTCGCCACGAGTGACCGAGCCAACCTGCTGCTGCTCTGTCTCGCAAAACAAGTTGCGGCAGGCCCTGACCTATGGGTTTGTGACCTTGCCCCGCGACATAGGCCGAACCCTACTCATCGGGCTGGCCATTGCCGCGCTGGTGGGCACGGTGACCCCGCCTGACTTCTTCGCGCAGACCCTGGGTACGGGCCTGGTCGCGATGGCTGTGATGATGGTCTTGGGCATTCCCATGTACGTCTGTGCGACGGCATCCGTGCCTCTGGCCGCCATGCTGATCCTTAAAGGCGTGACGCCCGGGGCAGCGCTGGTTTTCCTCATGACCGGTCCGGCCACCAATGCGGCGAGCCTGACCCTCATCTGGAAGCGTCTGGGCAGGCGTGTCGCCCTCGCCTATCTGGTGACTGTCATTCTCTGTGCCTTCGGCAGCGGCCTCCTCCTGGATGGTCTTCTCGGGACGCAGGCGCTGCAAGTGGTGGCGGGTTCCGGGGCCATGTTGAATCCCATGGTAAAACACCTTTCCTCTGTCCTTCTCATCGGGGTGATCGGTGCGGCGCTACTGGGAAAGCGCGCGGGGGATCAAGCGACGACTTGACCCAAAATCGTTGTCGTAGTCGTAATCGTAATCGAAGCCCCTAGCCGGCAAATCTCTCGTTTCGATTACGACAACGAACACGATGACGACAACGAGGGGGAGTCTGACCTGCCTTCTCCCCGCCTGAATCTACAGCAGTGTTGGCCCCTGGCTCTTTATGGGGCCTATCCCGCTCCGTGTCCCTATTGATCTGATTCCTTGGGGAAACCCGCCTCAGGCATTCTCTAGAATTGCTATTATCGCTGCTTTCATGCTTAAGGCCCCTCTGCCCTGAGCCGATACTTCTCTTCGTTACTCGGGGATGCTCTGCCGAGACCTACCGGGTGACATGTTGGAATGTGAAGGCATCTTGGTCGCCTTAGATGGGAGTATCTGTCATGAAGGCTCGGTGTTGTGCGCTGGTTGCGTTGACGCTTGCACTCCTCAGTCTTTCCGGCTGCGGGAACAAGTTTTTCGACCCGGCCCAGATCGGTCGGTTTCGTCCCGCCCCCGCTGTGAATATTATCCTCGATTCACTCGGCGTCGCGGAGGAAGCGCCCGCCGCCTGGGAGCATGGCGAAGAACCCCGGCTCGAAGATACGATTGCGGTAGCAGCCGATTATACGCTGGGCTCGGGGGATGTGCTGCGGATATCGATCTTTGAACTCTACGCAGAGGGGAGAATGGATGTCCAGGAGTACGTGATCACTGAGAGCGGCAAGATCTCTATCCCCGAGGTGGGCGTGCTGAGTGCGGGGGGCATGACGGAATTGCAGTTGGAGGAGCACATCAAGGAGACACTCCGGCCTGCACACATTCGCAATCCTTCGGTTTCGGTGATCTTGCTGAACTCGCGCAGACGCCGCTGCGCGGTGATCGGCGACGGCGTCGACCTACCGGGTCCGCAGATCATCCCCCGATTCGACTACCGCTTGACCGACGCATTGGCAGCCGCCCGAGGCCCCAGGCAGTTCAATGTGAGTTACATCTATGTCTTACGGCTGGAACCCCCCGTAAGGACCGACGACCTGGTGGGCCACGAGACGCCGGTGGACGCGCCGCTCGCGGCCGCTGATCCAGCCCTCGTCGGCTCACGCTCGGATCAACCGGCGTTTCCGGTCGAGCGTCCGGCAGCAGGGCAGAAGGCCGTGAATCTCGACCGGCAGTGGCGTCGCTTTGAGCAGCCCTTTAATGTGGAACGTCAGATGCTGGGCATGGCGACTCCGACTATCCGAAAACTCTGGGACGAGAGTGAACAGATGATCATGGCCTCGTCGATCTTTCCCAGGGAACCCCAGGGCTTGCCCTTGATCAGCGCCTCGGAATTTCAGCGGCTCAGCCGACCGAATCCCTCTGCGGCGCTCAATGCCTCGACCCATGGAACCGACGGCGCCCTGCGGGAAGTTGGATCCCTGCCCGATCCGGGAGGGGACCCCGCCGCCGACATCGAATGGATCTTCCAGGAGGGAAAGTGGATCGCCGTCCCCAGGAGCCGGCCGAGTGTCACCGCGCCGCGGAGGGCCGTACCACAGTCTTTTCCCGCGATGCCGGCGCCGCGCGTGCGCCTACCTGCCGAGAGACCGATGCCGACCCCGACGCCGGCGGCTGCTGCACAGATCGAGTGGGTCTTCAAGGACGGTCAGTGGATCGCTGTCCCCGCGGCGGGTCCCGCCGTCGCCGTGCCTCAGCCTCGATTTGAACGAGACCGACTGATCTTGCCCCTGGATTCGCCTCCTGCTGCTGCCACGGAAGGGTGGGAGAGTGCCAGGCGAACCCGTGTCATCAAGATTCCGGCGGACCGGCTGCTGACCGGGGACCTCCGTTACAACATCATCATCAAGCCCGGAGACACCATCCATGTGCCCGTGGACATGGTGGGTGAGTTCTACATCATGGGTAACGTCAACCGGACCGGTGTGATTAACATGACGGGTCGCCCCATTACTTTGATGCAGGCGATTGCCGCCGCCGGAGGTCTGGGGCCTTTGGCCTACCCCAAACAGTGCGAAGTGAGACGACGCCTGGGCCGAAACGGGGAGGTGGTCGTCCTGGTGGACCTGGACAAGATCGCCGCGGGCGAACAGCCGGACTTTTTCATTAAACCCAATGACATGATCAATGTGGGAACCCACTTCAGTTCCCGATGGCGTGCCGTGCTGCGCAATGCCTTTCGCGCGGCCTATGGCTTTGGCTTCGTGTACGACCGAAACTTCGCGGATGCCGACTTCGGCAAGGGATGGCCCAAGTGGCTGTAGCCTGATCCGCTCGCCCCGAGTGCGACACAGCACCAGATGGGCCGCTATGGAAAGAACCCCTGAGAGTTCAGCAGGATCGTCGGCAACGGCTCCCGGCCGTTGGCAGGGTCCGAGTATCCACTGTTGGATAAAGATCGCCATCATTGGGGCGGCATTTTGGTGGGTGTTTCATGCCGAGCTGACCCGCGTCGTCGGCCGCTGGATGAGCGATCCCAGTTGGTCCCATGGCTTTCTCATACCGCTGTTCAGCCTCTATTTTTTGCACCAACACCGAGAGGACCTGCTTGGCATGGTCCCGCGTCCCAACTACCTGGGATTGTTGTCGCTGACTGTGGCCATCGCTTTCTACCTGTTTAACGTGGTGAGTCCCTCCGGGTATGCCTACTTTCGTGCCCTCTCTATCGTCGCCGCACTGGGATCGATCTGTCTGCTGCTGGGGGGCTGGCGCATTATGCGTTTTGCCGGCTTGCCCGTGCTCTATCTGTTATTTGCCATCCCCTTGCCCCAGCGCACCTATGTCGCCATTACCATGCCCATGCGTGAACTGGCCGCGACCATCGCCGCGGCCCTGCTCAACCTGACGCGGTCGGTAGAGACGCGCGTGACGGGCGTGATCATCGATATCGTCTACCTGGGCAAGCCCTTGGAGCCCTCGCTCAACGTGGCGGAGGCCTGCAGCGGCATGCGTCTGCTAATGGCCTTCTTGGCCCTGGGCGTGGCGATGGCCTATCTGCACGAACGGCCCTTCTGGCAGCGTAGCGTTCTTCTCTTGAGTGCGGTGCCGATTGCCATCTGCTGCAATGTGATCAGGGTTACGGTGACAGGGTTTATCTACGTGTTCATTCACCCCCACTACACGCAGGGTCTCTACCATGATCTGTTGGGCATCGCCATGTTGCCGCTGGCCTTTGGTCTCCATGGGGCGCTGGCCTGGTTCATGGCCAGTCTATTCATCGAGGAAGGTCAGCCGGTCGAACAGGCGTTGATTATCAAACGTAGGGGACCGGAGACGGTGTAACGAGGGGATCGTGGCGGCAACTCATATGGCGAAACGGCCGAAACCAGCGAGACTTTATCTGCAGCCTGCCTTCCTGAGCTGTGTCTTGGTGTTGTTGATGTCCGGGGCCGGCATGTCTGTGATGGTGCGGGGCTTGGGTGGGTACCTGGACAAGGAGCCCTTGCCGCTCACCAGGTCCCTGGAGATGCTGGACGAACAGGCCCTGCGCCCCTTCCGGGTCGTTTCTCGGCAGTACATTGAAAACGAAGACGTGCTCGCGTCGCTGGGCACCAAAGATTATATCCAATGGATCCTCGAAGATCCGCAGGCTCCAGATCACTCACGCGCGAAGCGGGTGATGCTATTCGTTACCTATTATCCTCTACCCGACCGAGTGCCCCACGTACCGGAGGAGTGCTATATGGGCGCTGGGTTTCAGCGGCTGGCCACGGACACGCTCACGCTCACGCTGGCGCTGCCGCAACCAGCGCAGCGCTTCGGTAGAACCCTGCGGGCCCGATATCTGGTCTTCGGAGGATCGAGTCGCGACAACTGGCACAGCAGCGTGCGCGTTCCCGTCGTCTATCTCTTTCGCGTCAATGGCCGCTATGCGGCGAATCGCGACGAGGCAAGGGTGGCGCTGAACAGGAATATCTTCGGCAAGTCTTCCTACTTTTCGAAGGTCGAGCTTGTCTTCAACCAGGGGACCGGTAGGCTGAGCAAGCAGGAGACAGTGGATACCAGTCAGCGGCTGCTGGCGCGGCTGTTGCCGATTTTGGAACGTGATCACTGGCCCGCCGAGGGAGATCCCTCAATAAGAGAGTAGTCAGGCCCAAGGAGGTTTGAAATGGCTAGAAGGCGTCGACCGAAAAAACGAATCAACAAGAAAGTGGCACTCATCGGGTCCGGGGCTTTCTTGCTCTTGGCCGGACTGATCGTGGTGGCCTTGCTGCATTTCGGCGGTGACCCCAGCCAGTACATCGCCGATGGGGATGTGGCCTTGGCAGAGCAACACTACGAATTGGCCGAAAACAACTATCGGCGAGCCCTGGCTGTGAAGGCCAAGGAGACGCAGATTGAACTGCTGTTCAAACTGGCGGATGTGTACACCCGATTGGACCAGTGGCCCAAAGTCCGTGCTTCCTGGGAAGGTGTTCTGCTCAGAGATCCGGACAATATCAAGGCGGGCCTGGCGATCCTGGAGACTCTGTATCAGCGGGCCGACAGCCAGGCCCGCATCGGCTGGAAGGCCCCAGACCTGTGGAAGGAGATCGGCGTGCGGTCCACGGACCTGCTGGCCGTGGCCGGCCGTGCCGGCGTGCTGGAGCGGGGTAAGGCCGAATGGGAAATGGAAGGATTGGCCCAGGCCGTTGAAGGCCAAACGATTGCCCACTATCTTTATTTTCTCAGGGGCCGAGCCCTCTTTGAGCAGGCGGAGATGGGCGCGATGGCCAACACGAACGAAGGCTTGGAAGCGGCGCGTGAGGATCTCGATCGAGTCATTGCACTGGCACCGCAGGACGTGGACGCCTACTGGTATCTGGCCAAGGTCGCCGTCGTGGCGGGTGAACTGGAGAGCGCCCAAGGGGAGGTCTTGGCTCGGCAGCGGGCGCTGAAGCAGGCCGATGAGGTCCTGGCCCGCGCGATCACGGCCGCCACGGATAATCCCAAGGCCTATCTCAACCGCCTCCAGGTCCGGCTGGAAGCGTTTCAGCGGACCAAGCGAGAGCCGAGCGCTACCGAACTCCGCGCCTTGGAAGAGGCCTACGAAGGACTCGTCCAGCGTTTCGGAGACGATGCCGATGTCTACACCGACGTCTCAAAGTTCTACTGGATGTGTTGTTTCTACCTGGGATCGGCCCAAGGCGAGGCCAATATGGACAAGGCCGTTCGGGCGGCCGAGCAGGCGGTCGATCTCGGCGAAGTAGTGGTCCCAGGAATAGGGTGCGAAACTGGAGATGTTCACTTTGAAGTTGAGGAGAACATAGCCAATCAGCGACATCAGCAGGAAGGCGAACGGCACGCGCAATAACACGATCTCAAACCAGTTTCTGCTGGTGAGCCAGCGCAGCGCGCGCCTCACCGGCCGGTCGCGCGACGGTGTCAGGACAATCCAGATCAGACCGATGATGCCGCCGCCCACGACGAAGACCGGCAAAGTCCCCAAGAAGATTTTCACCATGGGTCCGGCGCTATAGCCGATTCGGTGGTCGTCGCTGTCCAGGAAAACTTTGGAAGCAAGAAAAAATATAGCAAAAATAACAAGTATCGGAAGATGCGCCCAAATACCGGACAAAATGGAGCGTCATATGCGCGCCAGCCTATTCTGTACTGCCGCTTTCACTCGATCGACCTCTATTATCTGATTTTTTGCATAAGAGTTTCAAATTTTGGCAAAGGAGTCAAGAAAACTCCGGCCTGGCCTCCGGATCTACAAAATCCGTTCGGGCTCCGGGATGTCCATCTGGTCGGCGAGCAGGGTGCCCTGGCGCAGCCGCTCCAGCGCAATTTCCTC
>JADFMM010000191.1 GCA_022563885.1 Planctomycetota bacterium | reverse complement strand
GTTCTATGATAAGGGGCTTTTTTGGGGTACAGGGGGCGACATCAGTGTGCGCCTCCCGGGAAGCAGCCAGTTTATGATCAAAGCGAGCATGACCTGTCTTGGCGACATGGATGAGAGCAAAATAACCACCGTCAACCCTAACGGCTTGGCGCTACATGGCCCCAAGCCATCCCACGAAACACTGATCCATGCGCGAATCTATGGCATGCGGCCCGAGGTGGGAGCAATACTGCATATGCATTCACCTCATGCCACGGCCTGGGCGAGCGTCGGCAAGAAGATCCCAACCATCACCCAGCAGTCGGTGACCCTGCTCAGGGACATGGGTATCGTGCCGTACCATCCGGTAGGTTCCAAGGAACTGGTGGAAGCAGTGGTTGCCTGTTACAGGAATCCCGACACCCAGGTCGTACTGATGGAAAATCACGGCGTCTTTGTACTGGGCACGGATCTGTATAGCCTACTATACAACGCTGAACAGGTGGAAAACACAGCCCGTATTGCCTACTTGGCCAGAGATCTCGGCGAACCGAAAGAATTCGACGCGAAGGTGGTCTATTAGCCTCTGTCCGAACAAGGATAATAGAATGAACCAGAACCGATTGATTGTGATTGCCATACTCGTCTGCCTGACCACTGTTTTGTCGGTTCAATCCGCTGAACCCAGGCCAACCGGGAGCCCGGCCTACACCACTGAAGTCAATATCCCCTACCGTAACCCGGTCCCTGAGGCGGAGATGGATTACATAGAAGAGAGATGCCGCCTGGACATCTACTACCCGAGAGAGATCAGCGGTTTTGCGACCGTGGTGTGGTTTCACGGCGGCGGATTGTCAGGCGGTGAGAAGTTCATTCCCGCGCAGCTCAAGAACCAGGGCATCGCCATCGTCGCGGCCAATTACCGTCTTCATCCGCAGGTCCGCTGTCCGGTCTACATCGAAGACGCCGCCGCCGCCGTCGCCTGGACCTTCAAACACATTCATGAATACCGTGGCGATCCCAATCTCGTTTATGTCTCCGGACACTCGGCGGGCGGATACCTGACGAGCATGGTCGGCCTGGACAAGAGATACCTCGCTCAATATGGCATCGATGCCGATAGCATCGCCGGGCTCATTCCCTACAGCGGACACACGATCACGCACTTCTCGGTGAGGAAAGAACGCGGAATCCCCGGTACCCAGCCGATCATCGATGAGTTCGCGCCGCTTTTTCACGTCAGGAAGAATGCGCCGCCGCTGGTGCTCATCACGGGCGACCGCGACCTCGAGATGCTGGGGAGATACGAGGAAAATGCCTACCTGATGCGCATGATGGAAGTCGTGGGCCACCAAGGAACGGAGTTGTACGAACTGCAAGGCTTCAACCACGGCCAGATGGCAGGGCCCGCCCATGAACTTCTGCTGCGACACATCAAGAAGCGTAAGTGATTTAGACTTTGTCGGAGTGGGTGGAGGGCCGCGGTCATCCGGAAAATATCTCGATTCGGCGTCAGACGTTCCTGGTGGATCGGGACACTCCGTCAGTATTCAGGCTGCACGCAGCGCGAAGTGGGCAAGATCTTTCGAACAGGCAATGGGCTCACCCGTCACCAGGCGGCTCAAGCAACTGAGTGGGCCCCTTGATCACGTAGGAATAAGACAAGGATCCTAAGGGCTCCCGCGCTCCGATATGTTTTTCACACCCCACGCCCTAGGCCAGCAGCGGTCCGGCCCACTTGTTGCGCCACGGCTTCCAGGGAATGTCGTCGCCTTCCTGACGCAGCAGTTTCATCACCCGCTCGTTGGAGGTTGTCTGGGTCTGGGGGTCCCAGCGAACCTTGAGTCTCCTGCCCACGGCGGCCGCGGCCATGGCAATGTGCCCCGGCGTAATGGAGCGATGGGAGACTTCCACCGGCGTCACGGTCGGCTTGCGCGATTGGACGCAGTCCAGGAAGTTGCCATGGTGGTCATCCGCACGGTAAACCTCAACGTTGCCCGGATTGAAGTCTCGTTTTGTCCACGCGGGATTCGAGGCGGCAAAACGGCCGCGAGTGACGTATACCCAGCCTTCGCTGCCCAGGAACAGGACACCTCCGCGGTTCCTGTTGGAGATCCGCGTGGTCACGCCCGAGGCATACGTACACTTGATCTCGTACTGCCAGGCCGCGTTCCAGACGTCCGTGCGCTGGGGACGCGTGAACTCGCCGGCCTCCACGAGCGTGGGGCCGCCCAGGTCTTCGCCCATGCCCCAGTGGGCAATGTCGTTGTGGTGACCAATCCAGTCCATCAACTGTCCGCCCCCGGTGTTGTAGTGCCAGCGCCACTGGCCGTGCAGGCGTTCTTTCATGTAGGGTATCATCTGGGACGGACCGATCCACATGTCGTAGTCGAGATTGTTCGGCGGAGTCTGAGGCTGGACCAGCGGCGAGGAGGGATTCCCCGTGGGCAGGCCCACCTCGACGTGCTGCAACTCGCCGATCAGGCCGTTTCTCACGATGGCCACGGCCTGGCGGAAATTCCACACGCTGCGCTGCCAGGAACCCGTCTGCCAGATGCGCTTGTGCTTCTGGACCTCCTTCACCAGCATCACACCTTCGGCAAAGGTGTGGGTGATCGGCTTTTCACAGAAGATGTCCTTACCGTTGCGCGCCGCCTCGATGGCGATGGTCGCGTGCCAGTGGTCGGGCGTACCAATCATGACCGTGTCGATGTCTTTGCGCGTCACCATCTCCCGGTAGTCACGGTAGGTCTTGCAGTCGGAGTTGCCGTAGTGCTCGTTCACCTGCTGGGCGCGCTGCTTGAGCACGTCGCTGTCCACGTCACAGATGGCTACCACGCGGCAGTTGGCGTACTTCATGAAGCGCCTCATGTTGCCGCCGCCCTGGCCGCGCACGCCGATGCAGCCCATGGTGATCCGTTCGGATGGGGGGTTTTGCCCCAGTACGGACGACGGCACGATCATCGGCGCAGCCGCCGTAGCCGCTGCCGTAGCCAGGAACTGTCGCCGGGTGGTTGCATAGGTCATTCTAGCACTCACTGTCAGGTCTCCTGAAAAGTCCACGTGACCGCTCACCGATCACTGCGATCGAGTTTGCCATCGAAACGGTATCTTTCATTTTCCTGCGTATCAAACTCAGTTTCTCTATCACTCTATTCTAACCTGGATTTTTCACCGGCTTTCGACCACACAGCCTGTGCTTGTCAACCGCCTGGGGTACAGTGCTTCCATTGGACCTTGACAAGTACACGTGGTCCGATTGACGGTTGACAAGCGCAACGTGTACCTTCGTGTTGATGTTTGCGTAGGACAGGCGTGGTTTACGGTCAGAAGCGGGCATCACCGTGAAACCTATTTTTTCTTTTTGCCCTTATTCCAGGAACCGAAGGGGACCACGCCGCGCTCCTTGGCCCACCGGTCGTATTGAGCGGCCATACGAGATGCGAGCTCTGGCTTGGAACCGGTAAGGTCGTGCATCTCAGTGCGGTCACGGTCCATGTCGTAAAGTTCCCACGCGCTCTTCACGCCCTTGGCGACCAGCTTCCACCGGCCATCCCGCACCGCGCGGTTTCCCTCGTGCTCCCAGAAGATGGGTTTGCCGCGTTCCAGGCGTTTACCATTCAGGGCGGGCCTGAGGGAGGTGCCCTCCAGGGGGATCAACTTGTTTCCGTCCTTTTGCGCGGGATAGGTGACCCCGGCCAGGTCGACGGCGGTGGCCATGAGGTCAATGAGGTGTGCGGGTGAGTCATAGAGGGGGCCCTGGTCGGTCATGCGAAAGGCCTTGCCCTGCTTTGAGAGTCCTTTGGGCCAATGAGCGATCAGGGGGGTGCTGATACCGCCCTCGTGGACATAGTGTTTGTATTCCCGGAATGGGGTATTGGACACATTGGCCCAATTGCGGCCGTAACCCACCTCGGTTTCAGCCGGCCCGGGCATCACCCCTTCTCCACGCCGCAAGGGGAATCCGTCGCGTGACTGGGATGGCACCATCTGGGTCTGAAGTTCATCTTTGCCCAGCGGCGACAGGGTGGGCTGGGCGGGACGCTGCACGGGACCCACGCTCTGATTCCGGCCAAACACTTCCGCACAGCCTCCGTTGTCCTGGAAAAAGAGGATCAATGTGTTCTCGTACTGGCCGGTGGCCTTCAGGGACTCGACGATGCGGCCGATCCCCTGGTCCATGGTATCCACCATGGCGGCATAGACCTGCATGCAGGCGGTCTCCCATTCCTTCGATTTCACTTCCTCCCATTTCCCCACCTGGGGAGTGACGTCCCAATCCTCGGGCAGGAATTTCATTTTCTTCAATTGTTTGATCCGGGCCTTGCGGGTCGGTGAGTAGCCTCCGTCATAGTCACCCTTGTACTTGGCGATATCCTCGGGGAGGGCATGCATGGGCCAATGGGCGGCGGTGAAGGCAACGTAAGCAAAGAAAGGGGTCCCACTGTGATCCTCGGCATGATGCTTGATGTAAGTCACCATGTTATCCGCAATGGCATCGGTGTAATACCATGTCCGCCTGGGCGTGTAGTCCGGATCGTTGTCCGGCGTGATGTAGGTGTTGTCCCGGGTCAGGGAGCTGGGATCGTAAAAGGAGCCCGCCCCGTGGATGGTGCCAAAGAAACGGTCGAATCCGCGCTGCAGGGGCCAATTGGAGCGGTCCGGATCTTCCTGTTTCCCTCGATAGGGGGTCACATGCCATTTGCCGCTCATGTAAGTGCGATAGCCGGCCGGCTTCAAGGCTTCCGCGATGGTCAGGCAATTCCGGTTCAAATCACCCTGATACTGCGGCAACCCATAGTTCCCCATCATGTGGCCGACCCCGGCCTGGTGCGGATAAAGCCCGCTCAACAGGGAGGCGCGGGTCGGGCAACAGCGCCCGGTATTATAAAACTGGGTGAACCTCAGTCCTCCCTTGGC
The DNA here is from genome assembly GCA_022563885.1 of Planctomycetota bacterium. Classification (GTDB taxonomy): domain Bacteria; phylum Planctomycetota; class Phycisphaerae; order Sedimentisphaerales; family Anaerobacaceae; genus JAIPFM01. The sequence continues at coordinate 6,769 of JADFMM010000191.1, read as the reverse complement.
CAAGGCATCCAGGTTGGGCGTGGCGATCTCTCCGCCATAGCAACCGATGTCCGAAAACCCCATGTCATCAGACATGATCATGATGATGTTGGGACGGGGCGCGTCGGCTCCCTGTGACGACATCGGCGCCAACAGCATCGCCATCAGCCATAGACCATAGGTGAAATAGGCATTCTTCATGGCCCCAGCATACCGCCAGACATGCCAATGCGTCAACAGCCGTGTGCCGGGAAGCAATGAAATCCAACCATTGCTATAAAAACACCATGATGGCAATTTGCCCTCATGGTCATAACTCAGCGACAGAATCCAGATGAGCTCTACCACCGGGCCAAGGAAACATCCTTAGGGATCGTCAAGGAATAAGTTGTGCAATTGGGCATTCAAATGTGGAAGTAATTTCTTGACGGTTCCTTAGGAGTTGTGCAAGAACAAATCATTGGTTTTACGCTCAGATTTGCGTCAGATTGGTTCGCGATCGATTGAGCGAAACCGGCGGCGTAGAGCGCCTACGTCAAGGATTGCTTGTGATGCTTATTATGCTGCTAGCGCCAATTTTGGGCCTGGTTCACAAGAGTGTGCATCTGGGTAACAGTCCGTCTGACCTGTTTTCGTGCTCGTGCTCAGCGAAGCGGTACTCGTAATCGTAATCGAGAACGTCGAGAAGCCGATTACGAGCACGATTACGAGTACGATTCCTACGCCTAGTCGTGTAACCCAGAATTGAACCAGGCCCAATTTTGCCACAAGGAAGCCGCTGTTTTCACGATTGAGAAGCGATCCAAGATGGGGCACACTTGGACCCCAAATTGTCCAACTTATTTATTACCGATCCCTAATTTTCAAATGTGATTGCCCGTAGAGCCTAAAAACCCATCCGTGGGTAAGTCGCTGGTTTTTCGGAAGTTAGCTCTCGGAATTCCAGTCGCAGTCTGACGTTTCAAAGGCGGTTTGACTGTGATTTATGTTCTGAGGGGATGGCCCTGGGCTAGAGATTTTGTTATATAAAGGGACTTTCTCTGTCATGATCCCATCCTATGTTGATGTGAAAGAGGTCACTCAAAGATGAGCTTGGTAAGGATTGTCAATCTTGATTGGCCCCGAATATGCGCATAGAAATCATACTCAGTCGATATTCAGGAAGCTTACATAAGCCGTTGGCATCAGACACGTTCGAATTATTGGGTAGGACAATCAAACACTTCTCGGCCGAGAGATCGATTTTGATTTGAGATGTTTGTCGAGTCCTTTTATGGTTCGGTAAAAACTACTTATGCGTCACTTAGTTTTATTCTGTCTCGGTTTCGGTTTGCTGTCGTGGCATTGTGACTCGGTGGGCCAGGCCGGTGAGCCTTCTGTGGATTTACCGAGCAATCTGCAAGTGGTTCTTGAGAATACACATTCTCTTCAGTATCCGCGTCAGGGGAGGCTCCCGCTATATGTATTGCCTATCAGCAATACGCTGGTGGGGATTGAGGATACAATGGCCCTAAAAACTCTCGGTGAATTGGATCGACGGGGAATTGGATACACGGTCGATTGGAGTTCCGGAAATTTTGAGGCCTCCCTGGCTGAGGGTCTCCGGATTGGGAAGATGCAACAGAGCCGGGGGTTGGAGGTTGCGGTGAATGCCACTGCGTGTCTTTACTCTTTTTTTGATGGGAGTGAACAGACCCTGCACGTCGACAATTCCGGAAACCGATTCAGTGAAACATCCTTCGGGGGCAAGCTGGGTTGTCCTTTCGCGCTTGAACACCGCTATCCGATGATCAAAGAACGCATCGAATCGTTTCTTCGTGCATACAAAAAATCAGGAATCGAAATCGATTTTGTTTTTGCCGACTGGGAAATTGACGGACCCATCGAATGGAATGATGCGTGGGCCAGTTCAAAACGGTGTTCCCGTTGTCGGGAGAGTATCTCGAAGATCGAAGATTTTCGACAATTTCAGCAAAGCCTTCGTCAAATTCGCAGCGAATTGCAACGGGTCACATTCGGTGACAATGTAACCTCGTACTTTCCCCAGGCGCTTGTGGGAAACTACGGTGTCTATCCGCATGATGGATATCGTTATTGGTATGATTACTTCGAGCACGAAGCAGAAGGAGTGCCATACCGCCTCGACCAAAAGGCTCGATACCGGGAATGGTATCACGAATTTGAGGGAGCGGGTTATACCTTTGCGATGCCCGTTGTGTATACCTGGTATCCGACTTTCAACTGGTACGATTTTAAGGATTTGGACTATCGTTGGTTCTATAACATGCTATTAGTGGCATCCAATGCCGGTCGTCACACGCCCCAAACGGTACCGATCATTCCTTTTGTTCATTGGACGACCACCGCCCCTCCGGAGGATCCCGATCCAAACGTAAAGCAGTTTAGCTCTCAGAAATACCAGGACTTATTGTGGCACTTGCTCTTGCGAGGTCACGACACCTTCTTTCTGTGGTGCACTCCCAAGGAGTTGGCCCAAGAGATTCGTTTGGTTCAACAAGTCTATTCCGCATCTCTTGCTCACGCCGGTTTTCTTGAGCGGGGTACTCCTATCCGCTTCGAAGTACCTCAACATCCTAGCCCGGTGATCTCAGGATTACGTCTGGGCAATCGAGTTTTAGTGAAGCGGACCGAATTTGGAAACCACGACACGCAAATCACCTTGCGGCTCTCCGAGGGAGAGGAACTGGTTGTACCCCGAAATGAGGGAGTTCAAGTGCTCAGGGTGCGGCCTTATGTGGTCAGGTCAGGCTTTTTGAAAAACGGGGAAAAACTCAGGTTTCCTATCGGTTTCTACGAGTTGCCTAAGAATGATGAGGATCTGCAAGAGATGGCCGATGCTGGGGTCAATATAGTACGCTGTGGGGATACCAAGGATCTCGATCGCGCGTATGAGGCCGGTCTCATGGGCTGGGCGTCACTCAGCGTTCAGCAAGGAGCCACGGAGTCATTAAAGAAAAGAGTCATTTCCCTTGCCCATCATCCCGCTTTGGCCGTCTGGGAGGGGCCGGACGAAATCGTGTGGACCTTCACAGCCTATAGTTATCTGGAAAGGGTTGCCGGATTTACCAGAGAGGACTGGAACAATCAAACGAAAAAGGCGGTGTCTTATGCAGAAGAGCAGGGGAGGAAGATAATACCAAAAATGCGCGAAGGGATCCAGCTCGTCCGCGATTTGGATCAAAGGAATCTTCCCTTTTGGATCAACGAAGCAGCCGATAGCGACGTCAAGTATGTGCGCGACTATGTCGATGCGATCGATATCACAGGGTGTGACTATTACGCTGTTCGTGAAGCGGGCACTGATTTGCAGAGCATTGGAAGATTGATCGACCGCTGGGATGCGATTGGAGGTGGTAAGCCAGTCTGGATGGTTCTCCAAGCCTTCTCATGGCATTCCAGCAGACCCGACCGAAAGCGCCTCTATCCGAGCTTCGCCGATTCAAGGTTTATGGCCTACGATGCGATTGTTCATGGAGCACGAGGTCTTTTTTATTGGGGATCTGAACAAATCGATGATCCATCCTTTCGGCGCTCGTTATATGCCTTGACGGCTGAAATTGCCGCCCTGGAGCCATTTTTAGTGGGAACCGAACATCACCAAGTTGGAGTTCAAGTCATCGACAATTTGTTCGATTCGTCAGGTATCGGGGTACGTGCAACCTTGAAACAAAACCGGTCGGATTTCCTACTCATTCTGGTGAATGAAGATTCGCAACGACATCTGGGAGTCGACCTCACGGGGCTGGAACCGCTGGAGGGACGCCGTCTTCACCTCTTGTATGGTTCGGAGCAAGTCCGGGTTCAACGAGGAGGTTTTGTGACGAGGCTTCAAGGTTTCGAGGTCAAAGTGTTTTCAACCAATCCAGGTTTTGTGACTCAAAATCTGGCAGGACGCGACTACGACGACGGTGCCTCTAGATAATCCTCAAAACAATTGACCCATATGGAGATTCAGCCATTTTACGGTGGTCTCATCTTGCCGGTCCCCAAGTGCAGCACAGACGGTCAAGCCCATTCTGGACGCAACTCGCCGGAAGTTGGAGTAGGCCCGGTCCGGCCGGCCGCGGCTGCCTGGGGCGGCGCGGAGGCTTTGCAGGACGTGGCGTCAGTCGAGTGAAGCTGCTATCCGGGCTGGAGGTCACGAAGCGGCGCCGGGGCCTCTGTCAGCCCGACGGCGGCTTGCCGTTCGTCAGCGGCAGATCGAAATAGAACACCCGGTTCCGGTCGGTCTCGCTGCCGATCTCTTCCGGCGGGATCAGCAGCCGGTCGCCCAATATTGTTCGGTCGAGGATCGCGCCGTCCGGGCCGGTGACCAGGAATTCGGCCGGGTGGACGAAGATCACGTGGAACCCGTTCTCCCGGGATCGGGCTTGGACGATGGGGTCGTTGGTCTTGGGTCCGAACATGCCGCCGGAGGGGCAAATCATCCACTCCGCCCCGTTTTCGCGGAAGCGCCGCACGATGTCCGCCCGGGTACGGTCGGCGCAGATCATCAGGCCCACGCGCCCGTAGGGGGTGGGAAACACCAACGAGGCGTCGCCGGGCGTGTTGCGCACGCTCTCGTGGCCGAGCTTCTGCTTGCGGTACTTTCCGATAAGCCGGCCGTCGGGCCCGATCAGTACGGCCGTGTTGTAGCGCTGGTCGCCGTCGGCCTCCATCATGCCAACCACTAGGTGGACGTCGAGTTCGGCCGCCAGGTCCTGCAAGCGCCGGAAGTACTTCCCGTCGGGGACCGGCTCGCCCAGGCCGCGGTACACGTCCAGGGGGATCGACTTGTCGGCAATCGCGTAGCCGTCCAGGAAGCACTCGGTAGTGACCACGATTCGGGCACCACCCGCGGCCGCCTCGCGGATCATCGACTCGGCACGGCGGAAATTGGCCTCTTTGTCGGTGCGGATCCACTTAAGCACGATCCCGGCCACGCGAACCGACGAGTCGTCCGCGACGCCGGCCGGCGACGCGTCGAGAAGGCCGGCCACGGTGCAGAAAACCAGGGACAAAGCAAAGATCGTTGTCCGACGCATTTTTCCGACTCCAATTAGTTGTCCTCTAGCTAGCGCTCGAGTCTGAATCATCGCACGGGGGCCGGCCCTGCGTCAAGTCGGAAAACTAGTTACTCCCGTATTCTATGGTTCTATCTTTCCTGCGAGCAAGCTCGCTAGTGTATCTTCTTCCAAGGGTGTCAGCATGTTCTCTCATCCAGTTGGATAATCTTGTGGTTCCCGCGGGAGGTGAGTCTACGGAGAGAAGGTCGGCCATCAGCCCCTTGATTTCTTCCCGAGTAATCATGACATCTCCTACACACTTGCCAAGGATCGAACCCACGACCCATCCAAGAGATGGCGGCACTGAAATGAGGGGTCTTTTCTTTCCGATCACCTCACCAATGGTTTTGACCAGCTCTCTATACGTGAATGTTTCTGGGCCGATGGCATCGACAATGACATTGTCTCGTCTTGTGCCTTGCTCAACGGCAAGGGAAGCAAGGTCGTCGACATATATGGGTTGCAGGCGATACTCTCCGTTCCCGAACACCCCAAAAACAGGAAGACGGCGCAATGCCCATGCAATGTTGTTGATCAATATATCCTCTTTTCCAAACAGGACTGTTGGTCGAAGGATAGCGTGTGAAACCCCTGAGTCTTTCAGCGCTTGTTCGAGTGTTGCCTTTCCGCTGAAGTACTCCAGGGGGGAGTCCTCAGAAGGGTTCGTAATGCTAACGTGGACAATCCGTTCGACGTTAGCAGCTTTGGCTGCCGCAAACAGGACCAAAGTGTTTTTGACTGCGTCGGCGTGTTGAAACATCTTATGATTGAACCGAACCCAGTAGGTATTGTAGAGTACGGAGACACCTTGAAGAGATTTTGCCAGCTCTTTTGGGTTGCCGAAATTAAACGGGTATGCCTTAACCTGGCCTTCGAACGGATTGGCGCGATTGACAGAATTCGTCAAGGTGATCACTTCCTGACCTCGATCAAGTAACCGCTGGGCAATGTACTTCCCAGAATAACCGAAGGCTCCTGTAACAGCATGTAGAGCTTTGTTCATATTCTTCTGCGACCAACAAGTTGCTCCATCGTGTTTCGAACTCCCAAAAGAGATAGCCTTGGAAAGCACTAATCTCTCAGATCACATCTCGATCTTACAGGACATACCGAGCCGGATGGATGCTATCAATGAGAATCCCCTACGCCCCGGAGGGTGGACGTTTTGTGGGAGTCGCAGGGGACCTAGAATCTATGGGAGGCAGAAAGCGGTCCATCGAGGAGGAGGCTCGGCAATGGCAAGCTGGCAAGGAAACGCTCTGGAAAAGAACTCATTGGCGTTGGCTTTCGCATTTGGGCGAATCACCTCGTCCTTGCTACCCTCGGTTCCAGATCCGTATATGGCCTTCGGATCTCAATTGCCCAGTTTACCAATTATTCCTTGCATATCTAAGGGGAAATCGTCTCCCTCAGAAGCCCAAAGACGCGGTCTAAGCGACGAGCGTGGAGCGACTACCAACGCATGAGGCCGTGACCTTCATCGTGTGTTTCAATGCATCGACAAGGACCACCTACCCAATCCCCATCCATCCAATGAGACTCGGAAAATAACTCGACAGCTTCATGTAGTTTGGGTTGGTTCTGTTTAACGGGTAGCCGACAGACTCAGGAGGCGCCGCACAGAATCCGGCACAGTACCAAGCGGAACCGGGCGGTAAGGGGCAGAAGGGTACCCTCGATAAAGACCCCGAAAATGCACTTTTGCAGGTTGGTACCGGTGCTTA
>JADFMM010000452.1 GCA_022563885.1 Planctomycetota bacterium | reverse complement strand
CGGCTTATTTTCCCTCTGGACGGCGTCAGGCTCCATCGACCATCCTCGGATGGCCTGCTTCGCCTTCCTTGCCAGAGGCAAAAACGCTCGCTCTCGGTGCGACGATCATTTTGTTAGGGGCTCTAAGGGACGGGCGTAAGCAACCATGGGTCGCATAAACCTTCTTGATCCGAATATGGTCAACATGATCGCGGCGGGTGAGGTGATCGAACGGCCGGCCAGTGTGGTCAAGGAGTTGCTGGAAAACAGCATCGACGCCGGGGCGACGCGGATCCAGGTCACCCTCGAGGAGGGGGGACGCCGGCTCATTGCCGTGGAGGACAATGGCAGCGGCATGGACGAAGAAGACCTGAGCCGGGCCTTTGACGCGCATGCGACCAGCAAGATCAGGGAGAGCGGGGACCTGCAGAGGATTACGACCCTTGGATTTAGGGGTGAGGCGCTGGCCAGTCTTTCCGCCGTGGCCCTGGTCAAGACCGTGAGCAGACTTGCGGAGGCGGCACAGGCCCATTGCTTAGAGATTGACTGCGGAGAACGATCCCCGGTCACACCCTGTAGCGGTGACTACGGCACCAGCGTGGTCGTGCGAGATCTGTTCTACAAATTGCCGGCCCGCCGCAAGTTTCTGCGGACCGCCAACACCGAGATGGGACATATCACCGAGCAATTCACGCGGATCGCCCTGGCGCATCTGGATCTGGCCTTCACGTTGACGCACCGTCGGCGCGAACTCTACCGCCTGGCGGCGGGGGAGTCGCTCGATGCCCGCATCATGAAACTCTTTCCCTCGCTGCTGGAGGGCGAGGAAGATGCATTTATTTCTACCCACTCGCAAGAAAAAGAGATTGAGGTCGTTGCCCTCTTGGGCAAGCCCTCGCTGTCCCGCACGACGGGCCGGTATCAGTACATCTTCCTCAATGGCAGGGCGATCAAAGACAAGGTGATCACGCATGCGATCAAGGAAGCCTACTGGGGACTCCTGGAGCCCCAGCGGCATCCGGTGGTCTTTCTCTTCGTGAGCATGCCCTTTGACGACTACGACGTCAACGTGCACCCCACCAAGACCGAAGTGCGGTTTTTTAAGAGCAATCTGATCCATTCACAGATAGTGGGCTGTCTGCGCGAGAAGTTGCTGGGCGCCGATCTGCATGTCCAGGCGCGACTGCCTGTCACCGGCCCCCGATTTGAAGCGAATGCCGGGACCTCTCGCGGACCGCGGAGTCGTGAGGTCGCCGGCGCCATGGCCAGTTTTTTCAGGGACCATAAACCGCCTGCCATGTCGGACGCCTATCCGCAGCCGAAGTCGCAATCGGGTGTGCGGGCGCCCCAAGCCGCGTACAGTGTCGGAAGTGTCGAGGAGGAGGCGACTGAGCCATTGGTGGATCGGATGACCCCTTTGCCCGGAAACTGCCTGCAGATCCACAACAGCTATATCGTGACTGAGACCGAAGAGGGATTGGAAATAATCGATCAACATGCCCTGCATGAAAAGCTCCTCTTCGAAACCCTGGTGCAGCGGGTGGAGCAGGGCGATCTGGAGTCTCAGAAGTTGCTGGTGCCACCGACACTGGAACTTAACGAGTCCCAAGTGGCCGTCTTGGAAGAGCATCGGAGCTTGATAAGGCAATTGGGGATAACGATCGAGGCCTTTGGCCCCCGGACCTACGCGGTGCATTCTTTTCCGACCCTGCTGGCCAAGGTCGATGTCGTTCAATTCATCCTGGACCTCATTGAATCCCTCGAGCAGAGCGGGACCGGAAAGGTACACGATGTCTTGAGTGAGTTGCTGGACATGGCGGCATGCAAGGCCGCTATCAAGGCGGGGCAGGCCCTGAGTCAGGGTGAGATGGTTCAGTTGCTCGACGACGCGGACCGGGCCGACTCCGCATTTCGCTGTCCGCACGGTCGGCCTACCACCTTGCGTTTTTCGATGGAGGAACTGGCGAAGCAGTTTCTCAGGACTTGACTTATCAGGGCACCCGGTGAACGATGATGAAATGGTGGACATTGCTCGCGCTACTGGGTGCCTGGCAGGTGACGGGGTTCTGCCTCTTTGGCGCTGCCACGGACCCGGAGCCGCTCTCTCCCGAAGGTACCGCTGTGGCCCGGATGGTCTCCTTGGCCCCCAATCTGACCGAGATCCTATTTGCCTTGGGCCTGGATCAGGAAGTGGTCGGGGTCACCTTGTTTAGTGATTATCCGCCCCGAGCCCGGTCCAAACCGAAGATGGGGAGTTTCTGGAGCCCCAATTTGGAGGCCATCGTGGCGAGTCATCCCGACTTGGTCGTGACCTTGGGTTTCGGCCGGCAGGTCTCGATGTGCCAGCGCTTGCGTCGCATGAACATCCGCGCCTATGCCTTCGAGATTGAGACCGTGGATCAACTGATCGAGGCCATTGGTGAACTCGGCGTTCTCACGGGTCGGTCATCCCAGGCCCGCCAGTTGCAGGAAGAGATGACGCGGAGACTCGCCCTGCTGAAACGTGCGAGCGAGACGGCCGAGAGAGTCAGCGTCTTGTGGGTCGTCCAGCGCGACCCCTTGCGGGTGGCAGGCCGAAGCTCCATGACTCAGGAACTCATAGAGCGTGCCGGTGGGATCAATGCGTTGGGTCCCACGCTGCACAAGTATCCTCCCATTGGTCTCGAACAGGTCTTGCGGTCCAGACCCGATGTGATCATTGAACAGTCCATGGCCGGATTCGACCGGGCCATCCAACTACAGCAAGCGAAAAAACATTGGGAACGCTTCGATCAGATTCCGGCTGTGCGTGACGGCCGAATCTATGTCATTGACGGTGACAGCGTGTCTCGTCTCGGGCCACGCATCTGCGCCGGGATCGAGGCGGTGGCCCGGTGTCTGCACGGCCCCGTTGTCGTGGAGGGACTCTAAATGGAGGGCTTGCTGACACCCGGGCGACTGGCCTTACGGGTCTCGGTGGGGCTGCTGCTCCTGTTGGCGCTCGGCATGGTCTGTTCACTGGTGGGGACGGAATCGGTCTCGTGGCAGAGGGCGTTGACGGGGGAGCCGGGAGCAGAGGGGCGCAACATGGACTATGACAACCTCATGACCATCCGTC
>JADFMM010000190.1 GCA_022563885.1 Planctomycetota bacterium | reverse complement strand
CAGCCCCAGGTCAATTCAATTTGCCACATTTGCTGTCTGTCGATCATCAGGACAATGTCTACGTGGCCGAGGTTGCAGGAGAACGCTTGCAGAAGCTTCAACGACGATAGAAGCATGAGTCATGATGGCAACCGGAAACAGAAAGTTGGTTCCAAAGAGGAAAATCATGAAAACCGTATTTGTCTTCCTGTTGCTTGTGTCCGTCGTGCAGGCGCAGAATCTCCTATCCAACATCCCCTACGCGGATCCTGCCCATGAGCGCCAAGTCCTCGACATCTACGCGCCCGACGACGCAGAGAACCTCCCCGTCGTCTTCTGGATTCATGGCGGCGGCTGGCAGACGGGAGACAAGACGAGCGTTCAGATCAAGCCGCGCGTGTTTGCCGAACGCGGCTTCGTCTTCGTCTCGACAAACTACCGCCTCCTGCCCCACGTGGAAATGGGCGTCCTTATTCGAGACGTCGCCAAGTCCCTGGGCTGGGTGCACAAAAACATCGCCGGGCACGGCGGCGATCCGAGGCGAATTTTCGTCATGGGACATTCCGCCGGCGCCCAGCTTGCCGCTCTGCTCTGTATCGACGATCGCTACTTGAAAGCGGAACGCGTCCCGTTTGACGTCCTCAAGGGATGTGTGCCGGTGGACGGAGACACGTATGACCTGCCGGCCATCATTATGACTGTGGAGTTACGTCAGACGGTGCACGGCCTGCCGCTCCCGAGATTTGGCCACCGCGTCAAGTTTGGCAACGATCCCAAGAAGCACATTGATTTTTCAGCCGTCACGCATGTGGCGAAGGGCAAGGGCATCCCGCCCTTCCTGATTCTCCATGTTGCCGGGCATCCCAACACCACCGCGCAGGCGCGACGTCTCGGCACCGTGCTCAAAGAAGCCGGACTTCCCGCCAAGGTGTTTGGCGCCAGGGAGACAACCCACAGCAAGCTCAACGCCGATCTTGGCCTGCCCGACGACCCGGCCACCAAGGAGCTGTTCAAATTCCTGGGCCCATTGGTGGAGGCAAGGCGCTAAGTCATTCATTCATGCGTGCGTCTCAGAGGCTGTGATTCTTTGGTAGGTCATGATCGCCGATCGTGACCCTATGGGTAGATTCAAGCTTTTTTGACCGAGGAGATCCTGTGCCATTGCGGACTATGGCCGGAACCGAACTCCAGGGTCCCGCCCGATATCGATGGCCAGATCCAAGACCTGGATTCCAGCTTCTCCAGCAGTCAGGCCAAAATGCAACAGCCCAGAGGCCATCCTCTGGGCTAGGGACCGGCAAGAAATAACTTGGACTTTTGAATGCCCAATTGCACCCCATCTTTTATCGCTTCTCAATCGCGACATCCGCGACGTAGAACAGCTACGCCTGTGGTATCGCTCAATCGGGCGCAACCCAATATGGGGCACACTTGAACCCCAAATTGTCCAAGTTAATTCTTGCCGATCCCTAAGACCACATTGACGGGACGAAAGCCATCGTGGTAGTGCGCCCCCCGACATGCGTCCAAGATTTCAGACTTCAATGCGGCATCTGCACGGCCTTCCAGCGGATGTTGTCAATCACTAAATCACAAGCCCGACCCTTCTTGCTTCTTCCTTTTTGCCTCCCTTAGTCAAGATGCTTCCAGCGTTTTTCTTGAATAACATCGTGCCGCAGGCTATGGTGTTTCGGACGAAGACATCGAATGCTCCATCTGCTTGTCATGGGGACCGAGTACGACAGAGATACCGACCGATCCACGAGTAGGAGCGGTCGAGGAGTTGAAAAGGCGTGATACTAGCGGTGGAGTGCTGCTTTGGAAGGATTCCGGCTGGCAACAAACCAACATTTGGCCTCGCGAAGCGTCTTGGCTGTCGTCATAGAATTGCAGCAACGACAAACAAAGGATAGGCTACTTGAACTCCAGGAGCGACATATGGCAGTATTATTCCACGGGAGCTTTGCTCTAAATCGTGAGTACATGTCGAGAATTCTCGATGCGGCACTCAAGAACAGCGACGTGACTGACAGGGAGCTCGCTCAACCATTCGGATACGGTGCGCCATTCGGACAACGTTACCGCAGTTGGCTCCACAAGTGCGGCGTCGCCGAGATGGGGTTGCCAATGAAATTGACGCCGATGGGCGAAGTAGTCAGTCAGAAAGAAAGATCGAAAGTTCCGCACGTTGACGACTCAGTGGTTCCTTCATCATGAATTGGTTACAGATCCAGAGCGGTCCGAAGCATGGCATTTCTTTGCAACCGAATTTCTCGTGACAAATTCCCGATTTTCAAAGGACGAACTGGTCAATGCGCTTACTGAGAAGCTTCGGTATCACAGCGAACAGCATTTCGGTCCGGGCAGCAAACTCAACCCGCAAATCGCCAGAAAGATCATTCAGGTCTACACCGAAGACTCCGGTTTGGGGCAACTCGGTTTAATCCGGAAAGAGGGGAAGGAGTTGGTGTGTTTGCAGGCCACGACCGCCGGGCCCTGGAAAACACCCAAGCAGCTCGCCGCAGCATACTAATTTATTCTTACTCGAGACGTTGGTTGGGAATCTGAGGGGAGGAACATTCTAGCGTATATGCTCTCAGGCTCAGGTCGCCTTTATGATCTCCGCAATCGATGTCGCCTTTGTTCGATTCGCGTTGAGAAATCCAAACATATCAGAAATCCGAGCCGTCGCATCGGGCTTCGCTTTTTACGACACTTCAAGATGCGACCTGGAGTGGCTATTGCCTGACACTCCTGTCCGGCAAAACCTGCGGGCGTGCATCAACAGCTTCTCGGACAACAGCGGGATGTCGTCGAGAAGATCGACTTCGATAGAACGATCATCAAGCTGGACGCGGCGGGCCTGACGGAGGGCAAGCACTCCATTTCCGGGACGAAAGCCATCGTGGCAGTACGCCCCCCGACATGCGTCCAAGTTTTCAGACTTCAATGCGGCATTTGTACCGCCATCCGGCGGATGTTGTCAATCGCTAGATCACGAGCACCTTCTTGCACTTCCGTTCCTGCCTTGACCCCTTCTTGCCTCTAACTAGGCCCAGAACAAGCGTACTCCACGGGCCGGATCTGCTAAGTCTTGGCTCATAATCACGGGCAGACTCTCTTCGATACGACCGTCCGGTCGTGACTGCCAAGGGTATTCAATTGTGGTTGCATCATTCAGTTCCGCCTTCTTTGTCGAAGAGGTCACAGCTTATCGCAGCGTCCGTACCGCGATTTTCCGTTGAAGCGTTAGCAACGTAGCGGACGCCCAAAGCTTTCAAACGCTCGCAAAAGGACCGGAAGATATTTATTCCAACCTAAGATCCGGTAAACAACCCGGCGACCGGACTGTATGATCTGGCAAGGCAAGTGAATGAAGTAATGGCAAAACTGCTTGAATTCCATACGCATCACTGCGGACTTTTCCTTGATTCGGCGAGAGGCCCATCGGCCTCCCGTCGGTAACAGCAAGCCAAGCCAACTCTTTAGACTCCAGGCCAACGAGGCCATGACCATGTACGCCCAGTTGCTCTCCAAGGTGTCGACCGGCATACGCATGGAATGTGCACCGTTTTTCAACTGCTCCAGGAGATTTTCCTGATGGCAGCGTTGGTTGGCATCAAAGACGATCTCCTCAGCAGACATCTGCCGGTCATTGGTGATATAGAAGAAGTAGCGAATCTCATCGAAGAGCACTTGATCGCCCTTCTTGACCGAAATATTCTTACGCAAGACCACCATGCGATAGGTCTTTCGGCACAGGGTCGGTCGGTAGTCGAATTCAGCCACATGTTCACATTGCAGCTTAAGGTTCTTATACTCCCTGGCTTTGATGATCTGGGCTTTGACGTTGAGAGGTTTCTCTCGGGTCTGGGTCTTGACCGTGTACTTGGCTTTACGTTCCAGACGCTCCCAGGCCGTTTCCGCCAGGGCCTCGGCCTTTTCGACGAGGTTGGGCATCGCTGCGATGCCGAAGTTAAACAGGATTTTATGCGTGTCCCAGTCATCCAAATAGGCCGTCTGACTGAAATCCGTATCACCTCGAAAACGAATGGATCTAAAACCGGCTTGCTGACAAAGCGCCGCCGCTTGGTTGTAATACGCTGCCGCACCTGAGCTACTGGTCTGATTGCCGCTGCGATTGACCAGAAACAGGGGTTCTTGGGTATTGGCCAGGGAGATAACCAAGGGATGGTATCCCCAGATGCCTTTATAAGACATGTCCATCCCTTGCTTGCACTCGCCGGTCGTCGGGGCAATCGTGCCATCGCCGTCGATAATCGCCTGCTCAAAAAATGCAGGGTCTTGTTGCTGCCATACCCGGGTTCGCGCTTGATTAATGGCGTCTTGTAAGCAGTGGATCTGCTCGGCATCAAAACGTCGGCAAAAATCACCTTCCGTAGTGGGGTCCGGAATGCGAACAGCGCCCAGGGCATCCAGATAGGCCTCGTCGTTTCTCAGACGCTCGATATCTTCCAGGCACTCTCCTTGGCAGAGGAGGTTGTAGGCGATATTGAGTACGTGGTCGGATTCATAGTACGGATTGTGGATTTTGAATACGTGGACGCTCTGATTGATGATCTGCTCCAACTCTAACTGCTTGACCATCTTCTGGATAAGGCCGATCCCGCCGTAGGCCATCCCTCGGTCTCGCTCAGATAGATCGTACTCGATGTTCGGCGTATTCAGGACCGGGCCATGATGTGTGGGATAAGTGTTGCGATCTATTCTCGCGGCAATTTTTTTCTTGCGTTGTCTAATGATTTTTGCGACTCTTGTTTTCACTCGAAATGCCTCCTTGCATGCAGTGACATTGTTTTGGACGAATGTATTATACTGCGTCGAATCAGGCATTTCGAGTTCTTTTTCGTCACTTCATAAGATTTTTATGTTTCCGAGTATGCTTGTTGTGGGACTAGCAGACTGTGGCAACCACGAACTTAAGTTCTTAAGGGTCGACCCCAAGGCTTCCTTCTGAAAGGCTCAAGCGCGAAATGGTACAGTTATATCAGGATCATCTATCTCAGGCGGCGGCTCAGGCGATGGCTCTGCGGTGGCAAGCTGATCAGATTGAGGTGGAAGAAATGTTCCGCGAAAAGGAGCGCCATCGATTGGAACGAATTGAGGAACTCCGCAGAATAAAGGATATCATTGGAAGCGAGTAAGGTGGTTGGGTCCGCTAGATCTATCTTAGTGAAGACGGATGCTAATAGGAATGAGCGATATTCTGAAACGATGACCACATTTCTTCTAAGTGAAGGGTGAGACGATGAAATGGATATGCATATTTGTAATCGTGTTTGCGTTGTCGGCATCTGCGAAGACTATCGAACAAGTTGACCTTGAATGGAAGGCACGGGGATTGAAGGCAAAGGAAGCACATGCAAAGTTTAAACCTGATAAATCAACGCCTGCATATCAAAACCAAATCCTATGGATTGAATTTGCATTTTCTCTCTTCCCCGATCCTAATACGCCACTAATAGAGAGAGTTAACAATTACCGCTACTATAGTCTGCTATTTCCTTTCGGGGAAAGCTATTCTGGCGACTCAGCCACACTTACGCATGTTACCTATGTGTATGATGAGACCACGGGTGCGTTGGAGAGGGGACGGGCAAGGACACGCTGTCGACGCATATGCCCAAAATGCGCTCAGAAGGCATTTCAGGGGAAGGAAAGGTCTGGTACCGAGACGGCCTATTTTGTGAACTGCCGATTCAGCTTTTCCTCGGTCTTATAACCAGAAGTAAATCCCTCCACGCCTCTATCTCTTGAAGAATGAACAGCGATACTTTAGGATATCCGCGCGGCTGATGATCCCCCTCAATTGGCCGGCATCAACGATCGGCACCTGATAAAAGCTATTTGATATGAGGCAGCCGCAAATCTCTTCGATGCTGTCTTGCGGACTAAAACAGACAGGGTTGGTGGTCATCAAATCCTTTACCTCTTTACACGTGGCCTCGGGCTGGCAGATGAACCTGAGTAGGTCCTTTTCCGTTAGAATGCCCTGAAGGATATTTTGGGCGTTCACCACGGGTAGACCTGGCATATCGTATTTGACGATCAGGTCCATGGCTTCGGCAATTGGCGTTTTCGGAGTCACTGGGAGCAACCCACACTGCATGATCTCTTCTGCCAACCCATCCTTGGAACGCTTTGTCCGGGCGAAGGGTTGAGTCGCTTTGACCTGGCGTCGGTAATACTTGATGAGATCAGCCCGCGTGATCATTCCAGAAATCGTCTCGTTTTGCATAATGGGCACGCGCCGGAAAGGTGTCTCCACCAAGAAGTGGGAAATCTCACCTAAACAGTCTTCCGTGTCGAAGCTCACCACCTCCCGAGTCATGTATTCTTCCACCGTGCCTGGCAAATAGTCATTCTCAAATAATAACAGCAGTAAGTCTTTTTCCGATAACACGCCCACCAATCGTCCCTCATGGGTGACGAATAGTGCACTGATCCGCGTGGAGACCAGGAGGTGAACCGCTTCCGACACAGGGGCGTTTGTCTTCGTACTGATCACGCCATATTGCATGACGTCTTTCGCCTTCACGTCCAGGCAGGATGGAGTTTCGAGGCTTTTTGGAATGCTAACCGTATTGCTCATATTCAGGGTCCCCGTAAAAAAAGGCGTAGCGTTACATAAGACCAGCAACTCAACTACAATCACAGATTTTATCGTCGTAAAGAGGAGGGACATTCAGAAATAAGGCAACCACTATTCAAAAACACGTGAAATCCGTTGATGGCTGTCGCTTAGACGACCCGTCGCACCCGGCATAAATCCTATCGTTCAGATGTGATCTGAGTGCGAGATAACTACATGTTTATTGGAACAACCCCCTTGTTCAGGCCGTATTCCGACCACTTAGAGGGGCCGGCGTTGCTCGCACTCAGTTGCATTTCGCACCCGAAGTCGGCTATGCTGGCCCGTTTCGGCCCCGAATCAGACGGTTGACAAGGAAAACAAGATGAATCCAATCCACGCAGACTCAGTAGAGGTCTTGGCCCCGGCCGGCGATTTTTCGGCCTTGCAGGCCGCCATCGATACCGGCGCGGATGCGGTCTATTTTGGGCTGGCCCATTTTAGAGAAAGGCATGGCTATGAAAGAGAAGAGCCTAGCTCACCCAGGCCGCGTCGTCGAACTCCGGCCTGATCATGCGATTGGCTGCCTCATGTTGACGATGCCCTGGCCGCCCGTGCCGATGATGGCCACATTGACCTTCGCACTGGGGGCCACGAAGCCGGCGCCGCCTAGAACATGACGCGGCACCACCGAAAAAGCCGTCACTGCGGCGGCGTCCTGCAGGAATGCGCGGCGGGAAATGCTTGGCTTATTCTCTTGGCGATGTGAAGATTGTTGATCCATGGCTGGTTCTCCTTGTATTGGCCCAGTCCAAAAATCTCCATCGGGCTTCTGGCGACTTATTTGTATCTCGCCACTGCCGCCGTAGGTTACCAGAATTGAGAGGAGAATGCCAGATGGTCTGCACAGTCGTTCGTCTCCCATCGAATTATGCGCTGCTATTGCCTGTGTTCTTCCCACCATCCTCTATCAGGCGAGTTTGGGTGTGGTCTGAATCGCCCATATTGTTCGATGCACCGAATTACATCGGTCACTAAGTGGCGTTTGGGCGACGTGCGATTCATCCATTCTGCGATCAATTTGGGTGTGGTCGAAACAGGTACACCTAGATCAGACGCAACTCTGATTGCCCGTCTGTCGTCCGTAGCCAAGGTCGCATCACGATTTGATGCGATCGCCAGGCATGCCGCCTCTCCGTCGTCGATGATCCCTGCAAGCCTGATAAAGCTTTCCAGTTCTGCCGTTCCTGAGGGCGCTGTCACTTGAAGCACTCCCCCAGCAATAAGGGGCGCTATATCAACCTCTACCAGAATCAATTCGTCCAGAGTATCTGCGCACTGTTGCTTGACATACAGACTCTCATCCAGGACTTCTTTCGGTATCATCGCTTGATCGATTGATGCTGTCACGATTTCGCTCAGATGTTGTGAAGCATATAGATTTATCAAACAACACGAATCAATGACCGTTGCACGCATTCCTCACATCCATATCGCTTAGTTCTCCGCAAGAAGTGATCGCTGGAAATCAAGGCGGCACTCCTCTACGGTTCCATCATCCATAACGCTGGTGCTTTGGCTCATCTGCTCGACAATTTCCCGGGCGGTCACACGATCAACTTCCAGAAACCCAGCGAGTTGCCCTTCACTAATTTTGGCCTGTTCATAAGCATGAACTGCCAGGTAAACATACCGGTCAGGATATGAATTATTCGTTTCTTGTTGTTGTGGCAGTTGTAGTATTTCCTTGGCCTTACGGACTTCAAATCGAGATTCTCGTAGATGTTTCATTGTTCCGTCCGGAATCAATCTTAGGTCCTCAAGCCGATATGCCATGGCTTCAACTGAAACGAAATAGAGATTGCTTAGTCTACATAGGTCAGCCACATGAAAGTCTCCTGTGGTTGAGACGATTTCGTTGAAGCGTCGTCGTAAGGAGGTCGATGGCATCAAAAGGCACATACCGAACGCTTCAGCAAATCGCTCGTTGGCGGGCTTCTTTCCTGGATGAGTCAAATAATCCACACCCGGTTTGTAGCGATCCACAATAACGTGGCCGTATTCATGAACAAGTGAAGCGCGTCGCCGTTCTACAGGATGCTTCCGGTTGATTAGAATACAACAGCCCAATGCTCCCGTGTAGGCATACATGCCTGCGATTCGTGACGGCAAGTCCCCATACATGATTCTCAAACCAACATCTGTTTCGAGAAGGCCACACAAATCGTAAATGGGTTGGTCACCAAGCCCGAGGCGGTTCCTTTCACGAATGGCTATATCCTCAGCCAAGACATCGATTTTGACGTAATTCGAAAGCTGAACTTCAGGTGGAAAGCTGAAGTTCATGGGGGCATCCATAAGTCGCTCAAGCTCGTGGTAGTTTTCAGCAAACCTCTGTAACGTTTGAATTGCGGCCTCAATTTGACCATTTCCAGGTTCTACCTTGCTTGCGATGGCCCTGAGATGAGGTTGAAGATCCGCTACAGGCTCACCGGGACGAACGAGTTCATGAACCGACCGTCCATAGAGAGAGGCAAGCTTGATGATCTCTTCAGGCTTGGGGGGCCTGGTCCCTTTCTCAATGGCGATAAGGATTGGACGACTACATTTTAGATGAGCGGCGGCCTCTTGTTGCGTCAAGCCACGCGCCTTACGCGCTTCGGCAAGGAGCCTACCGAGTCGCTCTGGGTCTATTGGCGGCAAATTAAGCATGTCGAATACCTCCAGGCGTTATACGGCAATAGCGGGTGCCATCATTCGGGACCATTTCCAGCCCTGCTGCTGAGCACGCTCGATTAGTGTCAGCCATTCTCGGCGGTATCGTTTGTACAGATTAGTTATCTCGGCAGGGACACAGTTCTGTGTGACAACCTCGGTTGACCGGAGGTGCCCTAACACGAAGCTCGGCAATTCATTTGAATAATCAAGAGTTGACAATTTATCTACCTGCATAAGAAATCCCCGCAGGTAATTGAGGCTCTCATCAGGTATGTCCGTATTTGACGCTCCGAATATATCATACCTATACTTTCCGCGGGCCTCATAGATGCCAGCCACAAGTAGGGCTTGTCGCCTAAAGATGCAGGCGGGACATATGCCACATTGTTTAGCTCTTGAGTCTCGAAGGGGATAGTGTGCACATGAGACGGTCTTTCCAGCCAGTTCTTCAAGTTTTTCGTTCCTCAGCGAACCTACTAACTCAGCTTTGGTTAAATGTCGGTGCGGGAGTTCAATGTTTAAATTGCGTTCCGTAACCAGTTGAAGGAGCGTTGAAAACCTGCGAAGAAACGTAGGGTGACTGCTCTTCGTTGCCTTTGATCCAACCATTCCTACCATTAACGGAAGATTAATCGCTCCAATGCCACCCTCCATCATCTCAATTGCTTTAGCTTCAATAAGTGCCGCTGCAACACCTGCTGCACTACAGAATAGAAAACTGCGGCTGCGTTGAGTTGGTTCTTCTTTCCTGGCCAGTTTTGCGGGATTCCTCATGAAGAATGGAAGCACGAGCGGTTCTAGCGTGATGTTCTTCTTCTCGCTTATTATCGATAATTGTCTTTGGATTAACTGACGTTGTCCTTTGTGATGGGATACGAACAGTGGAATAATCTTGTGGTCGTTTTGTTGATCAATCCGGCGCACGAGACCTGCGGCCGAATCCAGCCCTCCGCTATACATGCAAATAATAGGGTTTTGGCCAAGAGGTTTCCAATCTGAACTGAACGGCAAAAACCCCATATCAAACTTCTGCCGAGACTCTAGGAATTCTATACACCAATAATCCCCAGAAAGAAAATCAAGGCACCGATGGAGGCACTCTGACGCTTCTTGGCGAGTCCAAAACTGAGTGTCGAACACTTCGACACGAATGTCTAACTGCCGAGTCCACCCAGAATCTCCATGTATTCTATCTCTCCGACAGATCCGATCTGTCACGTACACTGCCACAGCGATTCGTAACAGATCAACTAAGCGTGGGGAAAGTTTACCTGGTAGTTCCCAGTGTCTCAGATCAAAAAGGAAATGGCCTCGCCTCCCAGATTCTAACGTCGTCCATTGCGAACGGGTCGCCCTGTCCCTGAATGAAAAGCTGTATTGGTAGCTGTGCGAGTTGCTCATTCCCTCAGTCCTAGCAGTGATTCCTTCAGTATCGACTTAGTGTCGATAGAAACTGTGTTCTTCTCACTCGAAAACGCTTTGCGTCTCAATGGCCTATCTGGATTTACGGACAGTTGCTGGGACATACGAGTGATTTCTGGTTCAAGATACTTCCGTGCCTGGTCTAATACTGAACGCACTTGGCGGAACGTGCTTTTGCCGTCAGGTGTAACACTTCGCATCGCTACCTGATCGTAAAACTTGTCGCAGATCGCGAACATGAATTTCTTCGCGCCTTCATCTCGGGTCTGTGCATCCAGTGCTGCATCCCTAAATAGGCGGGCATAGTCATGGCCATTACATTTGCGCACGATTTCATCCATTCCTCCCGGATCATGCTCCAATTTGTCGAGAAGATCAGCAAGGGGAACCTGCGGAGGACCGTCCTTGAAGATCGGCTTGCCAATAGCATTGATCGTTTTTTGCAGACAGATTCCGGTTCAGCTAGCAACTTGATCAGCTTGGTACCCATCGCGAATCGCGTGGAAAACACGTTGCCATCTACGGGACTTCCCAAGATCTAGCCATTCGTTTTCTGCCATTACAAAACACCAAACAGTGGTTCACTTGATCTACGCCACAATCATATTATCGGCAGGTTTTGTTACAATGTCAACATAACAATGGACTATTTCAGGATTAATGTAAAATATGTTAACTTTTATTGTAACACCTTAGTAAAAAAGGGCTTAAGATAGTGCGCATGAGACAAGCGTCGGCAGAATGCCGATTTTCAGAGGGCAGGAGCTCTGAGGCAGTGAGCCTCCAGGCTGTGGACGGGCACCTTTGAAAGGGTCCCCTGAAGCTTCGCGGGGTACCCGTGTCGAGTCCGGAGGCTGGTGCGACACTGGGCTCGTCGGTATAGAGATGTCTGAAGTAGTGGGGAATCTCGTCGCCGTATACTTCGCGACAGGACTCTAAGGTCGCTTGGACCAACTCCGGCAGTACACGATTCCCGAAGCCACCGGGTGTAGTGATCCTCTCGCAG
>JADFMM010000018.1 GCA_022563885.1 Planctomycetota bacterium | reverse complement strand
GCTCGTTTGGCCGCCGAGGCCAAGGCCCGCGGGGCGCTCACCGATGAATTTCCCGACCTGGCAAGGCGCGCCCTGCTGCACGCGCGCCCCTACCGCGGAACGATCCGCCCTATGACAACGCGCACTATTAGGTACTCCAGCACAAGTCAGACTCACCAGCCCGTCGATCCAATCGAGTTTCTCTTGCGCGACAGCTTAGAAAAGGGCGATTTTTCGGACTTCGTTCCCGAGTTTTCCGTGTCCCTTCGGGAAAACACGCAAGAAGGATTAGCGCTGCGGTTCGAACGCATGGCCGCGCTCCGCCAGGTGTCGGACGAAGCCTTTGTAAAGGCTGCTCGTGGTCTCATGACATTCAGCTCCAAGCAGAACAAATACGCCGAATCCCTCATGACGAGGGCAGATCTTTTGACCTGGATAGTGGACGCCCATGTTGATCGTCATCGGTCCGTTGATCTGGTTCCTCTTCTGCTAGACGAGATAGGAAAGGACTTTGGGCCCAACCAAATGCAAAGGAGGTCTCGGCCCCCGTCCTACATCCAACATGCGCTCGGGCGACTCGCAGAACTCAATGTGGCCGGCGCCCGTCTCTTGCTGGATGCCGTCGTCACATTCTACATCGGCCCTCCAGACCAACGAACGCGATTCGTGGAAACCCACTATGACAGTCGCCGACGGTCGTCGAATACGCCCAATGACCGCATACAGCGTTGTTTTAGCTTTTTGCAGACTGTCGCTGACAACGAGGCTTTGGTCTTCGTCATGGTCGGCTATATCCAGCAGATGCCCGCATTGTCTCAAACACTTCGGCCCGAAGTCGAGCGGGCACTGAAAACTGTGACTGCAGGGAACGATCCCAACCAGATCATGGCCTTCCTGAGGCAATCGCCATTCCTAGAGGATGCGGAGGACTTTACGACGCTGCCCCTAGCGGGCTTGCCTCACAAGAGTGTCTACGCCAGCTTCGTTCGGCAGGTGATTGAGACCGGAGACGCTCAACGTGCTGCCCTGCAGGCATCGCTGTCACAGAGACTCGCCGAAGAACCCAACACGCTCGGCGTCCGACTTCTGCTGGCCTATCTCTCGGAGGATCGAGCGCAAGCCGTTCATGAAGTCATCTCGGTGAGCGAGGATGCCATTGAGAGGGCCCACAAAGGGCTGAGGCGTGAGTTGGCCTTTATGGTGGTCGACACCATGGGCAAGGTAAGAGCCGACCGAGTGCCGGCCTGGAGTGCGCATGCCAAGGATGGCTATGCTTGGCTGCAAGCGCTGCGCCAGGGCCACGATCGAAGCGACGTCGCAGAGCTGTTGAAGGCGAAGACCCTGAAGTCCATGCAAGTCGAAGAGCGTGAGTTTGAGCGACATGTCACAAAAATGATGGAGTTCCTCTTGGAGTCGGATCCCAATCGCGCCAAGGACGTTCTCTTGAAATCGGTGGAGTTGATCGAAGATGCGCGACGGCTGGGGCAATGGAGCCATGTTTCACCCTCCGACCTGGTAAACAATTTGCTCTCCGTACGAAGGTCTAATCTGAGTCGATTGGCGCTTGCGGTGGATCTCATTCGTGATGTTAACGCACCCATCGCGCCCATCCGTTCCCAAATACTACGGCAACATTACTACGCCGTCCATCAACTGCATCGAAAGTGTAGGGATCCGCAATCACCTGATCGGCTCAAGCAACTGCAAACGTTCTATCACCGGCTGGGGCCGACTCTGGGTCAGGGAGATCTCTCCGGCGTGACGCTATGCCTAAGGGAAGTAGTACCAACGAGCTTGACGGCCGAGGAGCTTGAGGCGATCAGCAGTTGGTTCGAAACCGAAACATCAACTGGGACCTATCCCGAGCTGGCGAGAGAGATCCTGGTGCATGCCAACCTTCACCTAGCCAGGGCGAAACGCCATCAGCAAATCTTGGAAGACGAGAGCGAGCTTGCGAGGCCTATTGCCACTCACTATTCCAAGGTTCTAGCCGACGACGGCCTCTCTTTGCCTTGGCGTCTCTTGACCTTGGAGAATCTGCTGGGATGGGACAAACGGATTTGGTCCGATGAGATGATCTTGCAGGGAATGTCCCTCCTGGCCAGGGCTTGGGAGAGCAAGATGGCGTTGCCAGACGACTATTTTAGGGAGTTCCTATCCCACGCGGCCAGTCTGCCCGATGCAGCCCCGTGGCAGCAGCGGGCCGGACAGATCATAGCAGCCTATCACGCCTTTCAGCCAGATTTGTCACGCACGCAACGCTCGGGCTCGAGCCATGACGCTTCCGGGCATGGGAACTACAGTCCAATGGTGCAGTTGGCCCTGTTGGAGATGAGTATCAGGAGCGCTCGCGCCGATTCGCTCAACCGGTTCATCGAACAAGATGAGCTCGCTACGAATCTCGACGCTTGGGCCCTTCTCATCAAATACGGAAAAACAGACGAGGCGCGCAAACTCATGCGCAGAGGGTGGCGGAATGTCGACCGAGTCAGCTCCCGTCTCTACACGCTAGAGTTCGAGCGCCATCTGAAGCCATGCTTAGCCAGTATGGGTGAGACGGATGTGCGTTACTATTGTGAACTACTGCTGTCTGCTCTAAAGGATGGCGCCGAGGGAGATGCACCCATCCACTCGCGTGACGCCAGACTGGAGGGGCTCGCCCAGCGCTATAGAGATGTCTCATTTCCGGACAGTACGCTGAGGCAGACGGCGCTGCTCGTTCTGTCTCAGTCGGATCGTGCGCTTCCGCATGTCGCTGACTCACTGGCCGAGGAGGCGAAGGGGATCGATTTAGGCGCCGCCGTAAACCCGGCCAATGGGCCCGAACGGGTGAGCCAGTCGGAGTTGGCCCTGGCGTACGCCAGGGCGACTCTCATTCAGGGGGATCCAGACGCGTTCCTGCGCGCCGTTGAGAGTGTCATCGCCGAGAGCGAGAAGCAAAAACGAGGGCGTAGCAGCCAGTACGAGAGGGTGCTGGAGCAGATGGCAAGGCGTCTGCGCGTTATCATTGCGGCGCCCGGTTTTCGCTGTGCGCCCGCACAATTGGAAGACCTCGCTCTTCTCTGCGGACGACTTTCCGGGAGCCCGGCGCGGCACACCCCCAATCAGGAACGCACTCGTCTCTGGGGCCATTGTGTGGCCATGTATGTCCTGGCCGGCGATGAAGACCTGCTCGCCTCGGCACGCGCTCGTGTTCCACGCAGTCGTTGGAATGAATTCGGTTACCACAAGGACCGGACTGATACCTTCCTAGCGCTCGCCAAGTTATCTAGTGACATGGATCTCAAGCGCAAGACTCATGCCATCGAGCGGTACTTTGCATTGGATTTTGTCAAGCTTGGGCTTAGGCGATCAAAGTCAAGTTTTGGTCCTCTGTACAGCCTATTGAAACATGGCGTCTTGACCGAGGAGGAGATCTTGAAGGAAGGCGCCGAGTTGATCAACCTCGGGATACACCCCGACAGGAATTGGGGGAGGTTGGCCACGATTCAGGCAAAACATGGTCGATTGGATGAGGCAAACGCCTCCTGGCGGAGAAGCATCGAAGCCTGTCGTATACCTGACCAGCTCTGGCGGCAGACCCTGGCCTATGCGCGGTTTCTTCGAGAGCACGGCCAATCGGATATGGCGCTTCTGTACGTTCAGAAAGTTGATCCAAGACGATTGTCTAAGAAGTACAGGGACCAGCGGCATGAGTGGGTAACAAAGCTGGCAGACACCCCACCCGCCTCCAAAAACAATGTGACAAATCCTTGACCCAAGCGTCATCCCTGTGAGAAGATAGTGAATCTTACAGTTAGAGGCAAAGGAGCATCTAGATGGTCAAACGTGGTTCTTTCTGTGCGAGTTGTTGTCTCCTAGTCATGATTTCGGTGGGAATCGGTCTCTGCCAGGACCAGGAGATCGATGTCCGGGCGAAGCGATATTACACGCTGTTGAGCAAACGCCCCGGAAGTGTGCAACTCTTCGATCGTTTCTACGATGCCTGGTTGGACACCGGCACCCTGGAGGCCTTGGAGGAGTATCTAAATAGCCAGCTCGCTGCCAACCCCAATGTGACCCATCACCTGGTGTTGGCCTCCTTTTTTGAGCGCCAGGGAAAACACGTAGAGTCCCTGCGGCTCTACCGGGAAGCGGCCGAGCGCGACCCTGAGAATGGAGAGGTGCTCTACCTCAAGGCCCAGGCCGAGTTGCGCACGCTGGATTTCGACAGCGCCATCTCCGACTTGGAAAGGGCCCGCACGCTGCAGATGAGTGGCAATCTGTCGGAGAAATGCGCCAAACTTCTGGGCAAGCTCTATGTCCGCACCACACAGACGGAAAAGGCCCAAGCCGTCTGGCAGCAGTTGCTGCAAGACAACCCACAGGATGAGGACCTCTACGAGGATTTGATCGAATTGCAACTGGCCGAGGGACTCTACCAGGCCGCCGTCGCCACTAGCGATCAACTCCTGGCGATCACCAAAGACAGCTACGAAACGGTCATGCGGCGACTTCGCCGGGGTGACATCCTCCAATACAGCGGCAAGAACGAAGAGGCCTTAGACGCTTATGCGGCTTGTCTGAGCCTGGTAGGCCATGGCACTTGGCTTGAGGATCAGATCACGGCCCAAATCGAACGGGTCTTTCTACGCGAGGACAACCTCTCCGGCCTACGCGACTTTTACGCCAAGCTCATTAAAACGGATGCACAGCGGGTGGGATTGAAAAAACGCCTGGCTCGCCTCTTGTTGCAGATGAACCGGCATGAGGAGGCCTTGACGCTCTATCAGGAAATCCTCAGCGTAACACCGGGAGACAAGGCCCATCAGCAGGCCTATGTGGCGGCATTGGCACAGGCCAAGCAATTGGGCAAGGCGATCGATCTCCTGACCCAAATGAGTACCCAGCACCCCGAAGATCGGGAGTTGCTGGTCCAATTGGCGGAGTTGCACCATCAGAACAGGCAAGACGATCAGGCAGGCGAGGCGCTGCAGACCTTTGTTTCGCAGTCGCAGAAAACCGAGTATCTCTTTCTACGCGCCGGACGGATCCTCGAGCGCTACAAACTCAACGATCAGGCGGCCCGGGTCTACCAACAACTCACCGAGACCTGGCCCGATAGTCTGAGTGCCAAGGAGGCCTACGCCCAATTCCTCTTTCGCATCGAGAAGCAAGAAGAGGCCCTGGCACTGTGGCGGGAGATCGCCCACTCGGGGGACGTTGCAATGCTGGTCCGGGCGGCCCAGGCAGTCAGCCGGCGTGAGCAAAGAGAACTGGCCTTGCAGTGGCTCGAGTCCCAGTATGACGACTACTCCGATGACGTGACCTATCTGGCGACCCTCTGTCAGACCGGCCTGCGCCTGAAGCACTACGACAGGACCCTGACTTGGGCGCGCCGTCAGTTGGAGATCGCCGAGCGTTTTTCCCAGATCAGAACGGCAGTCGCCCAGGTAGTCGCCGTCGCCAAGCGCGGCAACACGACAAACACGCTGATCGATGAGCTGGCCGCCAGAGAGGCTCGCTCCATCCAGCAGGTTTGTCTGTTGTCGGAACTCTATGACTCGGTGTTCATGAGCACCGAAGCGGATGTCCTCCTGGACCAAGTGAGCGAGCCGCATCGGGAAACGGCACTCAAACAACAGATTCGCCTCTGTCGCCTGCGGCGGGACTGGTCCCTAGCCGCCGAAAAAACCCAAGCGCTGCTGGCTCAGACCGGCGGCCGCGATTCTCTCTATGTCCGTGAGCTGGTCGAACTCTACCGCAAGGCCAACGACCCCGAGAAAGCCCTGGCCTGGATCCCGACCTGGAAGAGGAATTCGCCGGGCAATGCCCAGGCCTGGTTGACGGAGTCGCTATTGCTCGCCGATTTGGGCCGAGAAAGCGACGCCGTTGGCGTACTGCGCCGGGCCGATCAGGAGTTTGAGGGACGCGCGGAGATCCTCTCGCGTCTGGCCACGCTCTATACCCGTGCCAATCGCTCCGGCGATGCCCGACGCATCTACTGGCGTCTCTATGAGAATGCCGGCGAGATGAGCGACAAGATTCGCTGGATACGAGACATGGGCTATGCCGCCCAGGCGGATGGGTCGCGTGAGACCGTGATAGAGAAACTGAAGGAACGCAAGCGCGACAATCCTTCCTCAATCGTACCCTGTCTGGCCCTGGCGGAGATGTATCGCCAGACGGATCAGTACGAGGAACGTCGCCAGGCCCTCTTCGAAGCGACCCGCATTCAATCCAAAGACCTGGGCCTCCTCTACGAAATTGCCCGCATCGAAGAGCAGGAGGGAGACTGGGAGCAGGCGCTGGAAACCCTGACACGGGCCCTCCCTCTCGACAACACGCAGAAGACACGCCAGAAGATGGCCAAAATCCACATTCAGTATGGCGACGAAGAAGCGGGCTACCGCCTGCTCTTCGACCTGGCCGGGGGCGCGGCCATGACGCCCCGTGACGCCGCGGCGATAGCCGATGCCATGGCGTCCGGCCAGAACTGGTCCATGGTGATCAGTTTCCTGGAAGGCGTCCTGGATCAACACCCTTCGGACTACAAACTCCACTATCTCCATGCCGTGGCCCTGGAAGAGGATGGGCGAGACACGCAGGCCCTGGAGGCCTTTCTTGCGCTGCTGTCCATGACCGAAGAGATTCCCGGCAACACCGAAAAACCCATCCCCTCGCCCTGGGCACAGTCGGGCTTCAGTCTGACGGAGTTGCTGCCGGCGGAGGCCATGGAACTGATGGAGACGCAGTATCTCCATCACCGTGTGTTTCAATACCGACAGACCGGGCGACGCGTGTCGTACGTAATGACCGGTCGCCCGGGAACGGGGACCACCGTCCCGCTGCCGCCGACCATCGATGACCTCTCCGGCTTCTCAGTGTGTCACATCCTGGCGTTGGGCAACCTCATGGATGAGCAAGAGCAGAGCCGTGTTCAGTCGAGTCTGGAACTGGCAGGCGTCAGCAACCCGCAGGTCCTCATGGCTCTAAGTGCGGCGGGCCTGCAGAATCTCCACCAATCCATCGACACGATAGCGGCGGACTACCCCAGCAACGAAGCGGTCCAGGCCGTGTGGATGATCCACCGCATGAGTGTTCCGGGGACCGACGAAGAACGGTACAAAGGCGTCTTCACGCTATTCGCGGAGGATCGGCCCCGCTTGGCCTACCTGGCGGGACTCCACTATGGAGCCATTGAGGGATCCGATCCCAATGTCCTGAAGAGATCCCTAGAGGTGCTGGATCTGGTTTCCGATCCGGGCATCTATGAACTGCTCGGCGTGACATCCGTCTTGCAGGGGCCCACGACAAGCGCCGGGTTATCACCCGAGATTCGTGCAGTTCTGAGTGAGAAACTGCTGAGCTGGTATCCTGCGGTGAAAGCCAAGGGCAATTACCGTCAGTTCCTGTTTCCCCGCGTCGCTGCCAGTCTGGCCCAGAATGAGGACCTCACCGAATTCGTGCAGTTCCTGGACGAGGAGGTTCGGAGCGATCCGATGGGTTCCAATCTAGCCAGGCAGGCCATGTCCTTCGGGCGCTCCTCTAGCAATGCCTTGATCAAGCCGCTGCCCTTTCCCCCACAACAACTGCCCAAGTTCCCGAGCAGCGTGCTCCAACTGATCTTTCCCGGGCAACGCAATCCCTATCTGCCCAATCCCGAGGGCCTGGGGCTCGACCCCGAACGCCTCCTCAAGCACATCGACACGGCAATGGACCCCACGCTCAGAATCGTGATGCTCTTGGCCGCCGGCGAATTAAAGAGGGCAAAGGAACGACTCGATGCGCTGGTGGCGGCGGAGTCACCCTCACTGACGGCCTTCGTCTTGTCCGCGACTGTGGCCACGGAGCTGGAAGACCCTCAAACGGCGCTGGCACTACTGGAAAAGGCCCGTTTCCTACCCATGGACTCCAATCACCGGCGGACCCTGGATGCGGCCATCGTGGCCTACGCGATCGAGCTGGATCCCAACGAGTCTACAACGGAGGTGAGTGTGGGCCAAAAGGCGGCCCTGCGCCTGCGTCGCAATCGCATGTCTCAGGACCAGCGGACCGAATTGGCGGAGGCGATGGAGACCCTGGGCTTGACCCAGGAGGCCGCCAAATTGGCGAAACAGGCCGCCCCAATCACGGCCGCTCGCCGGGGTCCGACGAGGATAGTGCGTGGCACCCCCCGCAGCGCCCCCCATCAGCGTATCCAGGACCTGTTTGAAAAAGGCAAGCGCGATGCGGCCCTGCGTCTGATTCTCACCGATCTCCGCAACCTGGCCCTCAGCAGCCTCTATCCGCAGCAACAGAACTATATCTTCGGGGGCCAGACGGACCCGGAGGCGTTGGTGGGACTCATCAGCGTCCACAAGGCGATGGATGCCTTCCTGTCGCTGGCCGATCCCGGCGACACCAACAGTGTCCGAAAACTCAATCAATTCGCCCGCATCTGTGAGATACTGGACAAACGGGAGCAGGCCCGGGAGGCCTACGAAACGGTCCTCTCCAAACGGCCCAAGGATGTGACGGCCCGGGTGCAACTGGCCCTATTGCTCGGGGCCGAGGATCCCCAGGCCGGCGCCACCCAGCTCGGATTCCTTGACCAGCGGACCATGGACCAGGTGGCCCCCACCCTGGCCAATCTTATTCAGGGTCGTTTTCGACGAGAGGGGACCAAAGAGGCCTTGGACATTGTGGAGGTCTTGGCTGCCTACGTCAAAACCATCGAGGATCCCAATCGCACCTCCCTGCAGTGGGTGACCAGGGCCTTGGAGACGATCGAGCAGCCCAGCTATGGTCGAGCTATGCAGCTAGGCCACCTCTTTCAAGCCGAATCGGAAAACAGCCGCAACGACAGAGAGATGGGCGAACGACGTCGCGCGATTCACAACGACCTCTGCCGGACCATGTTGCACATCCCCCAACTGTCCATCCAGGGCTTCGCCCGTCTGGCGGCGGAAGCCGAGGCCCGCCAGGCGATCACCGATGAGTTCCCCGCACTGGCCAAGGAGGCCCTGCTACGGGCGCGGCCCTATCGCGGGCGCGCCGCCCAAGGCTTCCGACAGACGTTCTTCTACTCCTCTTCCTCCAGCAACCAGATAGGTAGACCGGTAGACCCCATCGCGTTTCTCCTGCGGGACAGTTTGGAGAAGGAAAACTTCGAGACCTTCGTGCCCCAGTTTGCAGCGAGACTGCGGCAGAATAGCCAGCAAGATCAGGCGACGCAGCTCGAACAGATGGCCGCCCTCTACACCGTGCCCGCGGATGAGTTCTTGGAGGCCGCGCAGGGGCTGTTGGAAGCCGTGCCCAAGTCGAACAGAGCGGCGGATTCGATGTTGAGCGGTGAGGATGTCCTCGTCTGGGTGGTCGATGCCCATGTCGAGCGGGACTTGAGCGTTGACGTGGTGACCTTTCTATTGGATCAGATTGAGAGAGGTTTGAAACCGAACCCGAGGCAGCCACGGTCGGCGCCGCAGTGGCACATCCAACACTGCCTGACACGGCTTGCCGAACAGGACGGCGCGGCCACCGAGCGTTTCCTGGAGGCGATTATCACCCTGTACATCGGACCCAAGGGTCAGCGAGCGCGGCATATTGAGCAACACTATGACCGTCGCCGCATGTCGTCGAATACCCCCAACGAGCGCATTCATCAATGCTTCCAATTACTACGAGGCGTGGCCAAGAACAGGGACCTCTTTTTCTTGATGGCCGGCTATGCCGAGGAGGTGCCGGCCCTGGCGCGGGAGATTCGCTCCGGTATCGAGAGCGTCATGCGGAGTGTCACGCGGCAGACCGATCCCAACGAGGTGATGGGCTTCCTGCGGGCCTCCCCCTTTCTGGCCGAGGCCGATGGCTTTGCCACGCTTCCCTATGCCGGGATGAAATACAATAGCGTCTACGCCTATTTCATTCGCCAGTTAACAGGGACGGGTGACGATCAACGCCGCGCCTTGCAGGCGGCACTCTCGATGCGACTACGCGATGAACCGCAAACCCTGGGTGTCCGACTGCTCCGCGCCCATCTCTCGGAGGACCCGGCCCTGGCCATTTACGAGACCCTCGCTGCGGCGAGGCAAGGCATCGAGGCAGGCGACGAAAAGCGGCAGAGAGAGCTGGCCTTCATGGTTGCGGATACGCTAGGCAATATGAAGCCCGATCGAGTGGAGGCCTGGAGCGAGCAGAACCGGGCGGCTCACGCCTGGCTGACGGCACTCCGGGCCGGCAATGACCGAGGCGATGTGGCCAGAATAATGAAGGCCAAGAATATTCGGTCTCTCCAGATAGAGGAGTATGAGTTCGATCGTTATGTGGCCAAGACGATCGATGCGGTCTCAGAGTCGGACCCAAAGCGGGCGAAGGAGGTTCTACTGAAGGCATTGGACCTGGTGGAGCGCGCGGCTCAACAGGGACAGTGGTACTACACGCCCCCATCAGGGTTCGTGGACAACGTCTTCAGACGCGGGTCTTCAAGTTTGGGTCTATTGGCGCTGGCAGCGGACCTGGTGCGCGATGTGAACTCCCCCGTTGCCCCACTGCGGACATACACGCTACGTCGCCACCAGGACGCCGTCTCCAGACTGTACAGAGAACTTGAAGATTCCAAACAGCCCGATCGACTCAAGCAAATGCAAAAGCTATATCAGCGTCTGGGAGGGACCTTCGGCCCAGGGAACCTCTCGGGCGTGACGCCCTGCTTTAAGAAAGTCTTCCAGTCGGACCTCACGGCCGAGGAGCTGGATGCGATCACACGCTGGGCCGAAGCGGAATCCTCCACGGGTGCCTACCCGGGGCTCGCCAAGGAGATCGAGGTGCATGCCAGGCTGAGACGGCTCGGCGATGAATCCGCCGATGAACGCGAGCCGGGAGACCCTCGAGAGGATGTGGTAGACAGTCTGGCTCCCCTGGTCGCCCACTATCAACATGTCCTCGCCGACGAGAGCCTGTCGGTACCTTGGCGTCTGTTGACCTTGCACAATTTACTGGACTGGGACAAGCGGCTATGGAACGACGCCATGCTATTGCAGGGAATGTCTCTGCTGGCCCGAGGTTGGCAAAAAGAGACCTCACTGCCTGAAGACTATCTCCACAAACTCTTGTCGCAGGCAGCCCGCCTCGCGGACACATCGGCGTGGCGACAAGAGGTCGCCAAGGTCACCGAGGCGTATCACGCCTATCTGCGCCGCGTGGCGCGTTCGCGGCGGATCCGCTCCAGATCCCCCTACCCGACCCCCTCAAAGACATACGATCAGCGCGTGCAACTGGCACTGCTGGAGATGAATCTCAGGTGTGATGACACGGACTCGATCAAACAACTAGTTGGAGAACAGGGTCTTGCCACCGACCTCGATGCCTGGGCGCTGCTAGTAGAACATGGCCAGTCGGACCACGCGAGAACATTCATGCGGACGGGCTGGCAAGAGGTGGATCGCAGCAGCTCCCATCCCTACACGGCCGCCTTCGAGGCCAAACTGTCCGCATGCCTGGCGGAGATCACCGAGGCCGATCTGCGTTACTACGGCGAGCTGCTCCTGTCCGCCTTGGCGGATGGGCCGGCAGAGGATCCACCCAGTAGAACGCGTGAGGAGCGATTGGTCGACCTTGCAGAGCGGTTTGCGGAAGTTTCATTCTCGAACGAGGGTGTCAAGCAGAGGGCCCTGCTCGTCCTGGCCGGTTCGGATCAGGCTCTGGCCCAGGTTGGCGACGCGCTGGCCGTGGCGGCCCAGGGGATCGACTTGGGGGCAGTCTGCAGTCTGTCCCTGGAGTCAGAACGGGAGGTCAAGTCTAGCCTGGTCCTTGCCTACGCTGCCGAGGCCCTAAAGCGAGGCGACGCCAGCGTGTTTCTGAGCGGGATCGAGAGCGTGGTCGCGCTTCGGGAGAAGGCGTCCAGCCGCCGGGGCTACGAGCACGAAAAGATGCTGGAAAAGATGGCCAAACACCTGCGGCAATTCGGTGATACGCTAGAATCCGACTGGACTCCGGAACTGATGGAGGCAATGGCCAGTCTCTCCGCACGTCTGGTGGGGACTTCTTCACGCTACTATACTCAACAGGAGCGTGCACGTCTCTGGGACTATTGCGTGCTGTTTCATGTGCTCGCCGGCAGGGAGGACCAGCTCGACTCGGCGTCTGCACAGATTTCAGATGATCTCGAGCGTCAATTCCGATACTATAGGGACGTCGAGGCGACCTTCAAGGCCTTCGCCAGCTTGACCGGCCACCAGAAGCGAAAGCAGAAGATCGCCACAGTCAGACGGTACTTCGCCCTGGGCCAGGTCAAGAAGCGATTCAACCAACACAACACCAGAGAAGGCCCCATCTTCTGTCTCTGGGAGTATGGTGTCTTGACCGAGAAAGAAATCTTGGCCCAGGGCGCTAAACTGGTGGGGTTGGCGAAGCCAGTTCACAGGAATTGGGAAAACATCGCAAAGATTCAGGCAAAGCATGATCTAATCGAAGAAGCCGAGGCCTCCTGGCTGCGTAGCATCGAGGGCTGCACCAAGAAGAGTCAAGTTTGGCCTCAGAGTTTGGGTTACTGTGCCTTCCTAAAAGAACAGGGCCGTGCCGAGCAGGCGCTGCGCTACGTGCAAGGCATCGAAACGGAAGATTGGCCGGCCAAGATGAAAGACGAGCGGCGGGCGTGGCTGGCAAAGACCCAAGCAGATGCGTCCGCGAAGAAAGGGAAGTAGGTGCTCAATGCAACAGCGTTCGGATAAGATAGATCAGTTCCTCCGTGATGTGCGTCGGCGTTTCAATCACCACCTCTGGCTGACGCTGCTGATCAGGAGCATGACCTGCGCGGGCTGCGTCCTGCTGGTCGTGGCCCTGACCTATGTGCTCCGCGGTCACCATGTGCCGCCCTTGTGGTATCCCGTCGTCCTGGTGGGGGCCCTCCTGGTGGGATCGGGCGTTTGGGGGCTGATCCGGCACAGTCTGGCCGAGGCGGCCCGCCGGGCGGATGGGCATTTCGATCTGAAGGACACGCTGCGCTCCTATCACGGCTTTCGGCGCGCGGGTCATCGTGAGGGTTTTTACGACCTGCAGGCCCATCATGCACAGACACAATTGCAACGCGTCTCTGTCAAAGACATCCCCTTTGCCTGGCCCAAACGCACCCTGACGCTCGGGCTGGTGATGCTGCTGTCTTCGGGACTCCTTTCCCTCAAGGCGGACAGCCCGAAGGTGGTCGCGGCAGCCGAGTTGGCGCAGGAGACGCTGCTAGACACCGAGGCCATCAACAAGGTGCTGAAGGATCTTCTCGAAGAGCTTACCCGAGATGTGGATTCAGAAGAGCTGGCAAGGCTGATGGAGTTAGAGGGTATCCGCGAGATGATGGCTCAGTTGGAAAAGACGCCCGATCTGAAGGAGGCCATGCGGCAATACGCCCGCCTGGAGCGAAAGCTCAACAGTGCCAGCGCCAAGCTCCGCCAGCGCCAGGAGCAGCAGCTCCTGGATCGCATGGGCCGAGAACTCCGGAAAGAGGACCGAGCGAAAGCGCTGGGGAATCGGTTGGTGGAGCGCGAGTACAAGCAGGCCGCCGCGGAGCTGGACGCATTCAAGATGGATCCACGGGCCTCATTGAGGGAACAGCGAGAGCAACTGAACCGGCTCAAGGAGATGTCGGGTCGGATGAGCAGCGAGGCGAGGCGCAGTGCCGCGGGCCGCAGGTCCGGCCAGTCCGGTGCTTCCAGTGGTAGCTCCGGGTCTTCGGGCCAAGCGGGCGCCGAGGGTGACGGGTCCAGTGAAGCGGGGGCATTGGCCCAGGCCTTGGATCAATCGGCCCGAGACTACGACAAGGCCCTGAGTGAGGCCGAGCGGCAGGCCCAGCAGGGCAACGAAGGTGACGCTCAGTCCTTCAGCCAGGCAGCCAATCAAAGCCTGGCGAATCTGGGTCAGTACCTCAAGAAGATGGGCGCCAAACGTCAAGCGCAGTCCGAAATCGAAAAACTCCTTCAGGCCCTGTCCCAATGCCAGGGCTGTTTGGGCAAGCCCGGCACTTGCTTGGGCTCTTCCCCCAATGCCGGTGGCCTGGATGCCGGCAACGGCGCCAGCGACAGCATCAATAACGAGCCCGCCGCGGATACCCTGGACGGATACCGTACCCAACTCAAGGGCATCAAGGGTAGGGGCCCATCCTCCAAGACCACCGAAACGGCATCGGATGGCGCCGGCACATCGACCACCGTTTCAGGACGTACTCCGCAGTCTTTTCGGCGGAGCGTCGAATCCTTCGTGCGGCGTGAAGATGTGCCCCAGGCGGTGAAGTCGGGCGTCAAGGCCTACTTCGAGAACATTCACCAGATCGGAGAGTACACCCGGAATGACGATGAATGAGCAGTCCGCCCGCCAGTCGGTCGAGCATTTCAGGGCTACTTTCGACGCTATTAAGGGCGAAGTGCAGAAATTCATGGTGGGACAGGAGACCGTGGTGGAGGACGTCCTCTGCGCCATCGTCTGTGGGGGACACGTGCTGCTGGAAGGCGTGCCCGGCCTGGGCAAGACGAGTCTCGTGCACAGCTTTGCCAATGCACTTCATCTGCAGTTCAAGCGGATCCAATTCACGCCCGATTTGCTGCCCGCCGATGTGGTCGGGTCGAACATCCTGGTGGAACGTGGCGGCGAGAAGGTCTTTCAATTCGAAGCGGGGCCGGTCTTCTGCAACATCTTGCTGGCGGATGAGATCAATCGCGCCACACCCAAGACACAGTCCGCCCTGCTGGAGACCATGCAGGAGAAGTCGGTGACCGTCGCCGGGACCACACGTGCCTTAGACAAACCCTTCTTCGTCCTGGCCACGCAGAATCCCATCGAACAGGACGGCACCTATCCCTTACCCGAAGCGCAGTTGGACCGTTTCTTCTTCAAGCTCCACGTCGAGATGCCTTCGCACGACGAATTCATCGAGATCCTGCGTCGCACCGGCGGAACGAGCGAACCGGCCATCGAGCCCGTGGCGACCGGAGAGGACATCCTCCGCATGGGCCGGACCGTCCGTGAGGTCCCGATTGACGACTCCATTCAAGACTACCTGGTGCGCCTGGTGAGAGGGACACATTCCAACGACCCCGGCGCCTCGGAGGACATCAAGAAGTACGTTCGGCATGGGGCCTCACCCCGAGCGGCCCAGACGGTGCTGGGCGCCGCCCGCGTACGCGCCCTGTTGGCGGACCGTTTCCATGTCTCCACCGAAGACATCGATTCCGTGGCCGTGCCGGCCATGCGACACCGGCTGGTGTTGAGTTTCGAAGGAGAGGCCGAAGGCATCACGGCCGACCAGTTGATTCGCACCATCATGAACCGCCAACGACTGGCCATGGGGGCTTAGGGACCGGCAAGGAATAACTTGGACTTTTGAATGCCCAATTGCACCCCATCTTGGACTCCAAATTGTCCAACTTATTCATGGCCGGTCCCTTAAGCGACCGGCCATGAGGATCGTCCGTCCATGCTCCTAACCGACCCAGCTTTCATCCGCCGCCTGGAATCGCTCTACCTGCTGGCCCGCAAGGTCCTGGGAGGGACGCTGCAGGCCGATCGCAAGAGCACCAAGAAGGGCGTCGGCGTGACCTTCGCCGACTACCGTGAGTATTCGATCGGAGACGACCACCGTGCCATCGACTGGCGGGTGTACGCGCGTCTGGAGCAGCTGATGATCAAGCTGTTCGAATTGGAGGAAGATGTCACCATCTATATCCTCCTGGACGCCAGCCCCTCCATGGCCAGCAAGTTCTCCTATGCCCAGCAGTTGGCGGCCGCCTTGGCCTATATTGCCCTGCACAGCATGGACAAGGTCGTGATCTATGGCATGGCCCACGAGTTGAAATCCATCGCCCGCCCGACCCTGGGCCGGGGTAAGACCTTGGAGGTCCTACGGGCCTTGGAGGCTGCGGACACCTTCGGCCAAGACACCGACCTGACACAGGCCACGCGGTCCCTGGCGCAGTGGCACCCTAAGCGCGGCATGGTCTTGCTGATCTCCGATTTCTTCTGTCCCGGCGGCTTCGCGGAGGGTCTTCAGTTTCTCAAATGGCACAAGCACGATGTCTTCTGCCTCCAGCTCCAGGATGAGCAGGATCGGCGCTGTCACTTGAAGGGTGATGTGGAATTGGAGTGTGTCGAAACGGGCCAGCGCCGTCGGATCACGGTGACCAGCCGCGAGGCCGCCGCCTATGAGAAGGCCGTGGCGGACTGGAACGCGGGCCTGCAGCAGTTCTGCGCCAAACAGGGCATCGGCCTGGTCTCGACGACGACCGAGGTCCCCTTCGAGGAGGTGATACAGGGCATCCTACGACGAGGGGGGCTGGTTGCGTGACATTCCTCTTTCCGATTTTCTTCTGGACCCTGCTGGGGTTGATGCCCCTGGTCGCGGTCTATTTCCTGAAGCTGCGTCCTCGACGCAAGCCCACCACGGCCTATTTCCTGTGGCAAGCCCTGTTCGACCAGAAACGGAGCAGCAGTCTCTTCCAAAAACTGCGGGACCTGCTCAGTCTCTTGCTCATGCTGTTGGCCTTTCTCGCCGTCGTCTTCGCCCTCTGCGCCCCGGAATTCGCGGGGGACGAACGCAAAGATCTCCTGCTGCTGGTGGACAACAGCGCGTCCATGAATGCGCGGGATCAGGGGCAGACACGACTGGCCTTGGCCAAAGGAGTGGCCACCCAAATCGTGCGGAGTCTCGGCGCCAATCAGCAGGCGGCGATTGCCGCCGTGGCCTGGGATGTCCAGTTCCACAGTCACTTCACCACCAATCCACGTACGCTCATGGAGGCCCTGGATCGCGTCGAAGCGTCTGCCTGTCCGCTGCAGGAAAGGGCCCTGACCGCGCTGTCTCTGGAACAAGGTGGCACGGACCGGTATCGCATCATTCTCATCAGTGACGGGGCGGGCTTGGGGGAAGCCGTTCCGGGACGCATCGAGTTGCTCAAGGTGGGCACGCGGCAGGACAATGTGGGCCTGGTGGCCTGTGACATCCAAGCGCTTGCAACACAGCCCTATCGTCTGTCCCTCTACTTCCGACTGGCCTCCTCTTACCAGGCCCCGGTAGAGACCGATATTCTGGTCAAGTATGGACCCCAGGGGCAGACCGTCAAGGTCATCCCGGTGACGATACAACCCGGCATCAATAAACCCGAACTCTATACGATTGAAGCCGGAGGAGAGGGACAGTGGCGGGTGGAAATCGATCTGGAGGATGCCCTGGCGGAGGACAACCTCGCCTATCTGGTCGTCGCGCCGAAACGGCCGGTGACGGTCGAGGTCCAGGCCCGGGACGCCTTCTTCCTGGAACACAGCGTCTTTGCCTTCGCCCAGACCAGTGGCGACCTGGCCCTGGTAGACGGCAATGCCGACGTCGTCCTGGCCAAGGGCGAGATGCCCGACGCCGCGCGGGTGGTGCTCTTTGCACCGCAGGGCTCGAGTCCCTGGTGGACAGAACTCGGCGAGGAATTGGACGATGTGATGCCCCAATACGTGATCGACGATCATCCCATTCTCAAGCACTGTGACTTCGAGTCTCTGCCCTTCGTCGGCGCCCGACGCCTAGAGCGACCGGCGGAGAGCGTGCTGCTGCTGGAGACCTCCGACGGCGTGCCCCTGATATACAAGCTGAGGCGCGGCGATCGGAGCGTCGTCGTGGTCAACATGGATCCCGGCGAATCGGAGTTCTACTACAGCGCCTGGTTTCCGGTGTTGGTCTACAACGCCGCCCGCGACCTGATGGGCCGACAGGGTGACATGCCGGCCGCCTATGCCGTGGGCTCGGTCATCCCCATCCCCAAGGCGAAGGAAGAGGAGCCCACCCGGATCAGTCACCACGCCGATGAGAAAGCCATAGAAATCACCGCGGCCAGCTTCGGGCCGGTACGCAAGCTCGGTTTTTATGAGATGTCCAATAGCTCGGGCCGCTGGCCGCTGGCGGTGGACCTCTTTGCCCGAGCGGAGACCCTGCTGAACAACGACGCTGTCTCGGACACCAGTCGGCCCCTCAATCGCGGATGGCCCATCTCGGTGATACTGGCCGTACTGGCCCTGCTGATCCTGTTGGCAGAATGCATGCTCTACCATCGACGCAAAGTAGGATGACGGCCCCTACCCACCATGAACCCTGAACCCATAGACCCATAGACCCACAGACCATTACCTTATGGACCTCGTCAGTTTTCAACCCCTGTTCTGGCTGCTCTGCCTGATACCGCTGTCGGTCGTGCTGCGCTTCAGCATGGTGGACCGACCCGCCCTTCTCAAGTGGATCGCGCTGGCGCTGAGGGTGCTGGCCATCCTCTTGCTGATCCTGGCCATCTGTCGGCCCTTCGTGGGGACTCAGTCCGACGACCTGCACCTGGTGTTCTTGATTGACGTCTCGGAGTCGGTGGCCCTCGACGCGGCCCGTGACGCGGTCGATACCGTTCAGGCCTGCATAGACACACTCGACCGTTCCGATAGCTGGTCGCTCTTCCTGGTCGCCAATGGGTTGCGGCCCATGGAAAACCCCGCGGAGGCGACGAAGCTACTCGATCAGTGGCGCGAGGGCATCGCCGACGATAACTTTCGCAAGGCCAGTCGTCTGGCCGAGGCCCTGCTATCGGTGCGACTCTGTTTTCCGGCGACCAAGGCGCGACGCATCTGCCTGTTTACGGACGGGCGCGAGACCGTCGGCGCAATTCCAGAATCCTTGGCCGCATTGAAAAAGGAGCAGATCGACGTACACCTGGCCGAGCTGGACGGTCTGCGCGATGCCGAGGCCTGCATCGAATCCATCCGACCCAACACCACCCACGCCTTTGAAGGTGAAATCGTTCGATTTACCGCCAAGCTGGCCACCAACACCCGGATGCCCGCCACCCTGCGTCTCCTTCATCGAGCCGTGGTGGTCGGTCAGAAGGCGATCATCCTGGACCCCAACACCGACAACACGGTCTCATTGGACGTGGAGATGACGACGCCCGGGGCCACCCACTGGCGTGCCGAATTGATCCCCGCTCGAGACCGCTTTCCCATCAACAACCGCCTCGACTGTACCGTCACGGTCGGCGGCAAGGCCCGTATTCTCATCCTGCACGAAAAGCCGCGACAACTCCGCCCCTTCCGCAGGGCCCTGGAAGAGCAGGGCCTGGTAGTGGATGTTCGCGGCACCCATGGCATGCCCGACAGCCTGGAGGCCCTGCTGGCCTTCGACGCGCTGATCCTCGCCAACATCCCGGCGACCGATCTGTCCACCGGCCAGATGGAGATGGTGCAGCGCTACGTGACGGATTTCGGCGGCGGCCTGGCCATGTTCGGCTCGAACAACAGCTTCGGGCTGGGGGGCTACTATAAGACCCCCATCGAGGAGGTCCTGCCCCTGACCAGTCGCTACGAAAAGGAGAAGGAGCAACCTTCGATGGCCATGGTCCTCCTGATCGACAAATCGGGCAGCATGCAGGGAGACCCGATCCACTTGGCCCGCCAGGCGGCCATGGCCACGGTCGAATTGCTGGGGCCGCGCGACCAGATTGGCGTGATCGGCTTTGACAGTCGCGCCTTCATCGCCTGCGAGCTGCGCAGCGCCCTGGACGCCGAAGCCATCAAGGATGCCATCAACACCCTGGACGCGGGCGGAGGCACGGCGATGTATCCGGGCATGGACGCCGCCTATCAGATGCTGGACGAGGCCTCCGCCAAGATCAAACACATCATCCTGCTCAGTGACGGTCGTAGCCAGCAGGCGGACCATGAGGGATTGGCATCGGAGATGACCGATGCCGGTATCACCCTCTCAACCGTTGCCCTGGGTCAGGCCGACCGAGAACTCCTGCAGGCCTTGGCGGAGATTGGCCGGGGCCGCTATTACGAAACCATGGATCCCAGCACCATCCCCCAGATCTTTACCAAGGAAACCGTCGAGACCTCTCGATCGGCCGTGAAAGAGGATCTGTTCAGCATAGTGCAGATCGCCGACCACCCGCTGCTGGCGGGATTCGATGAAGGGGAACTGCCCATGATCCTGGGCTATGTCATGACCCATGTCAAACCGGCCACCCAATTGCTGCTGGCGGCCGACTCCGGAGATCCGCTGCTGGCCATCTCACGCTACGGTCTGGGTGTCGGCATGGCCTACACCAGTGACATCACCGAGAACTGGGGCAGTGAATGGCTGGTCTGGGACCAATGCGGACGTTTCTGGGCCCAGGCCATCCGCGGCATCATCAGACGTGACACCAACCCCGGGCTCCACCTGGAACAGAGCCGGCAACAAGACCGTTGGGTCATCGACATCACCCGCCGCGACCAGGCCAACCGACCGGTCAACGGCATCCAATGGGATGCCCAGAGTGTCGATTCGGATGATGTCACGCGGCGACACACCGTCGAGGAGACGGGTATCGGTCGCTACCGTGTCACCCTGCCGCTCGCAGACCAGAAGACGCTCTCCCTGCGGCTCTTCGACAGTGACGACGACCAGATGGCCATCCTCCACACGCATCGGCCCTACCCGGCCGAGTACAACCTCGCCGGTCACATGGACGAACACCTGCGTGGTCTTCCCAGGCTGACGGTAGCGACACTTCGTGACAACATCACCCCCGTCACCACCCGCAAGCCTGTGAGTCATATCTGTTATCTGCTCGCACTGCTGGCGATGGTGCTCGGGTTGCTGTTTAGGCGGATATGAGGGCTCACTGATCCCTTAGTCGACAAAAAAGTGGACCTTGCGTCCAATGATTACGATCTTATAGAAGAAATATGATTTCCGGCGAATTGCGACCAAACCATTTCATCATTGACGGCAGAGTCGGGATTCGTGAAAATCCTGTCGTTGTATGCAGGGTGTGCCCATGTTGTTGAGTGAGCCCTTAGGCTCCGGAAGTGCCGACGGTATGTAAGAGCACCTAAAAAAATGAACCTGCATTCGAGCGGCTTATTTTCCCTCTGGACGGCGTCAGGCTCCATCGACCATCCTCGGATGGCCTGCTTCGCCTTCCTTGCCAGAGGAAAAAACGCTCGCTCTCGGTGCGACGATCATTTTGTTAGGGGCTCTGTATGGGAGGTCACAGACGATGCGTGCGTTAAGAGCTTTCACCCTGATCGAACTTTTGGTGGTCATTGCCATTATTGCCCTGTTGATGGCGGTTCTGATGCCGGCACTCAGTAAAGCCAAGAACCTGGCCCAAGGAGCGGCCTGCCGGGGTAATCTCAAGGGCTACACACTGGCCGTACAGATGTATGCAGGTGACAACGATGACAAGTTCTGCAATCCGGATGAGTGTTATTTTTCCTCCTCGTTACCCTACCCCGTGGAGGCCGGACTGAGCAATCACTTGGAGCTGCGCTGGTGCAACGGCGATGTAAACTTGAAAAACTATCCGCAATACCGTGGCACGCTCTTTCCCTATATGACCGATGCGCGTGCTTTCATCTGCCCGACCTTTCGGCGCATGGCCAGGAGCATGAATAGTTCGCAAGACCCCTTCTTTCGGAACCTCGGCAGCAGCATCACGAACTTCGATCCCTGGTACAACTACAGTATGAATGCCTATTTGGGTCCAGCGAACGAAGGTCGCAGCAATCTGATCGGCGGCCTGACGAACATCCGCGTGGGTAAACTGACCCGCGTTAAGCGCGCGTCAGAGACATTCGTCTTTGCCGAGGAAAGCCCGCTGGTGGACACTCAATACAATCAATATGGATTGAACAACACCTTCATGATACCGGGCAGCGGCGCCATGGTGGAGCGGTGGCAGAGACAAGTGAGCACCAATATGTGGGACATCCGGCCCGGACCGGACGGCGTCGGCCCGTTTTGGAATGTCATCGCCGGTTTCCATCACGCCCCTAGCGGTGACCCCACGGGTGGTCGAGGCACCTGCGCCTTCGTGGACGGTCACGTGGCGGCGCATCCGCGTTCCGAGACCTTCCCCTTGGCCTGGCCCCGATGACGGGGGAAGGGCTCAACACTCAAGCAATAAACTTCGCAAAAGAGGGATACTGTCTGTTCGAGGAAGTCTTAACGTCCAAGGAAATCGAAACGATCCGACATGAAGTCGACAGGGCGATTGCGACCCTGCCCGAAAAACAAATAATCTATAGGGACGGCAAAAACCAGGAAGTAGATGCGCG
Organism: Planctomycetota bacterium; assembly: GCA_022563885.1. GTDB lineage: Bacteria > Planctomycetota > Phycisphaerae > Sedimentisphaerales > Anaerobacaceae > JAIPFM01. The sequence goes on along the minus strand of JADFMM010000018.1, from coordinate 19,427 downwards.
GCCGGAGTATATGACTGAGCCGCATCCCAAGAGTGCATTCTGGCTTGATGTCTGTCGGCACTCTCGCATCCTAGACACCGTTGAGTCGCTGCTGGGACCAGACTTGATTCTCATCATGTCACACCTTATCGTGAAATTGCCGGAAGATGGGCTGCCAGTCGCCTGGCATCAGGACAACACCTACTGGCACTCGGTTAATGGCACGGATGTGGTGACCGTATGGTTGGCGATAGACGACACCGATGTGGCCAACGGCTGTATGCAGGTCATCCCATGCACCCATGAGGGGTATCCTGAAATGAAAAAGGTTAAGACCGGCAAAGATGATCTGCTCGGCCTGACGGTGGAGGTAACAGAGGAGATGCTCGCCAGTGCGATTCCTCTTGAGATGAAAGCAGGGTGTTTGTCGATCCATGACTCCTTCGTGTTGCACGGCAGTGAAGCAAACACCAGCGGCCGTCGTCGCGCCGCTTACACGATGCGCTACGCCAACGCCAATACCGTGACCATTGACACCCAAGAACACTGGGTTCCCGTTTATCTCGTTGGAGGCAAAGGGGGCGCCAACAATAAAGACTATATTGATGCGCGACCGGGCTGCACGGTTCCCGTAATATCTTCTTAGGGACGCTCTGATAACAACGGTGTCTCCGCAGAATCAAGTGGCAAGCGTTGGCCCCAGAAGCCGCCCCGAAACCAGCCTTGTGGCCCCTGAGCCCTGTCGTTGGGCCAAGAGGAACTTTCAATGAAGACTTTTGTACTAGTTGCCTCATTACTCACTTTTCTCTCTTCGGCTTCTGCACAGGATAAAGTTCCAAGGGTGCATGTCCTCGATCAGACGCTTCGGGATAAGACCCATTTTTTGAATCCTGAATATCTGGTCTTTTTGCCGGAAGAGAATTCAGACGCAGAGTTACCTCTGTTGATTTACCTTCACGGTGGCGGTGGTGTGGGGAACGACATCAATAAGATCAAGGGTCAGCCGATGAGGGCTTGGAGGGGGATAGCGAAGTTTGGTAAGGGCCCTTGCATCGTTGTCGCGCCTCAGTGCCTGAAAGAAACGAAGGAAGGACAACGTGGCGTTTGGATTCCGGAAGATCTCAATACTCTTCTACAGCACCTGAAGGCGACCCTTCCGGTTGATTCAAAGAGAGTCTATCTGACAGGCAACAGCATGGGAGGCTATGGCTCGTGGGTTTGGGGTGCCCATAATCCGGAACATTTCGCGGCCATCGCACCGGTCGTTGGGGGAATCGGCCGGGAAGGGCCGAAGGCTGTGACGCCGGATCTGGAAAAATGGGCCGAAAATCTGGCAAAAGTTCCTGTCTATGCCTTTGCAGGTGCCAAGGACAAAGTCGTCCCGGCGGAACGATCGGAACGTATGATCGCGGCCATTCAGAAAGCAGGGGGCAAGCAGGCGAAACTCAAGATTTACCCAGATGAGGGACATGCCGTGGGGCGAGTCGTCTATGCGACTGCTGAGTTTTACGAGTGGATGTTCTCGAAGAGGCGAGACTAAGTCATAAAATCAGACTTAACAAACGCCAGATTTCTGGTCCGCCCGGCCAGTAAGTCTTGGGAAAAACTCAACTGAATGCCCTCCTATCCAAGCAAACTGCTAAAATACGTCAACAGCCTGCCTATCGAAGAGCAGGAGGCCAAGAAACGCCTCTTTGAGCAGACACTGTCAAAGGCTCAGAGCCATGGGTTTCAGAGCCCGCGCTTCTGGGCCATGCGGCAGATCGTGCAAGGTTTAAGCGAGGGGCAGATCCAGCAAAAGATTCAGCGACGCCTCGATAAACAGAAATGATAACCGTTCTGCTTCGCCTCTAAACGAATCACTTGTCTACCGACCTCGCCAATTGCCTGCAATGACAATGCGTCAATATGTGGCCTTCGCGACCGTTTGATTGGGTAAGGCGATACAGTACAGGTATTTATTCGATCGGACAAACATCTGGTTGCCGGCGATGGCTGGAGAACTGTTGAACTGGCTCCCGTCGGCCGAGAAGACATTGTGTGCTAGAAGCTTGAACGTCGGTCCGACTTCAAATACAAAGCAACCGCTTTCGCGACTGAATCCGTAGAGCTTGTCTCCTCCCAAGACCAAGGACGCATAAAACCCGGATCGACCCACATCCAGCTGCTCCCTGTAGACTCGCTTGCCGGTCCGTGCGTCAACGCAGCACGCATCTCCCTGTTGCGTCACATAATACAGATGATCTGCAAATAGGACGGGAGAGGGGATGCCTGAACGGTCGCGACTGGTCCAGAGGATGTGGGAGTCCGACACGTCCCCCTTGCCCCCTGCCCTGATGGCGAGACTATCGCCGCCCGTGATGTAGACGATCCCGTCGCGGGTGAGGACCGACGACGACGCCATCCTCGTTAAATTGATCTGGGCCCACCAGGTGCACTCTCCGGTCGCGGGATCGAATCCCCAAATCTCGTTGGGCACCACGATGATCAGTTCGCGGCCCGCATCGACCTCGGCCAGAACAGGCGTACAGTAGGTGTTTTCGAGTTTGTCCGACTCGACTTTCCAGACCTCTTTGCCGGTTTTCGCGTCTAAGGCCACAATCGCCAGGCCTTCATCGGACGGTGTCACGATCACCTTGTCGCCGTGCAAAATGGGACTGCTAGCGGAACCCCATCCGCGGGGGCCCGATTCACGTCCCACGTCGGTCTGCCACTTCTGATTCCCCTCCAGGTCATAGGCGAATACGCCGGACTTACCGAAAAAGGCATATATTGTTTTTCCATCCGTGACCGGCGTGTGTGAGGCGTAGCCATGCTCTCCGAGCTGGCGACTATAGCGATCCTCTTCGGGCACACTGTCGACTTCCCGCGACCAGCGTACTTTGCCCGATTGACGATCGATGCAGAGCAGATGCCGTTTCAGGTCGGCTTTTTCGCCACCGCCGCCGGAGGGGAGGCCATAGCCGGAATAGGCGGTCACGAAGACCTTGTCGCCGCTGATCACGGGACTGGATGACCCGGGGCCGGGCAGCTTCAGTTTCCACTGGATGTTCTCGGTGTCAGTCCAGGTGTGTGGCAGTTTCGCGTGGATGCTGATCGCCGCGCCGTTCTCCCCGCGAAATCGTTGCCACTCGGCCTGCAAAAGGGAGGGAAAGAGGTAGAACAGGCTAAGGCTTACTGCAATCGTCCACTTTTGACCCTTCGTTTTCATCGTTGTGTCTCCTAGAGGATTTATTCCGTTTTCATAGAGGTGTAATCGAGACCGGTTTGGTTACTACGGTGGCGTGCGCCGCGTTGTTCTGATGGGGAAAAAGGCAACCCGTCCCAGCCCAGCGAGTGATTGATTCATTCGTCTCTTTTTGGTATGAACGGCCCTGTATTGAATGCTTGATATGTACTGGGAAGCCCCTAGGAACCGCGTGGCCGACCACGGGGCGAAGGGACGAATGGCAACCGTACACTTCACCACGGCCTTGGAGCGATTTGTACCGAGCCTCGAACCGATCGAGATTTCCGGGGACACCGCATATGAGGTCATTTGCGAGATTGATAGACACTTTCCCGGCGTGAGAGGCTATATTGATCGAGAGGATCAGGAGGCCACCCTCAAATACCTCTGGGCCTTCGCCTCCGATCCCCAGGGCCGCATCACCATCGGCACCGAGCCGGGCGGCCTCTTCCATAGCGATGACGATGGAGACAGTTTTCGCCGATGCCTATGACCTCAATACGATTCAGCATCTGCAGTGAGCTTTTTTCTATCGTTTCAGGTAAGGATTTTTATGAGACAGTAGATGCAATAATGGATCTTGGGGCTGACATGGAAATCGCGACGTTCACCGAAGGCAGACCCATTACGCGAGTAGACGACCCAACGAGAACACGACGAAGGCAATACCTTGAGGACAAGGGTGTGCGGGTCTCGGGACTGCACTGGATACTCGCGGGAGGAGAAGACATCTTCAGAGACGAATGGGCCATTCCAGGAGGACCACATATAACTCAGTCCAGTTCCACGCAACGCAATAAAACCGCAGATTATGCCATCGAAGTATTCAGATATGCTACGGACCTAAGAGGGGGAAAGGCATTCCTGCCTGATAATCCTTTGGTTGCTGTCTGGGGGTCTCCCGGTCAGAGGAACCTGAGCCAGGGTGTCGAGCATATCGATGCAGAGCGATACGCAGCGGACGTGTTTGCCAGGATCCTGAAGAATCAAGATCATGGTGTCACCCTTGCACTGGAACGACTGGTACGCCTGGACAGCAATGGAGATACGAATTTCTGTTATACCATGGAACAGGTCGACCGAGTCATTGATCTGACCAGAGAGCAACTGCCCGGGACGAAGCAATCAGACATGCGTTCAATGCTCGACGTGAAGGCTGCTGTCGGCATGAAGGATGATCCTCTGGATGTTTTAAAGAATAAGAATCTGATCTATCACGTTCATGTTCAAGATCCCCATTCGCTGGGTCCTCCAGGATGGAACACCAAGGGAGAATTTCTCGGAGAAGGGCATTACGATGTGACGCGACTCTTACGAAGGCTCGCTGAAATCGCCGGCATGGGGGGCTACGTCTGTGTCTCCATGGAACCCTTCAAGCCATTCTTTGACAACCATCCAGCCATAACACCCTATACCGCTTTCAAAGAAAGCCTCGATTATATGAAGAGCATCGTGACTGAATGCACGGATTAGCCTATCAGTAAAAGAAGCATGACGCCGATGCAGGCAAGACAGAGAACGGAAAAGACTAGGAACCCGATGACCGTCTGCCTGTCGGGTTTCACGATGAACAATCCCCATTTCGTGAAGAGCCGTGCTTCCGGAGGCACCGCCTGATCCAGACGGCATGGGAGCATGTCGTCCCGTCCGATCGGCGTATGCATTTTGGAGAAGACGCGCTCGATGGTTTCGGGAGACGGCGGGGCCGTGCCCAGGCTGCCGAGGATGCCGCCCAGTATGCTGAGGATGATCACCCATCCGGTTCCCGGGATGAATTCTAGTAGCGGTTTCAGCCAGGCTGCCTCTCCCGCCGTTTTGGTCAGTATCATGGCGGTGGCGCCGAGGGTCACGGTGCCGAACACGCCGGCGGTGTTCATGCGTCGCCACAGAATGCCCATGCCATTGGCGATGCCTATGATGCCGAGAATCCCGAAGTAGGCCAGAATGGCCTTGACCAGGCTTTCCTGCATGTAGATCGCCAGACACAACACCGCTACGACAAGTACCAAGCCCATGCGCTTCGTGAATCGAAGTTTCTCTTCGTCGGATGCGTCCGGTTTGTATGCGGCGTAAAACGTGTGGGTAAAAAGACTCGCGACGGTGACCTGAAAAGAATCGCCGGAAGACATGGCCGCGGCCATCACGCAGGCAAGTATGACGCCCTGCAGGAAGGGAGGCAAGAGGGCGCGTATGGAGTCGCCGAAGGCCGCATCCGGGTGAATGTCGGAACCGCTTTTGATAAGATAGGCGAGCCAAGCCAGCGCCAATACGGACCAGCCGATCGTGCAGACCCGCTTGAGAAAGTTTCCGCCCGCGAAGCCCATGCGTCCTTCCCACTCGGTGCGACCGCCGCCGCAGATGGGCATTAGATGGGGAAAAGAGAGAGCGACCAGGGGAGCGTACAGACAGAGCACGATCACGTTTTTCAAACTGAACATACTCGCATCGAACAGGCTGAGATACGATTTGCCCCCCGTCTGCGCATCGCCCAGGATCTGGCGCACTTCAGACCATCCGCCCATTCCATCATAATGAAGGGCCGGAAGGATACACAAAACAGAGAGAACGATAATCATCAGGCCCTGCACCATATCGGTGCGTACGGCCGCGACGATGCCTCCCCAGTACCCGTACAGGGCAAAGATGAGCGTCGAGGAAATCAGGATGCCGTAGAACCACCAATCGGTCTGGCCCGTCGCCGCGAGGGTGCTTTGTCCCATCATGCCCTGTATCGTGCGTACCGTAGCGAGTTGGACGCTACACAGGTACATGGTCATCCCCAGCGCGGCAATAATCGTATAGAGCATGGCCGCCGACTTGCCGAAGCGTTCGAAGAACATGTCGGCCATCGTCTGACAGCGCATACGCCGGATGATCGGGGCGATGACCCAGTAGAAGGGGGTACCGAACAGCCACATCCAGGACACCCAGATGCCCGATGCTCCGCCCGTGACCGTCTTGCTGAACGAGCCGGAGACATCGGCCGGGCTGGTGCCGGCGCCGAAGGCGTGCATGACGAGCCACCACGTGCCGAACTTCCGGTTCCCCAGCAGATAGCCTTCGTGACTCGCCGCCCGGCTTTTGCTCCTCCAGCCCAACACCAACATGCCGGCAAAGTAGACGATCAGCACGATCCAGATCTGATAATGTAAGCTGAGGATATGCATGGATCTAATCCGGGGCGTCGAGGCACGCTTGCTTCACGGCCAGCAGGTTTTCCCTAGGCCTGCCGTACGGAAGCACGGCCGTCCCCATACCATATCCCGGGTGACCGTCGGATGCCCCTGCTCGCCCCGCCCCTCAGTGATAGGAACTGTGATTCTCATCTTACGAGGTATACTACCCTCCGAGGGGTGGCAGATCCAGCGAGAAACCCTTCTCCTTAGCCCTTCCCGCAGGGCCCATCCTGGACAACGCAGTCAAAAAACAGGGTGTCGTCTTCCGTGCTGAACACCCGAGGCGAAGCTGTTCTATACAAATAAATCGCTCGCAATGCCTTCTCCTGGGTACCATCATGCATTCCGTAGATTTTTAATAATGAAAGGGCAAACCGGATGCGGCACAACGGCGTGGTGAGCGACGAAGATGGATACCATGGCGCAAGCGGTCGCTAAGCTCAGGACCTTGCGCGACCTGTCATCAGACACAAATGTGAAAAATGAAAGTATTCGAGACAAAAATGTACCTATGTCGACCAAGTCGACGCTAGGGTCGTTTCTCCGACTCACCTTCCGATCTTTCCTATCTTATTTGTTTTCAGATAGTTACAGGTGCTCACGCCCCGCTTGCGGCTCGCTCTTTCCGTGTGGCATGACTTTTGCTTTCAGACAATCGTCGTAACGTGTTCTGAAATCATTTTTTTCGCAGTCTGTTTTTCTAAAGGAGCTCTCTTATGAAGCATGCATGGTGTCAAAAACTGTTCGTCGCTATCCTCTGCCTGACGGTCGGTCTGGGTAGCTCGGTCCTTTCGGCCGCTGAAGTGAAGGTCGGCGTCCTGCACTCGCTCAGTGGGACCATGGCCATCTCCGAGACGTCGCTTCGCGATGTGGTTTTGATGGCAGTTGAGGAACTCAACGCCAAGGGAGGGGTGCTGGACCACACCATCAAGACGGTCGTGGTCGATCCCGCCTCGGATTGGCCACTCTTCTACGAGAAGGCCAAAGAACTGATCCTTACGGAAAAAGTCGCCGTCACCTTCGGGTGCTGGACGTCGGTGAGCCGAAAATCAGTCTTGCCTGCCTTCGAAGAATACAATGCCCTGTTGTTCTATCCCGTTCAGTATGAAGGGGAAGAACAGTCACTCAACGTCTTTTACACCGGCGCAACCCCCAATCAGCAACTGATTCCGGGCGCCGAGTACATGATGAATGAACTTGGTTGCACGAAGTTCTACCTGCTGGGAACGGACTATGTCTTTCCCCGTACCGCCAACAAGATCCTCAAGGCCTACCTGAAGAAGATGGGTATCCCGGATCGGAACATCAAGGAAGAATACACGCCCTTCCATCATCAGGACTACCAGAGCCTGGTGGCCAAGATCAAATCCTTTGCTGCCGGCGGCAACGCCTGTATTCTCTCGACCATCAACGGCGACAGCAATGTCCCCTTCTACAAAGAGTTTGCCAATCAGGGCTTGACCGCCGATGACTGCCCCATCATGGCATTCTCCGTGGCCGAGGATGAATTGCTGGCCATGGACGTCCAGCCCCTGGTGGGACACCTGGCGGCCTGGAACTATTTCCAAAGCATCAAGACCCGGGAAAACAGGGCCTTCGTAAAAAGATTCAAGCAATTCTGCCAGGAGAAGGGCCTGCCGCTGGGGAAATCGCGGGTCACCGACGATCCCATCGAAGCCGCCTATTTCGGTGTGAAGGCCTGGGCCCAGGCCTGTGAGAAGGCCAAGTCTTTTGACGTTGACAAGGTCAGGCAGGCCATCTATGGTCTGGAGTTCGACGCCCCGGGTGGCCGGAAGAAGTTCCACAAGAGCAATCAGCACACCTATAAGCCGGTGCTGGTGGGTGAGATCAGGAAGAACGGTCAATTCAAGATCGTCTATCAGACGGATGGCCTGGTCGAGCCCGACTCTTACAGCAAGTTGCTCTGGCCGGATGGCAATTATCCTGCCCCAACCGGTGGCCCCAGGTAATTAAAGAAGAGACACTTAAAGAATAGAAACAATTTTGTCTTGTCCGGGGCACGCGCAGACGCGTGCCCCGGTATTTTTTCCTTCCCAGAGACCCGATGTGCATCAGGCAAATCAGCAGGTGCGTGGCAGCGGCCAGTGTCTTTTTCATGCTCGCTGCCACTGCATCATTGGGTGACCCCCTTGCTGAGCTCTTGCGGGGCTTGGCCCAGGAAGACGGCGAGGCACGGGCCGCGACGCTCCAGAGCCTGGTGGCAACGGGCGATGAACGTTTGGAGACGATCTTGGAGGACTACCGGCGCGGTAGCCTCTATTCCTGGAACGACCAGATCGTGTTCGGCATTGACCTGATCGAGGACGACGATTTAAATGAGTTTGTCCGCATCGGCGATGTGTTTTCCCATGAACCGCTGCTGGATGCCGCGATACCCCTCGAGGACATCCTAGTACTGGAACCTAATGGGGCCGAGCGCCGACGGGTGACACGCGCCAAGACTCTCCTGGGCCTGTCGGCCCGTCAAAAGATCCGCCGACGCGCCGCCGTTCGCAAGATCGGGACGCAGACCAATAGGACGGCCGCCTTGGAAAAACTGCAACATCTGGCCGAGACCGATGGGGATCGTATCGTCCGTTTTGCCGCCGCCGAGAGCAGTGCCATGATTAAGTTTCGTTCGCAGGACGAGACGGTCCAACGGGAGGCAGCAGAGGCCTTGGGCCGCCTTCGCAGCGTACGCGCCCGGAGTCTATTGGAGGAGGCTGTCCGTCGAGAGGACGTCACCGCACCCTTGAGAGATTCCATTGAAACGGCGCTGGCTCGAATCCGCGGCCGTGAACGGCTAATCGCCACCTATGACATTGTCAAATCGGGAATCTCCAGCGGTTCCGTCCTGGTCCTCATGGCCCTGGGACTGGCGATCATCTTCGGCATGATGGGCGTCATCAACATGGCCCACGGCGAGATGATGATGATCGGCTCCTACGCCACCTACGCGACCCAATTGCTTTTCAAGCACACGCCGGAGCACCCGGTGAACAGTTATTATATCTTCGCCCTGCCCCTGGCCTTCTGTGCCTCGGCCCTGGTGGCCGGTCTGATCGAATATCTGGTGGTTCGCCGTCTCTACAAGCGACCCCTGGAGTCACTCCTGGCCACCTATGGCATCGGCCTGATCATGATTCAGACGATTCGCTCGATCTTTGGAGACAACCGTCCCTCCAACTCTCCTTCCTGGTTGCAGGGGGCGCTGGAGTTTCTGCCCGGTCTGACCTTGCCCTACAACCGTCTGTTTATCCTGATGCTCTGTTTCGCCTGCGTGCTGGGTGTGTCGGCGCTGTTTCGCTACACCTCGCTGGGTCTCAAGATGCGGGCGACTCTGCAAAATCGTGACATGGCCGCCGCCATGGGCATCAACACGCGGATGGTCGATAGTGTCACCTTCATGACCGGCGGCGGCCTCGCCGGTGTCGCGGGCTATGCCTTGACCACTATCGGTGGCATTACGCCGGACATGGGCCAGAACTACATCGTCGATTCCTTTCTCGTGGTGGTGACGGGCGGGGTGGGAAACATCGCCGGCGTGGTCTGCAGCGGATTCGGGCTGGGCCTTCTGAACAAGGTGCTGGAAGGCACGCTCTTCGGCGCGGTCTGGGCCAAGATCATCATGCTGCTGATCGTGATTGCCTTTATTCAATACAAGCCATCGGGACTCTTCGCACCCAAGGGTAGGCTGGCCGATGAGTAACCGGGTCTACACAGTCGACGCCTTGATCAAGAGAGGCTACCGCACGAAGTCAACGGTGGGGCTGTTAAACGGCTGCGTCGCCGCCCTGTTTTTGGTCTTCGCACTGATGCTCCCCCTCTTGGCCTTCTACGGGCTCGTCCCGATCGAAACCGTGAACATGGCCGGTCGCTACCTGGCCTTTGGCATCGTCGCCATGGGACTCGATCTGATCTGGGGATATACCGGGATCCTGAGCCTCTGCCAATCCCTCTTTTTCGCCCTGGGAGGCTATGCCATGGGCATGTACCTGGCCCATCACGGGAATCTCTTTGGCCCTAACGGCATTCCCGAGGCCCTCTATGTGGTCTATCCCTATGCGATCGGCGAGTCAAAAGGGATGGAGGTACTCCCCTGGTTCTGGATGCCCTTCAAGTCTTTCAATCTCACCCTTCTCCTGGGCATGCTGATTCCCGGCCTATTGGCCGGTGTGATTGGATTCTTCGGTTTCATCAGTCGGGTCCGAGGCGTCTACTTTGCGATCCTCACACAGGCCCTGACCGTGGCGGCCTGGATGTTCTTTAGTCAGAACAATATGAAATTCTGCGGGACAAATGGACTCACCCATTTCAAGACGATTGCGGGACATTCACTGCGGGAGGACCCTGTCAAACTCGCGCTGTACGGTGCCACGCTGGCGAGCCTGGTAGGCGTCTATGTCCTCTGCAGCCTGCTGGTTCGATCCCGGTTCGGTCGCGTCTTGGTCGCCATTCGCGATTCGGAAGTGACGCTGCGTTTCACCGGGTATCAACCCTTCGCCTACAAGACAGCCATCTTCGCTCTTTCCGGGGCCATCGCCGGTTTGGCCGGCTTGTTGTATACACCCCAAGCCAGCATCGTGACACCCTCCTACATGGAGGCCCGCTGGTCCATCCTCATGGTAGTGTGGGTGGCCGTCGGGGGCCGGGGCTCCCTGGGAGGGGCCGTGCTCGGCGCCCTGCTCGTCAATCTGCTGTATAACACCTTGACGTCTCAGCACACGGTCCTGGGAGTCACCTGGAAACCGGACTACTGGCAATTCGTCGTGGGTCTCTTGTTTGTGTTCGTGGTTCTGGTCCTGCCCGGCGGGCTGGTCAGTCTCTGGAAAAAATACACGGAGCGCATTGCGGTGGAAACATGATGACCCAGACGAGCGAACAGGCGACAGGAGGATATAGCCTCGAGTCCCCGACGGTCAACGCCCTCTGGAGCCGCAAGTACCTGCTGTTCCTGCACAACGTGACGGCGGTCTTCGACGGCTTCACGGCGCTCGACATCGATGACATTGGCATTCGACACAACGAACTGCGGGTGGTGATCGGTCCCAATGGCGCCGGAAAATCGACCCTGTGTGATGTCATCACGGGAAAGACCCGCCCGACGACCGGGTCGGTCTATTTCGACGGCGAGGAGATTACCCGTCTCTCGGACGCCGAGATTGTCAGGCGGGGCATCGGCCGCAAGTTTCAGACGCCCGCGCTCTTCGACAGCCTGACGGTCTACGAAAACATGGAACTGTCATTGCCGGGACCGAAGGGCATCTTCTCGGCCCTCTTTGCCACGCGGCGCAAGGTGGAACAGGACCGCATTATGGCTCTGCTGGAACGGGTCAAGCTCGCGGACAACGTCAACACCGAGGCCCGATTTCTCAGCCATGGCCAGCGCCAGTGGCTGGCGATCAGCACGCTCATCCTCTCCGATCCGCGTCTGTTGCTGATCGACGAGCCCGCCGCCGGACTGACCGACGCCGAAACCGAGCTGACAGCGGAACTGCTGCTGGAGTTGAGAGACAAGCACACGCTCATCGTCATCGAACACGACATGGATTTTGTTCGGCAACTGGACTCGCCCGTCACCGTCCTCTGTGACGGCAAGGTCATGACCGAGGGCACCATGGATGAAGTCAGGCGCAACGAGGAAGTGATCGAGGCCTATTTGGGCAGATAAGATGTTGACGGTAGAGAATATCAATTTCTCTTATGGCAATGTCCAGGCCCTGTTCGAGGTCTCATTAGAGGTCCCGCGCAACACCATGGTGTGTTTGATGGGTCGAAACGGCGTCGGCAAGACGACCTTGGTACGCACCATCATGGGTCTCTGTCGCCCCACCTCCGGCCAGATCTGCTTCCAAGACCAGGATGTCACCGCGAAATCCACCTATCAACGGGCCCGGTTGGGGATGGGTTATGCCCCCCAGGGCCGACATATTTTCCCCAGATTAACGGTTGAGGAGAACCTCCAGACCGGTCTGCCTCGAGGGCAATCGGCGGTACCGGAGAGCGTCTTTGACTACTTCCCGGTGCTCGGGGACATGAAATCACGTTTCGGCGGCGATCTCTCCGGCGGGCAGCAACAACAACTGTCCATCGCCCGGGCGTTGGTGACCGACCCGGAGTTTTTAATCCTGGACGAACCCACCGAAGGCATCCAGCCCAACATCATTCAACGTATCGGAGAAGTACTCAACCGCCTCTCCGCAGAGGAGGGAAAGACGATCCTGATCGTCGAGCAGTATTTGGCCTTCGTCAAGACGTTCTGCGACCGGTTCGTCTTGATGAACCGTGGTCGTGTCGTGGCGGCCGACACCATTGATGGCTTGACAGATGGTCTGGTTTCTGATTATCTTCATGTGTAGGAGGGTGGAATCCAAGAAAAGAGACAGAGAAGAAGAATGAATATGGTCAAGTACGTGCTTCCACGATGTGTTTTTTTTAACTCTTATATTTAGGAGTCTGAGTATTATGAAAGTGACGAAACTAAAAGTGACTGTGATGGTGCTGTTGCTCGCTTGCGCAGTGTCCGCGGAAGACGACATCACCGTCCGTGTGAACAACACTATCGCCAGTGCCTTTGTCGCCGCCACAGGCATTAACTGGGTCAACGGACCGGTCCTGATGACCGATGTCGGCACCACCATCACCCGCGGCGATCACGCCTTCAGCGGCATCTATTGGCAAGTCCTCAATCTGGACGATTCCCGTGGCTATGACAACCCTGCGGATGCCTCAGGCGACGTGACGGAGCGGGACTTCATTTTCGACTACACCTATAGTGGCTGTGACAGCGCGGATGTCTCCCTCGGTTACATCTACTATGATTTCGTGCAGATGCCCCGCGGTGGCAATGGCAATACGGAAGATGTCTACGCAGGTGTTACCCTCAAGAACCTGCCCTTGAGTCCAAGTGCGACCGTGCTGTACGACATCGACAGCGCCAACGAAGGTGTGTGGGGAAACTTTGCCGTCTCGCACTCCCTGGATGTCACCGAGGACAATGCCATTGATCTATGGGCCAAGGCCGTCTGGAGCGGTGGAGACTACGGCGCCTACTATTTTAGTCACGACGGGTTGAGTGACAGTGGATTCCAGGCCTATGCTGTCGGCGCCAGCACCTCCATGCCGCTCTGTGATGCGGTCTCTGCCTCCATCGGTGTCGCCTATTGGACATTTGCTAACGATGATGGGGTCCTAGGCCGGACGCATGCAGCATGGGAGGCCGCCGGTATTGAATCTAAAGACGACACCGTCGTCGTAAGCGCCTCTCTCAACATCATGTTGAAGTAGGCTACTCAGGCTTTAACCAGGCACCGACCTCGTTCCCTGGTCAGTGCCTATCCTCTGTCTCGGTCGCGAGACGAACATTCGGGAAAAAGGGCAGCTTGCCTCAGCTTGAGGTTGGCTGCCCGCCTGTTTGTGGATGTAGAGGTGAGCCCGTGCATCTGACACCCAGAGACATCGAGAAACTGATGCTGCACAATGCCGGGTGCCTGGCCCAAAAACGCTACGCCCGCGGCATCGCCCTCAACTATGTGGAAGCCGTGGCCCTCCTGTCCGCACAACTGCTCGAGTTCATTCGCGAAGGGGATTCCGTCTCAGACCTGATGGACAAGGGCAAGGGACTGTTGGGCCATGACGATGTCATGCCCGGCGTCGCGGACATGTTGAACGAGGTGCAAGTGGAAGGCACCTTCGTCGACGGCACCAAACTCGTGACGGTCCATCAGCCTATCTGTCGTGAAAAAGGGGACCCGGCCCTGGCCCTGCATGGTTCGGGTCTCACACGTCAAGACAGCGTGACGACGATCGACAACGCATCATCGTCCCAGCCGGGGGCCGTCGAGTGCGGCAGCGACCCGATCGTCCTCAACGAGGGACGGTCTATGGTCGCGCTAAAGGTCCTCAACCACGGAGACCGTCCCGTTCAGGTGGGTTCCCACTATCCCTTCTTTGAAGTCAACGCGGCCCTGTCCTTTGACCGACGCTTGGCCTTCGGCCGACGCCTCGACATTCCCGCCGGCACCGCCGTTCGTTTCGAACCCGGTGAGACCAAGGAGGTCGAACTGGTGGAGATTGCCGGGCAGCGCATTGTCCATGGGGCCAACGCACTCATTGACGGCCCGGCGGAGACAGATCGCCTGGCTTCGGCACTAGACCGCGCCCAGCAGCAACACTTCAGTCATGTGGAGCAGGACCATGGCTCATAGCATCTCTCGTGACGCCTACGCCGCCATGTATGGCCCGACCACGGGGGACAGAGTTCGCCTGGGTGACACCGACCTGATCATCCATGTCGAAAAGGACCATACTGTCTATGGGGATGAGTGCAAGTTCGGCGGAGGCAAGGTGCTGCGCGACGGCATGGGGCAGTGTGCGGGCGTTTCGCAGGCCGACGCCTTGGATCTCTTGATAACCAACGCCCTGATTGTAGATGTCACCGGCATCCTCAAGGCGGACGTGGGGGTCAAGGATGGACGCATTGCCGGCATCGGCAAGGCCGGAAATCCCCACATCATGTCACACGTCACACCCGGTATGATCTGTGGCCCCACGACCGAAGTCATTGCCGGCGAGAAGCTCCTCCTCACGGCAGGCGGCATAGACGCCCATGTGCACTTCATCTGTCCCCAACAGATCGACGAGGCCATCGCCTCGGGTCTGACCACCCTGCTGGGCGGCGGCACGGGTCCCGCCACCGGCACCAAGGCCACCACCTGCACGCCCGGGGCTTGGAATATCGAAATGATGTTGCGCAGCACGGATGCCTATCCGCTCAATTTCGGGTTTCTCGGCAAGGGAAATAGTTCGAAGCCGGAAGGATTGGCAGAGCAGATTAAAGCCGGGGCTGCCGGTCTCAAATTGCATGAAGACTGGGGAACCACCCCAGCCACCATCGACTGCTGCCTGAGCATCGCCGAACAGTATGATGTACAGGTCGCCATTCACACCGACACCCTGAACGAATCCGGTTTCGTCGAGAACAGCTGTGCCGCCTTCAAGGGCAGGACCATCCACACCTATCACACCGAAGGGGCCGGAGGTGGCCATGCCCCGGACATCTTGAAACTCTGTGGCGAGCCCAATGTCTTACCCTCTTCCACCAATCCGACCCGCCCTTTCACCGCCAATACCCTCGATGAACATCTGGATATGCTGATGGTCTGTCACCACCTCGACAAGAACATTCCCGAGGATGTGGCCTTTGCCGAGAGTCGTATTCGCGGCGAGACCATCGCCGCCGAAGACATTCTCCACGACCTGGGCGCCCTCTCCATGATCGCCTCCGATGCCCAGGCCATGGGACGGGTCGGGGAGGTCATCACCCGTACCTGGCAGACAGCCCACAAGATGAGGCAGCAACGGGGACAACTTCCCGAGGATAAGCAAGCGGGTCAGGGCAGCGACAACTTTCGCGTGCGCCGCTACGTGGCAAAATATACCATCAACCCCGCTATTGCCCATGGATTGTCGCATGAGATCGGCTCGGTCGAAGTTGGCAAACTAGCAGACTTGGTCCTATGGCGACCCGACTTCTTTGGCGTGACACCTGAGATCGTGGTCAAAGGGGGAGTGATCGCCCAAGCGCAAATGGGGGATCCCAATGCCTCTATTCCCACGCCTCAACCCTCTTTCTCTCGCCCCATGTTCGGCGCCTTTGGGTCCAGTCCGCGGCAACACTCGCGTGTCTTCGTCTCCATGGCCTCACTGGCCTCGGTAGAACGCTATGGCCTCTCAAAAGCGGCAGTGGCTGTGCGTGGCTGCCGCAACATCGGCAAGAAGGACATGCGTCTGAATGACTGTCTCCCTAAGATTGAAATTGATCCTGAAACCTATCGGGTCACCGTTGACGGGGAGCACATCACCTGCGAACCGGCTCGGAAATTGCCGCTAGCGCAGCTATACCGACTGTTTTAGGTTCTTTCCGAGAACTCCGTCGCCGGCCCGTGAGAAGGGGATATGGGGCTAACGCCTATTCAACTGATGCATCTGGCCGACTCTGGCCTGCCTATCGGCGGGTTTGCTTTTTCCAATGGCTTGGAGTGTGGGGTCAAGATCGGTATCATTCGCTCTCAGCGCGAACTGGTGGACTTCGTCACGGCGAACCTGGAACAAATCGCCGACTTTGATCTTCCCATCATGCGATCCCTCTTCGAGGAGGCCTCTCCCTGGGCGACGGTGCACGATTACGACGTGAGGTTGCTGATTCCCCTGACCCGCGACGCGTCTGTGCACCAGGGCCGTGCTTGGCTACGGGTCATTCCCCATCTGTTCCCACAAACCAACTCGGCTCGTTTGCTCAGGCAGCTAGAAGATCAACACTGCCCACCGCACTTCCTGGTGGTCTTCGTGCTGACCTTAAAGGACGCCGGCGGCCTTTGGGATGAGATGGCGACCCTCTATCTGTTTTTGCAGATCAGAGACCAGATGAGCGCCGCCGTTCGCCTCGGAGTCCTCGGTCCTTCGCGCGCCCAGGAGATTCAAAGTCAGTTGGAGAACAAGATACCCACCCTGTTGCGGCGCGCCGGGCGCAAACGGGCCTCCCAGGCGTGCAGGACCTCGCCGCTCCTGGAACTTACGCAGGCGGATCATGCCCACCTCTACACAAAACTCTTTCAGAACTAAGGAAACAAAACCATGGCAACCGAATCTCATTCGCACTCCCACCCTCATACTCACGAGCATTGGGACCAAGCCGGTCAGTTTCAGGATAGAGAGGTCTCGCTGTCCCAACGCGATTTTGCCACCCGCGCCTTCACCGTGGGTATCGGGGGACCGGTGGGCAGCGGTAAAACAGCCCTGCTACGCGCGCTCTGTGAGCGGCTTCGCGATCGTTATCAAGTCGCGGTGGTCACGAACGACATCTTCACCGAGGAGGATGCCCAATTTTTGACACGACACCAAGTCCTCGCCGCCGACCGAATTACCGCGGTGGTCACAGGAGGCTGCCCCCATGCCGCTATTCGCGAGGACATCTCGCTCAATTTAAATGCGCTGGAAAGCTTGATGACTCGATTTGAGAACCGTTTGGACCTTCTCTTCGTTGAAAGTGGCGGTGACAACCTGGCCGCCACCTTCAGTCGCGAGCTTGCCGATTACATCCTCTACGTCATCGACGTCTCCGGCGGTGACAAGATACCGCGTAAGGGAGGACCCGGCATCACTCAGTCGGATCTTCTCATCATCAACAAGACGGACATTGCCGAACAGGTGGGCGCCAATCTGGATGTCATGGCACGAGATGCCGAGACGATGCGCGATGGCGGTCCCTTCCTCTTCACGCAGGCCCGCCACAATCTGGGCATCGACGAAGTCATCAAACACATTGAAGCGGCATTCAAGGCGAGGCGGGGGATCGACGCACCCACCACATCGCAGGGATAAGAATCCACGCCCAGAGGACGTGGTTTTGTGAATGTAATAAACGGTAAATCGTTGTCGTAATCGTGATCGTAATCGAACCAGTGAATCGGCTCGGTCGGATCGTCCATTACGACTACGACAACGATTACGAGGGTAGATAGCCAGACTGGTATCTATGCAGACATCGTCTTAAACCATGCCAAATTTCAGCACCAGCCACCTAGAACTGAAAAGCGTACGAAACCGAACTCAGGTGGTGCGGATGCTCCATCGCGCGCCCCTACGCCTGTTTCAGACACAGTGCGGTCGCCAGACGGCCGAAATCTTCACCTCGACCTTTGGAGGTGGCATTCTGCAAGGCGATCGCACCCACCTAAAGATAGGCTGCGGCGCCCGCACCCAGACCGTCATACGTTCTCAAGCCAATACACAGGTCTACAAGAACCCTATGGGAATACCCTCGATCCAGTCCATTGCGGGGACCCTCCAAGAAGAGAGTCTGCTGGTGATTGCGCCGGATCCCGTGGTCATGCACAGAGAGGCGATGTTTCATCTAGACCAACATTGGGACCTGGCCGACGATGCCTCCCTAGTGCTACTCGACTCGTTTCAATCGGGTCGCAGTGAAAGTGGAGAACAGTTTCAATTCCGTGAGTACGTGTCAAATGTCCACATCACGCGTAAAAAGCAAACGCTCTTGCGGGAGACGTTCCGCTGCCGACCGAAGGAAGACTCTCCCCACAATCCAGCTCGTTTTGGCGGCTTCGATGTCACCATGACGATCCATCTCATCGGCCCTCAGGTCCGGGAACTGGTCCGGCAGCTCAAACCCTTTACCAACAGGCAGAAACACGTCGTCCCCCTGCTTCCCGCGCTTCACTCCCTTCCCTTGCAGGGGCCATTCTACAGTTTGAGCCCCCTGCCCTTTGCGGAGGGCACTCTCTTTAGGGCGCTCGCGAGCAGACGTATAGATCTTGAACCGGTGGTCGCCTTGGTGCGAGACCTTCTGTGAAAGACGGACTCTAGACGCCTACGACAAAAGTCCCAGATTTGGATTCTGAATAGTGTTCCTAGGCCAATATCGAGGATCAATTCCGCCGAT
Source organism: Planctomycetota bacterium (assembly GCA_022563885.1). Taxonomy (GTDB): domain Bacteria; phylum Planctomycetota; class Phycisphaerae; order Sedimentisphaerales; family Anaerobacaceae; genus JAIPFM01. The sequence goes on along the minus strand of JADFMM010000018.1, from coordinate 580 downwards.
CTCGACTTTTGTCGGGCGCATCTGAATATGTGTAACACAGTAAGATATAAGAAACTTGCTGGATTTGCGATGTTGTTCGTTATGCTATTTGGATGCATGCGTCAGGAATCCGGTTCAGAGGACCTTTCCCTCAGGCCCGACCCTGGTGAAGCATACGCTACCTTGTCCCCTTTTGAAATGATCGAGTTTCCTGGAGGAGATAGAATATCCGTGACAATCGACGGAAACGACTTCGATCTTGTGGCTATTAATGAGGTCCCGAGCAGGGATCTTATTCACGCGGCGCGGACGTTTTTTGGTACTGAGTGGCGATTCCGTTTGGCGGGTGATTTAGTTGAAATAATGTCACGAATGGGGCATGCCCCTACCTCAAGGCGGGTCAAACTGCAGCTTTTGGTAGCGAACTCGGGAGAGCTGATTACTAGGCATACGCTGCTAGATAGGACTAAGCGGGAATTCCTAAACAGTATGTACCGCGGTTTCATGAATCGAGATATCAAAAGTGACGATTTTCTGACCAAAGAGGAGATGAACGGTGACATTGACGATTTGATCTTCTGTTTTCGCAATCATTGGTCCT